>RGCL01000004.1 GCA_009919175.1 Betaproteobacteria bacterium
CAGCAACTGCGTGCCCTGGTGCGACAAGCGCGCAAGGACCAAGGCCCCAGTGCCCACGAAGTTGCCCAAGGCCAGTGGCCGCGTCACAGCAAAGCCTTTCGTGAACTGTTTCAATGGCTCAAAGCCAATCGCACCTTTCCCGAACCCGAATGAACGACGACGCATTGCAACCTGAACCCGGTGCGGATACCGTTCGCATTGGCATCGTCTCCATCAGCGACCGCGCCTCCAGCGGCACGTATGAAGACAAGGGCTTGCCTGCCCTGCGCCATTGGCTCGAGCGCGCCCTCATCAACCCGATTGACTTCCAGCCCCGACTCATCCCCGACGAGCAGGCCCTGATTTCGCAAACGCTGATCGAGCTGGTGGATGGCGGATGCCACCTGGTGTTGACCACCGGCGGCACAGGCCCCGCCTTGCGCGATGTCACGCCCGAGGCCACCTTGGCCGTGGCCCACAAGGAAATGCCAGGTTTTGGTGAGCAGATGCGGCAAATCTCCCTGCAATTTGTGCCCACTGCCATCCTCTCGCGGCAAGTGGCCGTGATCCGCGACCGCTGCCTGATCATCAACTTGCCGGGGCAACCCAAGTCCATCGAAGAGACCTTGCAAGGCCTGCCCCACGTCAACGGCATTTTTGCTGCTGTGCCCTATTGCATCGACCTCATTGGCGGTCCCTACCTCGAAACCCGCGACGCGGTGTGCAAGGCCTTCCGCCCCAAAAACGCGATTCGCCCGCCCCGCTCATGAACAAAGCGACGCCCGTGTGGGGCCTCATGGCCGCTTTGCCCGAGGAATTGGGCGACCTCGTTCATCGCCTGCAAGCGCCCACCACCCACCGCATCGCGGGGCGCGACTTCATTCAAGGCCAACTCCAAGGCCAGACGGTGCATGCCGTCACGGCTCGCATTGGCAAGGTGGCCGCAGCGCTCACTGCCACCACCCTGATCGAACGCTTTGGGGTCAATCACCTGGTGTTCGTGGGCGTGGCGGGTGGATTGGGGCAGCAGGTGCGTCGCGGCGACGTGGTGGTGGCCCATGAACTGGTCCAGCACGATTTGAGCGCCTGGCCTTTGTTTCCCCGTGGCGAAATCCCCTTGCTGGGCAAAACACGCCTGAGCTGCGACCCCACACTCACCCAGGCGTTGCAAACCGCAGCCCAAGAGGCCTTGGTGGGCGAGCAGCGTTTGCACAGTGGCCTCATTGCCAGTGGGGATCAGTTCATTCAAGGCCATGACATGGCCCAGCGCATCCGCGACCACTACCCCGATGTGCTGGCAGTGGAAATGGAAGGCGCAGCGGTGGCGCAAGTCTGCGAGGAATGTGGTGTGCCATTTGCCGTCTTGCGCACCATCTCGGATGTCGCCGACGAGGGCGCTGCCCACGACTTTGTGGCCTTCATGCGCGACACCGCCGCACCCCTGGCCAGTCGGGTGTTGGCCAGGTTGTTTGCGGGTTGAGGGCGGCGCTCAAAGCACCCTGACCTTGAAAAGCCTCAACGGCGCAAAGGCGCAACGGCGCAATGCCGCAGTGGGCTAGCCGCTCACTTGCCAATGAGCTGGTTGATGCGCTCGGCTTCGTAGTGGGCCTGGCGGGCGGCCTCATCGGGCACGCACGACTCAGCACCCTGGACGCGGGCTGACAAGGTTTCGATGGTCTTCCACAACAAGGCAATCTGATGCTCCTGACTTGCTGTGGTGTCGCTCAGGCCGCGCAAGGCCAGGCTCAGCGGGTCATCGCCCTGGGTCACGCCATAAGCCGAGAAGGCGGCAGCGGTTTGTTCTGCGTCACGCTGCTCGGCCAGAATGATGCGGGCCGGATTGCCCACGGCCGTCGCCCCTGCGGGCACAGGCTTGGTCACCACCGCATTGCTGCCAATGCGCGCGCCGTCGCCCACGGTGAAGCCGCCCAGCACCTTGGCGCCTGCACCCACCACCACATCACGCCCCAGCGTCGGGTGGCGCTTGGTGCCCTTGTAAAGCGAGGTACCGCCCAAGGTCACGCCCTGGTAGATGGTGCAGCCATCGCCAATTTCCGCCGTCTCGCCCACCACCACGCCCATGGCATGGTCGAAAAAAACCCCCTCGCCAATGGTGGCGCCAGGGTGAATTTCTATGCCCGTCATCCAGCGCGACACATGCGAAATGAAGCGACCCAGCCACTTGAATCCGTGGTGCCAGCACCAGTTGGCGCGGCGATGCAGGATGAGCGCATGCAAGCCGGGGTAGCAGGTGAGGACCTCCCAGGTGCTGCGGGCAGCGGGGTCGCGCTCCAGGATGCAGCGGATGTCAGAGCGAAGGCGGGCAAACATGGCCAGAGTCTATCTGTTGTGGCTGTTCAGAGCAGGCCAGCGGGTCAACCCCGCCGGGGTGGTGTGCTCTCGAGCATCTGCTTGGCCACGCCGCGCAGGATGTGGATGTCCTCCTGCGTGAGTGCCGCACGGTTGAACAACTGGTTGAGCCGGGGCATGAGCTTTTTGGGCGCCTGGGGATCCAAAAACTGCAGGTGAACCAGGGCTTGTTCCCAATGCTGGAGCAGACCCGCCACCTGGCGCGCATCAGCCAACTGGGGCTCGGGGGTGGCTGGGCGCACCTCAAAGCTGCCCAGCGCCAGCCGCCACTCATAGGCCACCAACTGCACTGCGGCAGCGAGATTGAGCGAGCCAAACTGGGGATCGGTGGCAATGGTGAGCACGGCATGGCTGCGGTAGATGTCCTCGTTGCGCATGCCAAAGCGCTCGGAGCCAAAGAGGAAGGCCACACCTTGAGGCCCAGACGGGTGGTCTCCTGGCGCAGTGGCTTGGCCCGCCGTCTGCGCGCGCGCCACCCAGGCCTGCGCCCATTCGCGCGGGGTATAGGTGGGCGGGCCAAAGTCACGCGGCACCATGGCAGTGGCACACACCGTGGTCATGCCGTCCAAGGCCTCCTCCAGGGTGTCCACCTGGCGTGCCTTGTTGAGCACATCCAGGGCGCCACTCGCCCTTTGAATGGTCTCCTCACGGCGCAAGACATTGGTCCAACGGGGTTGCACCAGGACCAGGTCATCAAACCCCATGACGCGCATCGCGCGGGCGGTGGCCCCCACGTTGCCGGCATGGCTGGTCTGGATCAAAACGAATCGGGTCTTCAAAGACATAAAATTTGAACCTTGCGGGTCATCGGACCGGCAAACCAGCCCAGGCCACCTGAGCTGGGCGCAATGGTCAGGCCCAGGCCACGCTGTTGACGCATTGTTCCATCAAAGTTCAAACCTGCTGCGCTTGTCGCCCAACGCCATGACTACATCAACGGTCTCCAATTCTTTGCATCCCATGCTCAACGTGGCCATCAAGGCCGCCCGTGCGGCCGGTGCCATCATCAACCGCGCCGCCCTGGATGTGGAGTCGGTTCGGGTCTCGCAAAAGCAGGTCAACGACTTTGTCACCGAAATCGACCAGGCCAGCGAAGCCATCATCATCGAGACCTTGCTGCAGGCCTACCCCGATCACGGCATCCTGGGCGAAGAAACCGGCCAGACCCACGGCAACCCGCACTCTGAACACATCTGGATCATCGACCCGCTCGATGGCACCACCAATTTCATCCATGGCTTCCCGGTCTATTGCGTGAGCATTGCCCTGCAATCCAAAGGGCGTCTGGAGCAGGCCGTGGTCTACGACCCCAGCCGCAACGACCTCTTCACCGCCACGCGCGGACGCGGTGCCTTCCTCAATGACCGCCGCTTGCGGGTGAGCAAGCGCACCCGCTTGCAAGAGTGCCTGGTGTCCACGGGCTTTCCCTTCCGACCGGGCGACGACTTCCCCACCTACCTGAGCGTCATGGCCGATGTCATGCAGCGCACCGCGGGCTTGCGCCGCCCGGGTGCGGCCGCGCTGGATCTGGCCTACGTGGCGGCAGGCTACAGCGATGGTTTCTTTGAAACGGGTTTGTCGCCCTGGGACATGGCAGCGGGCGCCTTGCTGATCACCGAGGCGGGTGGCCTGATTGGCAATTTCACCGGTGAATCCGACTACCTGCACCAGCGCGAATGCCTCGCGGGCAACCCCAAGATCTATGCCCAGTTGGTCAACCTGCTCAAGCCCTATTCCAAATTCGCCAGCGCCCAGGACAAAGCCCGCGTGAGCCAGCATGTGATGGCGCTGGGCTCGCTGCTGCGACAGCACAACGCCGCCAAAGACGGGCAGGGAGCGGCCTGAGATGACCGCCTCGGCTGCGGCTTCAAGCAAGCCCTGGGAGCAAGACCTGGCCGGGCACACGCCCATGATGCAGCAGTACCTGCTCATCAAGCAGCAGCATCCCCACACCCTGGTCTTTTACCGGATGGGGGATTTTTACGAACTCTTTTTTGACGATGCGCACAAGGCAGCGCGTTTGCTCGACATCACCCTCACCCATCGTGGGCAATCGGCTGGCCAGCCCATTCCCATGGCGGGTGTGCCCTTTCACGCCGCCGACAACTACCTCGCGCGCCTCATGCGCCTGGGCGAATCGGTGGCGATTTGCGAGCAAGTGGGCGAAGTGGGCGGCAAAGGCCCGGTGGCTCGCGAGGTCGTGCGCGTGGTCACGCCCGGCACCCTCACCGATGCCTCCCTCATGCCCGACAAGCGCGAGGCCGTGCTGCTGGCCATCCACCTCAACCCCAAATCCAAAGCCAACCGGGGCATGGGGCTTGGGCTGGCGTGGTTGAGCGTGACCGAAGGTGTGATCCGCCTGGCCGAATGCAGCCTGGACGATTGGGCCAACTGGGCCACGCGCATTGCCCCGAGCGAAATCATCCATGCCCAGGAGTTGCCCAGCGACACCACCCTGTGGTTCAAAGGCAGCTGGGCCACCAGCCCCAGGCCAGGCTGGTCTTTCGACGCAGGCCTGGGGGAGCGCAAGCTGTGCGAGCGCCTGGGCACCCAAAGCCTGCAGGCCTGGAGCGCGCAAGAACTCACCCAAGCCCATGCTGCGGCCGCCGCCTTGCTCACCTATGCCGAGCACACCCAAGGCCAGCCGCTGCACCATGTGCGCAACCTCCAGGTGGTGCGCAACGACGCCCAGGTGATGCTCAATGCAGCCACCCTGCGCAACCTCGAGCTGGTTCAAACCCTCAAGGGCGAAGACAGCCCCACCCTCTTTTCTCTGCTCGACACCTGCATGACCCCCATGGGCTCGCGCTTGCTGCGCCGCTGGATCACCGAGCCGCCGCGTGATCACGATCTGGCCAAGCAGCGCTTGCAGGCCATCCAGGCCTTGCAGGGTCACGAAGGCATGGGGCCGTGGCAAAAGCTGCGCGCACGGCTCAAAGACATCAGCGATGTGCAACGCATCCAGGCACGCATTGCCCTGCGCCAGGTCAAACCCCGCGAGCTGGTGGCACTGGGGATGGCCTTGCAACACGCACGCGAGCTGCCTGCCCTTTTGCCCACCGACGAGCTGTTCGTGCCCAGCATCATGGCGCTCACGCCCAATCCGCACATCCAGTCGTTGCTCGCGCATGCCCTGCTCGACGAGCCCTCGGTGCAAATCCGCGATGGCGGGGTGTTTCGTGCCGGCTTCGACGCCGAGCTCGACGAGCTGCGCGGCATTCAGGACAACGCCGACGGCTTCTTGCTCCAACTCGAAGCCAAGGAGCGCGAAGCCACAGGCATTGCCAACCTCAAGGTCCAGTTCAACCGGGTGCATGGCTTTTACATCGAGATCTCGCAGGGGCAACTCGACCGCGTGCCTTTGCACTACAAGCGACGCCAGACCCTGAAAAACGCCGAGCGCTTCATCACGCCAGAGCTCAAGGACTTTGAAGACAAGGCCTTGTCCGCGCAGGAACGCGCCCTGACCCGCGAGAAATGGCTGTACGAACAGCTGCTCGATGCCCTGCAAGCCCATGTGCCCGCGCTGGCTGAACTGGCACAGGCCTTGGCGCAACTCGATGGGTGGTCCACGCTCGCCGAGCGGGCGTTGAGCCTGGGCTGGCAAGCGCCCGAATACGTGGCACACCCCTGCATCCAGATCGAAGGCGGGCGGCATCCGGTGGTCGAGTCACGCCTGGCAGAGAGTGGCATCTCCTTCATGGCCAATGACACGGATCTGGGACACCAGTCGCGTCTGCAAATCATCACCGGCCCCAACATGGGCGGCAAGTCCACCTACATGCGCCAGGTGGCACTCATTGTGTTGCTGGCCTGCATGGGTTCACCCGTACCGGCCAAGCGCTGTGTGATTGGCCCCATCGATGCCATCTACACCCGCATCGGCGCAGCAGACGACCTGGCCAATGCCCAGTCCACCTTCATGCTGGAGATGACCGAGGCCGCACAAATCCTGCACGCCGCCACCCCAAATAGCCTGGTGCTCATGGATGAAATTGGCCGGGGCACCTCCACCTACGACGGCCTGTCGCTCGCCGGCGCCATCGCCTCACACCTGCACGACAAGTGCAAGTCGTTTGTGCTGTTTGCCACGCATTACTTCGAGCTCACCGACTTTCCGCTGCAACACCCTGCCGCATTCAATGTGCATGTGAGTGCAGCCGAGCAAGGCAAAGAGGTCATCTTCCTGCATCACATCGAGGCCGGTCCTGCCAACCGCAGCCACGGCATCCAGGTGGCGCGGCTTGCGGGCATGCCCCAAGCCGTGCTCAATCAGGCCCAGCATGCCCTGGCGCAACTCGAAGCAGCGGCGCAGGCCGGACAGAGTCAGGTCGATTTATTTGCCACACCGCCCGAGGCCAGCGCCCCCGCACCCAGCGCCGCCGAATTGCGGCTGGCCGACCTCGACCCCGATGCCATGAGCCCGCGCGAAGCCCTCGAAGCCCTCTACGCCCTCAAAAGACTGCTCTGAGCGCCAAAAAAAATCAGGGTCAGATGGGAATCAATTGGCCCAATTCACCCAGCCCAGGCCATGGGTGATCAGGATGAGCAGGCCAAACACAATGCGGTAATGGGCAAAAGGCACAAAGCTGTGGGTGGACACAAAGCGCAATAACCAGCGCACGCACACCCAGGCGCTCAGGAACGCGGCCACCAGCCCCACCATGAACATGGGCAGGTCGGCGAGGTTGAGCAAGTCTCTGGCCTTGTAGAGGCTATAGACCCCGGCACCAATCAGGGTGGGGATGGCCAGATAAAACGAAAACTCGGTGGCCACCGTGCGGCTCAGACCCAGCCACAGGCCGCCCATGATGGTGGCTCCGCTGCGGCTGGTGCCCGGCACGAGCGCGAGGCACTGCAGCAAGCCCACACGCAAGGCATCTCCTGCGGTCATGTCGTCCACCGATTGCACGCGCGCAGTTTGCCCCAGCACCTGGGCTTGACGGGCGAAGCGTCGCTCAATCCACAAAATGGCCAAGCCCCCCAGGATGAAGGTGGTGGCCACCACATGGGGTGTGAACAAATGCGCCTTGATGGTCTTGCCCAGCAACAAGCCCAGGACCACCGCAGGTACAAATGCGATCAGCACGTTTTGCGTGAAGCGCCAAGCCTGGGGCTTGCGTTGCAGCAAACCGCTTGCCGTGGCGTAAAGGCGGGACCAAAAAATCAGGATGACTGCAAAGATGGCACCCGTCTGGATGGCAATCTCAAAGACCTTGGTTTTCTCGCCATCCATGCCCAGCAATGCACTGGTGAGGATGAGGTGGCCGGTGGATGAAATGGGCAGAAATTCAGTCAATCCTTCCACCACCCCCATGATCACAGCATTGAGCCACCAAGCGTCCATATTGGTCTTCCTCTCGAAAATGAGATTATGGCCATCGCGCGCCTACAATTTCGGCCATGAACGAATCAGCCCGTCCCGCCAGCGAAGCCTCTGAGAGTGGCAAGCCCAGCCACTTCCTGAGGCAAATCATCGAGTCCGACTTGGCCCATGGCACGCACGCCCAGCGTCGCTGGGCTGGCAGCCCCGGCGAGGCTGCACACCATGCCCAAGCTGCGCTAGACCCTGCCCGCATCCGCACCCGGTTCCCGCCCGAGCCCAATGGCTATTTGCATGTGGGTCATGCCAAGAGCATTTGTCTGAACTTTGGATTGGCCAGGGAATACGGCGGCGTGTGCCACATGCGCTTTGATGACACCAACCCGGAAAAAGAAGAACAGGAATACGTGGACTCCATCCTGGACGCGGTGTCGTGGCTGGGTTTTTCGTGGGACAGTCACTTCAACGGCCAAACGCAAAGTCACCTCTACTTCGCCAGCAACTACTTCGACGTCATGTACCGCGCGGCCGAGCACCTGATCGAAACCGGTCACGCTTATGTGGACGAACAAAGCGCAGAAGACATGCGCATCAACCGGGGGGACTTCGGCAAGCCGGGTGTGAACAGCCCCTTTCGCTCGCGCACACCTCAAGAGAACCTTGCCCGTTTTCGCCAGATGCGTGCAGGCGAATTGCCCGATGGCGCTGCGGTGTTGCGTGCCAAGATCGACATGGCCAGCCCCAACATCAACTTGCGCGACCCGGCCATCTATCGCATTCGCCGCGCCACCCACCACAACACGGGCGATGCCTGGTGCATCTACCCCATGTACACCTTCGCGCACCCGATTGAGGATGCACTGGAAAACATCACCCACAGCATTTGCACGCTGGAATTCGAAGACCAGCGCCCCTTTTACGACTGGCTGATGCAACGCCTCTCTGAAGGCGGCCTCATCAACACCCCCGCACCACGCCAGTATGAATTCGCGCGCCTGAACCTCACGCACGTGATCACCAGCAAGCGCAAGCTCGCGCAACTGGTCCAGGAGCAACGCGTCACCGGCTGGGACGATCCCCGCATGCCCACCATCGTGGGCTTGCGCCGTCGCGGCTTCACCCCCGAGAGCATTCGTCTGTTTGCCGAACGCATTGGCGTGAGCAAAAGCGACAGCTGGATTGACTACAGCGTGCTCGAAGGCTGCCTGCGCGAAGACCTGGAAAACAAGGCCCATCGCGGCATGGCTGTGCTCGACCCGGTTGAACTCGTGCTCACCAATTGGGCTGAGGTGTTTGGCTCTGCCGATCATGTCGAGGTCTGCACCCAGCCCGCGCTGCCCCACTCTGCATTGGCGCAAGGCCAGACCCCGCCGCCCGAGCGCGTCTTCCAGCTCGGGCAGTCGGTCTGGATCGAACGCGAAGACTTTGAAGAGACGCCGCCCAAGGGCTACAAGCGACTCTTCCCCGGTAACCTGGTGCGCCTCAAGGGCGGTTATGTGGTCGAGTGCACAGGTTGCGTGCGCGATGACAACGGCCAGGTGACGCAGGTGCTGGCCAAGCTCATCCCCGATACCAAGAGCGGCACACCCGGCGCCGACAGCGTCAAGGCCAAGGCGGCCATCACCTGGGTGAGCGTGGGCGACGGTGTGGCCGCGCAAGTGCGCTTGTATGAGCACTTGTTCATCGACGCCCAACCCGATGCCGGAGGCAAGGACTTTTTGCAAAGCCTCAACCCCAACAGCCTGCGCACCGTGACCGCCTATGTGGAGCCGTCACTGGCGAAAGCCCAGCCCGATCAGAAATTCCAGTTTGAACGCCATGGCTACTTTGTGGCCGACCGCGTGGACCATCGCCCTGGTCATCCCATCTTCAACCGGGTCACTGGCCTTAAAGACAACTGGAGCAAGTGAGCCCCATGTCCACCGCACTGGCTCAACTCAAGGCCTGCCGCGATGCCCTCGCAGCCTGGCGTGAAGGGCGCTTGCCCATGACGGCGTTTTGCCAACAAGCCCGCGCCGCACAGGACTGCCTGGATGCCTTGCCCGAGCGTTACACCGAGGTGTGGCACAACTTGCTCGACCGCCTGGAGTCGAGTGCGCTGTTTGCCGAGGAGAGTTGTTCGTTCAGCCAGACCGACTTGGTCGATGGCCTCAGCCAGTGGCTGGATCAGGCTGAAAAGCGACTGAGTGCAACGCCGGCTTGATGGCGCGAGAAGGCCACCGCCCTGGTGGGCCTATTGCAATGGCCCCTTGAGCGCCGCAGGAATGGGCAGCGCCACCACCTGAATGCCCTCTTCTTCCAAGGCCTGGGCTTGCTCGCGTGAGGCTTGCCCGCGAATGCCTCTGGCCTCGGTTTCACCGTAGTGGATTTTTCGTGCTTCTTCGGTGAAGCGCTCGCCCACGTCCTCGGTTTGCGCCATCACTTCCTTGACGGCTTTCATCCAGGCCGCTTGCAGTTGCTGGGGATTGAGCTGGGCCAAATCGACCGCCTCGGGCATGGGAGCAGCCGGGGTTGAGGTGGTGGTGGGTGCCGATGCGGCAGCGGGCTCGCTGGCCCCCAGGTTGAGACGTGGCGCACTGAGTTTTTTAGAAAGGGACTGGCTGCCGCACAAGGGGCAGGTCAGCAAGCCGCGGGCGAGCTGACTCTGGAAGTCGTCTTCGGAGGCAAACCACCCCTCGAACACATGTTGATGCTCACATTGAAGGTCAAGGACTTTCATGCGGGCATTATGTCAGGCAGGCATCTCACCTGTGATCATGAGGACAATGCCTGGACCATGGCTTGCGCGCACAGGCTCATGAGCCAGCCCGGCAACACGCCCACAACCAGCACCAAGGCGCCATTGAGGGTGAGCAGCCACCGCACATCCGCACCAGCCGTGACGGGCGTTGCAGTGATGGGGGTGTCAAAGTACATGACCTTGACCACGCGCAGGTAATAAAACGCGCCGATGAGGGACATGGTCACAGCAAACACCGCCAGGACCATGCTGGGCGTGTCGCCACCGGCCACCAGGGCTTGCAACACGGAGAGCTTGGCCGCAAACCCCACCATGGGGGGAATGCCCGCCAGCGAGAACAGGCAAATAGCCATCACCGCCGCAAACAAGGGGCTGCGCTGATTGAGGCCTGCAAAGTCTGAAATCTCTTCGCTCTCAAAGCCACCACGGGCCAACAGGAGGATCACGCCAAAGACAGCTAGCGTGGTGAGCACATAGCTCACCACATAGAACATCGCGGAGCTGTAGGCGTTGGCGGTGTATTGAGGTTGGCCATGCACCACGCCGCTGAGCATGCCCAGCAGCACAAAACCCATTTGGGAAATGGTGGAAAAAGCCAGCATGCGCTTGATGTTGGTTTGGGCAATCGCGGCCAGGTTACCAATGAGCAATGAGGCCACTGCCAGCACGGCCAACATTTGCTGCCAGTCGAGCGCCAGGGGCAAGAGCCCGTCGACCAGCACACGCATGACCAGGCCAAACGCCGCCAACTTGGGCGCGCCGCCGATCAGCAGGGTGACCACCGTGGGCGCACCGTGATAGACGTCAGGCACCCACATGTGAAACGGCACCACGCCCAGCTTGAATGCCAGGCCTGCGACCACAAACACCACGCCCAGCACCAGGACCTGGGAGTGAATCTGACCGGTGGCAATCGCCTTGAACACGGTGTGCAAGTCCAGACTGCTCGTTGCGCCGTAGAGCATGGACAAGCCATAGAGCAAAAAGCCGCTGGCCAATGCTCCCAGCACGAAGTACTTCATGGCGGCCTCAGTGGCAATGGCCGAATCGCGGCGCAAAGCCACCATGGCGTAGCTCGACAGGGTGAGCAATTCCAGGCCAAGGTAGATGACCAGGAAGTTGTTCCCACCAATCATCACGTACATGCCCAAGAGGGCAAACATGGCCAGGATGTAGAGCTCGCCACCCTTGAGCATGTCGCGCTCCTGTGCGTAGGCGTGGCCGTAGACCAGCGTCACCGCCACCGCCAGGGTGGCAAAACACTTGAGCCAGCTGCCCATGCCATCGACCACCACCAGATTGCCAAAGGCATACAGGGTGTCGGACTGCGTGCCGCCTTGCGCCAGGATCACCACCAGGCCCAGCAAAGAGCCCAGGGTGAGGTAGTGGGTGAGTTCGCGGCCACTGGACTTCACGCCCAGGTCAATGAGTGCAATCAGGCAAGCCAGGGTCAGCAGGATGATCTCTGGATAAACGGCCTGCCACAGTAGCGATTCGGTCATGATGAAGTCCTGTCAGTTGGGCTCGTCATTGAGGCAATTTGGAAACGGAGACATGGCGCAGCAACTCGGCCACGGACGCATCCATCACATCGGTGAAAGGCTTGGGATGGATGCCCATCCAAAGCACGGCAATCGCCAGCAAAGCCAGCATGAGGAATTCGCGCGCGTTGATGTCGGTGAGGGTTTTGACGTCCTCATTGACCACAGGTCCGAGGTAGACGCGCTTGAACATCCACAGGGTATAGGCCGCACCAAAAATCAGTGCGGTTGCGGCTGCAAAGCCCAGCCAGAAGTTGGCCTTGACGCTGGCCAGGATCACCATCCACTCGCCCACAAACCCTGCCGTGGCAGGCAAGCCGCAATTGGCCATGGCAAAGAGCAAGGCAAACGCCGAGAACTTGGGCATGGTGTTGACCACACCGCCATAGCTGGCAATCTCGCGCGAATGCACGCGGTCGTACAGCACGCCAATGCACAGGAACATGGCACCCGACACAAAACCGTGGGCAATCATCTGCACGATGCCACCGGCCATGCCCAGGTCATTGAAGATGAAAAAGCCCAGGGTCACAAACCCCATGTGCGCCACCGACGAATAGGCCACCAGCTTTTTCATGTCTTGCTGAACCATGGCCACCAGACCCACATAAATCACCGCCACCAGCGACAAGGCAATGATGAGCCACGCCCACTCGCGACTGGCGTCGGGGACGATGGGCAATGAAAACCGCAAGAAACCATAGGCACCCAGCTTGAGCATGATGGCCGCCAACACCGCAGAGCCACCTGTTGGGGCTTCGACGTGCACGTCGGGCAACCAGGTGTGAACCGGCCACATGGGCACCTTGACCGCAAAGGCTGCGGCAAAGGCAAAGAAGATCAGGGTCTGTGCCGAAGCGGGCAAAGGCATCTTGTACCAGGTGGCCAGATCAAAGCTGCCACCCGACTGGATGTAGAGGTAGATCAGCGCCACCAGCATCAACAAGGAACCTGCCAGGGTGTAGAGGAAGAACTTGAAGGCCGCGTAGATCTTGTTGGGACCGCCCCAGATCCCGATGATCAGGTACATGGGGATGAGGGTGGCCTCGAAGAACACATAAAAGAGCATGGCATCGATGGCGCAGAAGACCCCGATCATCAGGCCGCTGAGGATGAGGAACGCGCCCATGTACTGGTTGACCCGCTCGGTGATGACTTCCCAGCCGGCGATCACCACCACCACGGTGATGAAGGCCGTGAGCGGCACGAACCAGAATGACAAGCCGTCAAGCCCGAGGTGGTAGTTGACGTTGAAGCGGGGAATCCACGGTGCAATCTCGATGAATTGCATGGCCGCCGTGCCCGTTTGAAACTGACCCAGCAAGGGCAAGGTGGCCGCAAGACCTGCCAAGGCGCCCAGCAAGGCCAGCCAGCGCACCAGCCTGACCTGTGATTCCTGGCTCAAGGCCAGAACGATGACCCCCGCCACTATCGGGGTCCAGATCGCAAGACTCAACAATCCCATGATGCTTCTCTTTGTTCGTGTCGTTGGCAGCGGCTCATGGATTGAGCCAGACGAACCAGGTCATGAGGACAAAAATGCCCAGGAGCATGACACCGGCATAGTGATACAGGTAACCGGATTGCAAGTGGCGCGCAATCGCGGACACCACCCCCACCAGTCGCCAGGATCCATTGACCACCGCACCATCAATCAGGGCTTGGTCACCCCCCTTCCACAGCCCAGTGCCCAGCAAACGGGCCAGGCGGGCAAGGATGTTTTCGTTGATCCAGTCCATGTAGTACTTGTTTTCAAGCAACTGGTAGATCCAGGAGAAGATGCGACGGCATGCCTCGGGCACGCGCGGGTTGATCATGTAGCAGTAATAGGCCACCACCACGCCCGCCAAGGCCAGGTAGAAAGGCAGGGTGGTGAAGCCGTGCAAAGCCATGGCCACCGGACCATGGAAGGCCTCGGCCAGCTCCGTCATGGCGTGATGGCGCGTGGCATCGACCACGATGGCGCCGTCGAAGAATGTGCCAAACAGCATGCCGCCCATGGTCATGAAGCCAATCACCACCGAAGGAATGGCCAACAAGATGAGCGGAATGGTCACCACTGCTGGCGACTCGTGGGGCTGGGCATCGTGATGCCCATGGCCGTGGTGGTCATCGTGGTGGGCATCCGGGTTGAGGTGATGACGCGGCGCACCGTGGAAGACCAGGAAGTACATGCGGAAGGAATAAAAGGCCGTGACAAACACACCGCAGATCACGGCAAAGTAGGCAAAGCCCGCGCCCGGCAAATGCGACTCGGCCACGGCTTCGATGATGCTGTCCTTGGAATAAAAACCCGAGAAGAAAGGCGTGCCAATCAAAGCCAGCGACCCGAGCAAGGACGTGATCCAGGTGATGGGCATGAACTTGCGAACGCCCCCCATCCAGCGGATGTCCTGGTTGTGGTGCATGCCCATGATCACCGAGCCCGCCCCCAGGAACAACAAGGCCTTGAAGAAGGCATGGGTCATGAGGTGGAACACAGCCACCGAATAGGCTGAGGCGCCCAGGGCCACGGTCATGTAGCCCAACTGAGAGAGCGTGGAGTAGGCCACCACGCGCTTGATGTCGTTTTGGATGATGCCCAGAAAGCCCATGAACAAGGCCGTGATGGCGCCGATCACCAAAATGAAATTGAGCGCGGCGTCAGACAACTCGAACAGGGGCGACATGCGAGCCACCATGAAGATGCCCGCCGTGACCATGGTTGCAGCGTGGATCAGTGCGGAGATCGGGGTCGGGCCTTCCATGGAGTCGGGCAACCAGACGTGCAAGGGAAACTGGGCTGACTTGCCCATGGCACCCACAAACAAGGCAATGCCGGTCACGGTGACCAGCAGCCAGTCGGTGCCGGGGAACAAGGTGGTGGCCAGGGCGGGCATCTTGGCAAACACCTCGGTGTAATTGAGGGTGTCGGTGAACGCAGCAATGAGGCCAATGCCCAGGATGAAGCCAAAGTCACCCACCCGGTTGACCAGGAAGGCCTTCATGTTGGCAAAGATGGCACTGGGCTTGTTGAACCAAAAACCAATGAGCAGGTAAGACACCAGACCCACGGCTTCCCAGCCAAAGAACAACTGCAGCAGGTTGTTGCTCATCACCAGCATGAGCATGGAGAAAGTGAAGAGCGAGATGTAGGCAAAAAAGCGGTTGTAGCCTTCGTCCTCGGCCATGTAGCCAATGGTGTAGATGTGGACCATCAACGACACGAAGGTGACCACACACATCATCATGGCGGTGAGGCCATCGACCATGAAGCCCACCTCCATCTTGAGGCTGCCCACCACCATCCAGGTGTAGAGCGTTTCATTGAAACGGGCACCGTCCTGAATGACCGACCACAGGGTGCTGGCCGAAATCAGGAAAGCGATCAACACGCCCAGGATGGTGAGCGAATGGCACACGCGCCGGCCCAGCTGATTGCCCGCAAAACGGGTGCCGAACAGGCCTGCCAGGGCAGAACCCACCAGCGGTGCCAGGGGCACGGCCAGCAAAGTGGAAGCGTTCAGGGTTTGACTCATGATGTGCAGTGGCTGTTCGGATCAGCCTTGAAGCGAATTGAGTTCATCCACATTGATGCTGCGGCGATTGCGAAACAGCAAGACCAGAATCGCCAAGCCAATGGCCGATTCGGCCGCAGCGACCGTGAGGATGAAAAAGACGAAAACCTGTCCTTGCATGTCGCCCAGGAAATGCGAGAAGGCCACGAAGTTCATGTTCACCGCCAGCAACATCAGTTCGATGGCCATGAGCAACACAATGAGGTTCTTGCGGTTGAGAAAAATGCCCGTGACAGACAGCGCAAACAAGATGGCGCCCAGCGTGAGGTAGTGTCCAAGCGTGAGGGTCATGACGGGTTCTCCTCGGTTTTTTCAGCGGCCACAGCGGGCTTGACGGGGGCCACCTTGACAATTTGCAGCCTGTCCTTGGCACGCACGCGCACCTGGTCAGCCACGTTCTGGCCTTTGACATCCTTGCGCTCCCTCAGCGTCAGGGCAATGGCCGCCACGATGGCCACCAAGAGGAGCACCGCAGCAATCTCGACCGGATAGATGTAGTGGGTGTAGAGGGCAATGCCCAGGCTTTGCGTGTTGGAGTCGCCCGCGGCCACCATGGCCACCGGGTTGGGGATGCTCGGCGCAGAGGTGGAGCGGAAGGTGCCCAGCAAGACCGCAGCGAGTTCAAGTGCAATCACGGCACCCAGCGTGGCCGCGAGCGGAAAGTGATTCCAAAAGCCTTTGCGGATGGAATCGATGTTGATGTCCAGCATCATCACCACGAAGAGGAAGAGCACCATCACCGCGCCCACATACACCAGCACCAGGGTGATGGAGAGGAACTCGGCTTTGAGCAACATCCAGATCCCCGAGGACTGGAAAAAAGCCAGCACCAGGTAGAGCGCCGCATGCACGGTGTTGCGCGCGGTGATGACGCGAAAGGCGGCAAACAGCAAAACCGCAGCGAAGACGTAAAACAGGACAGACGTGTAGTTCATGCGTGGCCTCAGCGGTATTTGGCATCTGCCGCCTTGTTGGCGGCAATTTGCGTTTCGTAGCGGTCCCCGACCGCCAGCAACATGTCTTTGGTGAAGTACAGGTCGCCACGCTTTTCGCCGTGGTATTCAAAAACATGGGTCTCGACGATGGAATCCACCGGGCAGCTCTCTTCGCAAAAGCCGCAAAAGATGCACTTGGTCAGATCGATGTCGTACCGGGTGGTGCGGCGGCTGCCGTCATCGCGCACGTCGGACTCGATGGTGATGGCCATGGCCGGGCACACTGCTTCGCACAGCTTGCAGGCAATGCAGCGCTCCTCGCCGTTGTCGTAGCGGCGCAGGGCGTGCAGGCCACGAAAGCGTGGGCTGGCAGGGGTTTTCTCTTCCGGGAATTGGATGGTGATCTTGCGGGCGAACATGTATCGGCCCGTGAGCGCCATGCCCTTGAAGAGTTCCAACAGCATGAAGCTGGAGAGGAAATCCTTGAGAGAAAAAGGCAAACGTGTAGCGGTTGTTGTGCTCATCTCAGACTCCGATCAATGCCAGATGGTCCAGGGGGATTGCATCCACAAGCCCACCACCACCAACCACACCAGGGTCACTGGAATGAAGATCTTCCAACCCAGACGCATGATCTGGTCGTAACGGAAACGCGGGAAGGTGGCGCGCACCCACAAAAAGAGGGTCACCACCACAAAGGTCTTCAGACCCAGCCAGATCCAGCCAGGAATGAAATCCAGGGCGGCAACCGGTGATAGCCAGCCGCCAAGGAACATCAGCACAGCCAGCATGGACACCAGGATCATGTTGGCGTATTCGGCCAGGAAGAACATGGCAAAGGCCATGCCCGAGTACTCGATCATGTGGCCTGCAACGATTTCGGATTCGCCCTCCACCACATCGAACGGGTGACGATTGGTCTCGGCCAGGCCAGAGATGAAATACACCAGGAAGATGGGCAGCAGGGGCAACCAGTTCCAGGAGAGGAAGGACAAGCCCATGCTGGCAAATTGCCCCTGGTTTTGCGACAGGACGATTTGCGACATGTTCAGGCTGCCCGTGACCATGAGCACCACGACAAAACAAAAGCCCATGGCGATTTCGTAGCTCACCATTTGCGCCGAGGCGCGCATGGCACCCAAGAAGGCGTACTTCGAGTTCGAAGCCCAGCCCGCAATGATGACCCCATAAACCTCCAGCGACGTGATGGCCATGAGGAACAGCAAGCCCGCATTGACGTTGGCCAATGCCACTTCAGGCCCAAAGGGCACCACAGCCCATGCCGCCAGGGCAGGCATGATGGTCATGATGGGACCCAACAGGAAGAGCGAAGTCTGTGCGCGCACCGGAAGAATGATTTCCTTGGTGAGCAACTTGAGGGCATCTGCAATGGGCTGCAGCAAACCAAAGGGACCAATGCGGTTGGGGCCTAGGCGAACCTGGGTAAAGCCAATGGCCTTGCGCTCCCACAGCGTGAGGTAGGCCACGCAACCCATGAGGGGCAGCAGCACAGCCACGATCTTGATGAGGTTCCAAAGGATGGGCCAAGCCAGACCGGCCCACCACGACTGCGTGGATAAGCCAAGACCAAAGGAATAGATCTCGTTGACCATGATCAATGTCCTCCCTTGGCATCAGCGGTTCGCTGCAAGGCGGGTGCGCGCCGCACCAGGCCATCGAGTTGATACAGGCTGGCCGTGACCGGCTCGGCATTGACGGGCAAGGCATCGATGGGCATGCGCGTGGCGTTGGAGAGTTTGCTCTCCCAGCCCTGGGGCAAGGCCTGCTCGCGAACCTGCTCGACCGTGTCCTGATCAAAACCCTGCAAGCCCAGGAGATTGCCCAACACGCGCAAGACCTTCCAGGCCGGGCGCGTATCACCCAAAGGCCGCACCACGCCGTGGAAGGACTGAGCCCGGCCTTCGGTGTTGATGAAGGTGCCAGCGGTTTCGGTAAAAGGGGAAATGGGCAGCATCACATCGGCCACATCGGCATTGGCCTTGAACGGCGAGAGGCTCACCACCATGCCGACATCGGCCAGACCAGCGCCGGTGCTGGCAGTGTCCAGGCCGGGTTCGACTTGCAGCAGGAAAACGGCCTTGAGGGCACCGGGCTGCAACATGTGCGCTGCGGTCTTGCCCTTGCTGCGGGGCACAGCGCCCACCACCTGCGCACCCACGGTGTTGGCGGCTTCGCCCAAATGGCCAAAGCTTGCACCCGTTGATTCGGCAATCCACTGGGCCAAGGCCAGAAGGCTGGACGCGCGCACATGGTGTGCGGCGGCATTGCCCAAAAGAATCGCCTTGCGCTCGCCCGAGCACAGCGACTGTGCGATGGCGCGCGCCGTTTCACTCACACTCGCTTGCACGGGTGCTGGCACCCCTTTGATCTCGGCCACGGCTGAAGCCACAGAGGCCAGCGCCTGCACCCAGTCGGCAGCGGGCGTCACCAGTTGCTGGCGGATGGGCATGGCCCAATCCTGAACCTGGGCATGGATGGCATGGACCTGGGCACCCCGGCGTGCGGCCTGACGGATGCGCTGGGCCATGAGCGGCTGGTCTTTGCGCACATTGCCGCCCACGATCAGCACCCGCTGCAGGTTGGACAACTCGGCCAGGGGCATGCCCAACCAGCGAACGCCTTCTTGGGGGTTGACGGGTTCAGCAGCACGCAAACGGCTGTCGATGTTGTCGCTGCCCAAAGCGCGGATGAGTTGCTGCATGAGGTGCAGTTCTTCCACGGTGCTGTGGGGGCTGGCCAGCGCACCAATGGACGCGGGGCCGTGCTGATGATGCACATCCTGAAGTCCACGCACGACATAGTCCAGCGCGGCGCTCCAGTCGGTCTCTATCCATTGACCGCCTTGCTTGATCATGGGTCGGGTCAGACGGTCTTCGCCATTGAGGGCTTCGTAGGAGAAGCGGTCACGATCTGCGATCCAGCACTCGTTGACGGCCTCGTTCTCGTAAGGCACCACGCGCATGACCTGGTGGTTTTTGACCTGAACAATCAGGTTGGCTCCGGTGGCATCGTGCGGGCTCACCGATTTGCGCCGACCCAGCTCCCAGGTGCGCGCCTGATAGCGAAAGGGCTTGGAGGTCAAGGCACCCACCGGGCACAAATCGATCATGTTGCCCGAGAGTTCGGAGTCCACGGTCTGACCCACAAAGGATTCGATTTCGGAGTGTTCGCCACGGTGAGACATGCCCAGCTCCATGACGCCGGCAATTTCCTGGCCAAAGCGCACACAGCGCGTGCAGTGGATGCAACGGCTCATCTCTTCCATGCTCACCAGCGGCCCCACGTCCTTGTGGAACACCACGCGCTTTTCTTCTTCGTAGCGCGAGGCGCTGCCGCCGTAGCCCACCGCCAGATCCTGCAACTGGCACTCACCACCCTGGTCGCAAATCGGGCAATCCAGCGGATGGTTGATGAGCAGGAACTCCATCACCGACTTTTGCGCCTTGGTGGCGCGCTCGGATTGCGTGCGCACCACCATGCCTTGCGTCACGGGCGTGGCGCAGGCGGGCAATGCTTTGGGGGCTTTTTCCACCTCGACCAGGCACATGCGGCAATTGGCCGCGATGGACAACTTCTTGTGATAACAAAAATGAGGAATGAAGGTGCCGATCTTTTCGGCCGCATGCATGACCATGCTGCCTTCGGACACTTCGACCTTGCGGCCATCGATTTCAATTTCAACCATGGTTCGTCATCCGATCAGACATAGGCTGGGACCATGCAGGTCTTGTGGGTGATGTGGTGTTCGAATTCAGGCCGGAAATGCTTGATCATTCCGCGCACAGGCATGGCCGCCGCATCGCCCAAGGCGCAAATGGTCCGGCCCATGATGTTTTCAGCCACGTTATCGAGCACGGCCAAATCGCTTTCGCGTCCCTGCCCGTTTTCAATGCGATCCACCATGCGCCACAGCCAACCCGTGCCCTCGCGGCAAGGGGTGCACTGGCCACAGGATTCGTGCATGTAGAAGTAGGACAGGCGCTGCAGGCTCTTGACCATGCAGCGCGTGTCGTCCATGACGATGACAGCGCCTGAGCCCAGCATGGAGCCCGCCTTGGCAATGCTGTCGTAGTCCATGGTGCAGTCCATCATGATCTTGGCGGGCAGCACAGGCGCTGACGAGCCACCCGGAATCACCGCCTTGAGGGCGCGGCCACCGCGCACACCGCCAGCCAACTCCAAGAGCTTGGCAAAGGGTGTTCCCATGGGGACTTCGTAATTGCCGGGGCGCTCCACGTCACCGCTCACCGAAAAGATCTTGGTGCCGCCGTTGTTGGGCTTGCCACAGGCCAGATAGGCTTCGCCACCGTTGCGGATGATCCAGGGCACGGCCGCAAAAGTTTCGGTGTTGTTGATGGTGGTGGGTTTGCCATAAAGGCCAAAGCTGGCTGGGAAAGGCGGCTTGAATCGCGGCTGGCCTTTCTTGCCTTCGAGTGATTCGAGCAAGGCGGTTTCCTCGCCACAGATGTAAGCGCCAAAGCCATGGGCGGCATGCAACTGGAAACTGAAGGAGGAACCCAGGATGTTGGACCCCAGATAACCCGCAGCGCGCGCCTCTTCGAGGGCGGCTTCGAAACGCTCATAGGCCTGGAAGATTTCGCCGTGGATGTAGTTGTAGCCCACGGTGATGCCCATGGCGTAGGCCGCAATGGCCATGCCTTCGATGACGATGTGGGGGTTGTGCATGAGGATCTCGCGGTCCTTGCAGGTGCCCGGCTCACCCTCATCGGAGTTGCACACCAAATACTTTTGTCCAGGGAACTGGCGGGGCATGAAGCTCCACTTGAGCCCTGTGGGAAAGCCAGCACCACCACGCCCCCTCAGGCCCGAGGCCTTGACGGTGGCAATGACATCGTCTGCCGTGAGGCCGGCACCGCCGTCCTTGGCCAAGATTTTTTTCAGGGCTGAATATCCGCCGCGGGCCTCATAGTCCTTCAGGCTCCAGTTGGCTCCGGTGAGTCCCGCATAGATCTGGGGCTCGAGGTGACGGCCATGGAAACAGGTGCTTTGCCCATCGGCGCGGTAAGCCGCCAACAGTTCGTGCAGGTTCATCACGCTCATGGGTTGCCTCCTTGCTTGCGCAGCAGCCCGATGAGGTCGTTGAGGCGCTCATGGGACATGAAGCTGCACATGGTGCGGTCATTGACCAGGGCGACTGGCGCATCGGCACACGCGCCCATGCATTCGCTGGCTTGGACGGTGAACAGGCCATCGGCAGACGTTTGGCCAGGAGCCACGCCCAATTGCGAGCACACATGCTCCAGGGCTGCTTGACCACCGCGCAATTGGCAAGGCAGGTTGGTACAGACGTTGATCTTGAAACGCCCCACCGGCTCCTGGTTGTACATGTTGTAGAAGGTGGTCACTTCGTGCACGGCCATGGGCGCCATGCCCAGGTAGTGCGCCAAGGCCAATTCGCTTTCATGGCTCACATGACCCATCTCCTGCTGAATGATGGCCAGGCAGGCCATCACAGCGGATTGGCGCTGATCGGCGGGGTACTTGGCCACTTCGCGGTCAAACCGGGCCAAGGTGGCCGGCGCAAATTCAATGGCCTGCAACTGTGCGGGCTGGGCTGCGGCATTCATCGGTCGATTTCCCCAAACACAATGTCCATGGTGCCAATGATGGCGACAGCGTCGGCAATCATGTGGCCACGAGTGAGTTCATCCATGGCCGCCAAGTGTGAAAAACCGGGCGCACGGATCTTGAGGCGGTAGGGCTTGTTGGCGCCATCGCTCACCAGGTAGATGCCGAACTCCCCTTTGGGGTGTTCGACGGCGGCATAGGCCTCGCCGGGTGGCACATGGAAACCTTCGGTGAAGAGTTTGAAGTGATGGATCAACTCTTCCATGCTGGACTTCATGTCCTCGCGGCTGGGCGGCGCGACCTTGTGGTTGTCGGTGATGACCGAACCCGGGTTGTCACGCAGCCAGCGCACGCACTGCTGAATGATGCGATTGGACTGGCGCATCTCCTCGATGCGAACCAGGTAGCGGTCATAGCAGTCGCCGTTTTTGCCCACCGGGATGTCAAAGTCCATCTGGTCGTAGACGTCATAGGGCTGGTGCTTGCGCAAGTCCCACACCACACCCGACCCCCTCAGCATGGCACCCGTGAAGCCCAGATTCAAGGCACGCTCGGGGGTGACCACGCCAATGCCCACCGTGCGCTGTTTCCAGATCCGGTTGTCGGTGAGCAGGGTTTCGTACTCGTCCACCAGCTTGGGGAAGCGCTGGGTGAAGTCATCGATGAAGTCAAGCAAGGAGCCCTGGCGGTTTTCGTTGAGCTTGGCAATCGCCTGCGCATTCTTGATGCGGGAGACCTGGTATTGGGGCATGGTGTCGGGCAAGTCCCGATACACACCGCCGGGTCTGAAATAGGCCGCATGCATGCGCGCGCCAGAAACGGCCTCGTACATGTCGAACAAGTCCTCGCGCTCGCGAAAGCAATAGATGAGGATGTTCATGGCACCACAATCAAAGCCATGGCAACCCAGCCACAGCAAGTGATTGAGTAAGCGGGTGATCTCAGAGTACATGACCCGGATGTACTGGGCACGCACGGGCACTTCGATGCCCAGGAGCTTTTCAATCGCCAAGCAATAGGCGTGCTCATTGCACATCATGGACACATAGTCCAGGCGGTCCATGTAGGGCAAAGATTGAATGTAGGTCTTGGTCTCGGCCAATTTTTCGGTGGCACGGTGGAGCAGGCCAATGTGGGGATCGGCGCGCTGGATGACCTCGCCATCGAGTTCGAGCACCAGACGCAGCACACCGTGTGCAGCCGGGTGCTGGGGACCAAAGTTCAGGGTGTAGTTCTTGATGTCAGCCATGTCTCACCCTTTCAGTGCAAACCGCCATAGTGCTCTTCGCGAATGATGCGCGGCGTGATTTCGCGAGGCTCGATGGTGACCGGCTGATAAATCACGCGCTTTTGCTCTTCGTCGTAGCGCATCTCCACATGCCCGGAAACAGGGAAATCCTTGCGGAAAGGGTGACCAATGAAGCCATAGTCCGTCAGGAGTCGGCGCAAGTCCTCATGACCCTCGAAAACGATGCCGTACAAGTCAAAGGCTTCCCGCTCGTACCAATTGGCCGCGCCCCAAACCCCGTTGAGCGAAGGCACCACAGGCCAGTCTTCGTTCTCGGCCAGGTACCGCACGCGCAAGCGCCAATTGCGGCTCACCGACAAAAGGTGAAGCACGACACCGTAGCGCGGACCCTGGGCCAATTCGCTCAAACCGTCCTGGTGGGCGCTGTAGTCCATGCCGCACAAATCGATGAGTTGCTCGAACTGCAGCTTGACATCATCACGCAAGCGCAAGGCCACGCGTTCAATGTCTTTGACAGACACGGTGAGGGTGAGTTCGCCGCGATCGAGCACCAGGCTTTGGACGGCATCGCCCAAAGCAGCGCGCAGGGCTTGCTCTAGGTCTTGAAGGGTTTGTGTCATTGCGACTTCCTTGATGGGGTCCGCATGCAATCAGCGGGCAATGGTGTTTTCGCGACGAATCTTGTTTTGCAATTGCAAGATGCCATAGAGCAAGGCTTCAGCCGTGGGGGGGCAGCCTGGCACGTACACATCAACGGGCACGATGCGATCGCATCCACGCACCACCGAATAGCTGTAGTGGTAGTAGCCACCGCCATTGGCACAAGAGCCCATGGAGAGCACCCAGCGCGGCTCGGACATCTGGTCATACACCTTGCGCAAGGCCGGCGCCATCTTGTTGCACAGGGTGCCCGCCACGATCATGAGGTCGGATTGACGCGGGCTGGGGCGAAACAACATGCCAAAGCGGTCGATGTCGTAACGCGCTGCACCTGCATGCATCATCTCGACCGCACAGCAAGCCAGGCCAAAGGTCATGGGCCACAAAGAGCCTGTCTTGGCCCAGTTGACCACCGTGTCGTAGGAGGTGGTAATGAACCCTTCCTTGAATACACCTTCAAGAGACATGCTTCACTCCCAATCCAAAGCGCCTTTTTTCCACTCGTAGGCAAAGCCCACAACCAGAATGGCAAGAAAAATCATGACCGACCAAAACCCCACTGGGCCAATCTGCTTGAGAGAAACAGCCCAAGGGAAGAGAAATGCAATTTCAAGATCAAAAAGAATGAAGAGGATGGCCACCAGGTAATAGCGCACATCGAACTTCATGCGTGCGTCTTCAAAGGCTTCGAAGCCGCATTCGTAAGGGGAGGTTTTGGCCGCATCGGGCTTGCGGGGACCGAGCAAGAAGCCGAGCACTTGAGGGGCAACCCCCACAGCCAATCCGACAAGGATGAACAACAAGACGGGGAGGTAGTTTTCGAGACTCATGGGCAACCTTTGCTTTGAAAGCGTCGATTCCCTGCCCAATTGACTGGTGCCGTCGGCGAGACTCGAACTCGCACAGCTTTCGCCACTACCCCCTCAAGATAGCGTGTCTACCAATTTCACCACGACGGCTTTGCAGGAAAGAACACCTAGTGGTTAACAAGGTGCTCGACAGCTCATGAGTTTACTCCGAATCGACCTTCACTTGGAGGGAATTTGGTTGACGGGAGACCCAACTGAACCAGAACTGACAGGCGCACCAGGCACAGGTGCCGATGCAGAACCGGCAGGTGCTGCATCCTGCGCGGCAGGGGCAGTGGGGGCCGGTTGGGTCACTTTGTCCAGCACAGATTGCGAGCCCGTGGGGCGGACATTGCCCAAAAAGGCCAAGCCCAAGGTGCTGCAGAAGAAGAGGGTTGCCAATACAGCTGTGGAGCGTGACAAAAAGTTTGCGCCGCCCGAGGCACCAAACAAACTGCCCGAGCTGCCACTGCCAAAGGCTGCACCCATGTCAGCGCCCTTGCCGTGTTGAATCAGGATCAAGCCAATCATGGCCAATGCACTGAGCACTTGCACCACGATGAGAAGTTTTTGAAGCCAGACCATTGTGGGTTTCCTTTTAGTCAATCAGGCCGTCAAGGCCTGAGCTGTCGAAATCATGTTCAAAAAGTCATCGGCCTTGAGCGATGCACCGCCCACCAGGCCACCATCGATGTCGGGTTGCGCCAGCAAATCCGCTGCGTTGGCGGCATTCATGCTGCCACCATACAGGATGGTCATGGTCTGTGCGCGGTCGGTTGCAGCACTCAGCTGAGTGCGCAACACCGCATGCACCACCTGCGCCTGCTCGGGCGTGGCCGTTTGGCCGGTGCCAATCGCCCACACCGGTTCATAGGCCACCACCATCTCGCTCACACAGTGGGCCACCACATGAATCACAGCGGCCAACTGGCGTTTGACGACTTGTTCAGTCTGACCCGCCTGACGCTCAGCCAGGGTTTCGCCCACGCACACAATGGGCGTGATGCCATGAGCAAGGGCTTGCTTGGCCTTGTTGGCCACCAGGTCGTCGGACTCGCCATGGTACTGACGGCGCTCGGAATGGCCAACCAGCACATAACGAACCGCGAACTCGCGCAACATGGCAGCTGAGACCTCGCCGGTGTAAGCCCCTTTGTCGTGCACAGAGAGGTCTTGCGCACCCCATGCCCACCCGCTGCCCTGCCATTCCGCCTGGGCTTGGGACAAGTAGGGAAAGGGCACACAAGCACCGGCGCGCACCTGGGCTGAACAATCCACCGCACGCAATGCCCGCAACAGGTCCTGATTGGCTTGCAATCCACCATTCATTTTCCAGTTGCCCATCATCATGGGCTTGCGGGCTGCGCTCATCGCTGGGCCTGCTCAGTGCGTAGGTGCGGCATCGCCAGCTGCGCCCGCTGCGGGTGCAGACTCGTGATGCTCGGCGGGGGCTGGCTCGGTCACCGCAGGGCGGTCGAGCAAGGCCTTCATGGACAGTTTGACGCGGCCTTTTTCATCGGTCTCGAGCACCTTGACGCGCACGACCTGGCCTTCGGCAAGGACGTCGGTCACTTTGGCAATGCGCTCGTGGCTGATCTGGCTGATGTGCAAGAGTCCGTCCTTGCCGGGCAGCAAATTGACCAGTGCACCAAAGTCGAGGATCTTGGTGATGGGGCCTTCGTAAATCTTGCCCACTTCGACTTCAGCGGTGATTTCCTCGATGCGGCGCTTGGCTTCGTCGGCCTTGGCCGCTTCCGTGGCTGCAATCGTGATGGTGCCGTCTTCCTCGATGTTGATCTGGCAACCGGTTTCTTCGGTCAGCGCACGGATCACGGCACCGCCCTTGCCGATCACGTCGCGGATCTTCTCGGGGTTGATCTTCATGGTGTAGAGCTTGGGCGCAAAGGCGCTCACCTCGGTGTTGGCTTCGCTCATCGCGGCTTGCATCTTGCCCAGGATGTGCATGCGGGCTTCTTTGGCCTGGGCCAATGCCACTTGCATGATCTCTTGGGTAATGCCCTGGATCTTGATGTCCATTTGCAAAGCGGTGATGCCGTTGGTGGTGCCAGCAACCTTGAAGTCCATGTCGCCCAGGTGATCTTCGTCACCCAGGATGTCGGTCAACACAGCAAAGCGATTGCCTTCCTTGATCAAGCCCATGGCAATGCCCGCCACGTGGGCTTTCATGGGCACGCCTGCGTCCATCAGCGAGAGGCAGCCGCCGCACACCGAGGCCATGGAGGAAGAACCATTGGATTCGGTGATCTCGGAGACCACGCGCAGGGTGTAGGGGAACTCTTCCTTGCTGGGCAAGCAGGCCACCAGGGCACGCTTGGCCAGGCGGCCGTGACCCACTTCGCGGCGCTTGGTCGAGCCCATGCGACCGACTTCGCCCGTGGCAAAGGGAGGCATGTTGTAGTGGAAGAGGAAGCGGTCTTCAAATTCGCCAGCGAGTGCATCGATGCGTTGTGCATCCCGCTCGGTGCCCAGCGTGGTCACCACCAAGGCCTGGGTTTCGCCGCGCGTGAACAGCGCCGAGCCATGGGTGCGGGGCAACACGCTGGTGCGGATTTCGATGGGGCGAACGGTGCGCGTATCGCGACCGTCAATGCGGGGCTCGCCCGAGAGGATCTGGCCACGAACAATCTTGGCTTCGATCTCGAAGAGCAGGTTGTCGACTTTGACGCCGTCGAACTCGACCCCTTGTTGGGTCAGGCCTTCTTTGACGGCATCGTAGGCAGCGCGGCAAGCTTGCGTGCGAGCTTGCTTGTTGCGCAGTTGATAGGCTTCGCGCAAGGGCGTTTCGGCCAGGGCATTGACCTTGGCTTCAAAGTCCACATCGCGGGCAGGCGCTTGCCAATCCCACACGGGCTTGCCGGCTTCGCGCACCAGCTCATGGATGGCCTCGATGGCCACTTTGCCCTGCTGGTGACCAAACACCACAGCGCCCAACATCACATCTTCGGGCAACTCCTGAGCTTCGGACTCGACCATCAGCACGGCAGCTTCGGTGCCAGCCACCACGAGGTCCATCTTGCTGCCCTGACGCTGGGTCTGACCGGGGTTGAGCACGTATTCGCCGTTGATGTAACCCACGCGGGCTGCGCCAATTGGGCCATTGAAAGGGATGCCGGAGATGCTCAAAGCGGCCGAGACTGCAATCATGGCGGCGATGTCGGCATCGACTTCAGGGTTGAGGGAGATGGTGTGAATCACCACATGCACCTCGTTGTAGAAGCCTTCGGGAAACAAGGGGCGAATGGGGCGGTCGATCAGACGGCTGGTGAGGGTTTCGAGCTCGCTGGGCTTGGCTTCACGCTTGAAAAAGCTGCCCGGGATGCGACCCGCTGCATAGGTTTTCTCGATGTAGTCCACCGTGAGGGGGAAGAAATCCTGGCCGGCCTTAGCATTTTTGGATCCCACCACAGTGGCCAGCACCACGGTGTCGTCCATGTTGACCAGCACAGCGCCGGTGGCCTGGCGTGCGATCTCGCCGGTTTCCATGGTGACCGTGTGCTGGCCCCACTGGAAGGATTTGGTGACTTTGTTGAACAGGCTCATGTGAGCTCCTTATCGTGTGAATGAACGCACGCCCTTGGCGTGCCTGAGTGCGGTGGGCCGCTTCACAGAACACGATGCCATTCCAACAAGCCAGACCAAGCCGCAGTCGCTTGGATTGATGGAATGACACAGCTTCGCTCCGTGGCAAGCAGTGCCCGATGGAAGGTCCGCAGGCTTGGACCCCGTCCAAGCACTGCAAGACCTTACAGAATCACTTGCGCAATCCGAGCTTGGCAATCAGCGCGGTATAGCGGTCAGCGTCCTTGTCTTTGAGGTAGTCCAGCAACTTGCGACGACGGCTCACCATGCGCAAAAGGCCACGGCGACCATGATGGTCTTTGTTATTGGCCTTGAAGTGGGGGGTGAGCTCGTTGATGCGAGCGGTGAGCAATGCAACCTGAACTTCAGGGCTGCCCGTATCGTTGGTGCCGCGAGCGTGCTCACGGACCACATCGGCTTTGACGAGGGTCATGGTGTTTCCTTGAATATTTGACTTGCGTCACCAGCCGGAAATGCCAGGTGACGTGCGGCTTTTCAAACGAAAAGTTCGCAGATTATAGGCCCAGCCACTTCTGCAACCGGCCAACCCCCTGGCCAAGGCGGTCCAAATCCTGTGTCGCAAAGCACCACCTGAGCCATCCGCCTGAGAAGTCGCCAAAGGCTTCGCCAGGTGCAAGTCCCAATCCCGCCTCGCGAACCAATCTTTTGGCCACATCCAGACCATCGGAATGACCGGGGATGCGAAAAAAGGCGTACAGGCCTGCGGCCGGGGTGGCCACCTGAAATCCTGGCAGGGCATTGAGTGCAGGGATGAGGGTGTCGCGGCATTGGCGCAAATGCTGGCGGGTCTGGGGCACCAGGCTGTGCCGCTGCGACAAGGCCGCCAGGCCTGCACGCTGAACGAACACACTCAGGCACGAGGTGTTGAATTCAATGAGCTTGCCCACTTGCTCGGTGAGCGACTCGGGCAAGACCAGCCAGCCCAGCCGCCAGCCCGTCATCCAGAAGGACTTGGAAAAACTGCCCACCACGATGAGCCGGTCGTCAGGATGGGCGTGGTCCAGAAAACTGGGCGCGCAACCGTTGGCGCTGGACTCGTAATACAGATGGGCATAGACCTCGTCCGAAAGAATCCAGGTGCCATGGCGGCGGCAGTGCGCCAGCAAGGCCTGCTGGTCTTGCGCCCGCAGGGTCCAGCCCGTGGGGTTGTTGGGCGCATTGAGGATGAGCAAGCGGGTGTCTGTGCCCAGTTGCTGGATGAGTGACTGCACGTCCAGGGTCCATGCCCCGTCTTTCACCACCAGGGCATGGCTATGCAAGTCCGCGCCCAGGATCTGGGCTTGGCCAGGCAAATTGGGCCACACCGGTGCCACACACACCACTTTGTCACCGGGATCAACCAGGGTCTGCACGGCCATCATGAGGGCGCTCACGCCGCCCGAGGTCATGGCGATGCGCCGGTCACTCACTGCACCGTGCTGCTCGCTGAGCATCTCGGCCACGGCCTGGCGCAGCTCGGGCAGACCCAGGTTGTGGCTGTAGAAGGTTTCGCCACGCTCAATGGATTCGATCGCTGCCTGGCGAACAAAGTCCGGGGTCACCACATCGCCCTCGCCGAACCAAAAGGCCAGCACATCGCTGCGTCCCAGGCCGGCATTGGCCACTTCTCGGATCTTGGAGCCTTGCAACTCGGCCACGGTGTGTCTCATCTATTCACTCCCTGGCCATCAGAGGCCATCTCGGTTTCACATCAAATGCACCAGGCAACACCGCAGACTCCACCGAGGACTGCAACCGCATGGCGGCAGCCAGCGCAATCATGGCGCCGTTGTCGGTGCACCAACTCAATTCAGGAAAGTGCAGGCTCGCACCTTGGGACTGGCAGTAGAGGCTCAGCTGGCGACGCAGCTCGGCATTGGCGCCCACGCCACCGGCCACGACCAGTCGTTGCCATCCGGTTTGCGCCAGCGCCGCCATGGACTTGCGCACCAGCACCTCAACGATCGCAGCCTGGGTGCTGGCCGCCACATCGGGGAAATGTGCAGCGGCTTGATCGCCCAATTTCTGGATCTGGGTCCACACGGCCGTCTTGAGACCGGCAAACGAAAAATTCAAGTCGCCGCTGTGCAGCAAAGGCCTGGGAAACGCAAAGGCCTTGGGGTTGCCCTGCTCGGCCATGCGCGACAAGGCGGCACCTCCTGGATAGTCCAAACCCAGCAGCTTGGCCGTCTTGTCAAACGCTTCGCCAGCGGCATCGTCAATCGATTCGCCAAGGAGGTCGTAGTGACCGACCGAATGCACGGCCATGAGCTGGGTGTGCCCGCCCGACACCAGCAAGGCCACGAACGGAAACTGCGGAGGGTCGGCGCTGAGAAAGGGCGAGAGCAAATGCCCTTCCAGGTGGTGAACGCCCATCACGGGTTTATGAAGTGCCAAGGCCAGGCCTTGCGCCAGCGCCGAGCCCACCAGCAAGGCCCCTGCCAGCCCCGGACCCCGTGTATAGGCCACCACATCGATGTCGCGCCAAGTGGTGGCGCTGTGCTGCATCACTTCGCGCACCAGCGGCACCACGCGTCGGATGTGGTCCCGGCTGGCCAATTCGGGCACCACGCCGCCGTACTCGCGATGCATGGCGATTTGGGTGTGCAAGGCATGCCCCAGCAAACGCGGCAGCTCGGCGCGCCCCTGCTGGGTGGGCGACCAACCCACCAGAGCCACACCGGTTTCGTCGCAGGAACTCTCAATGCCAAGCACTCGCATGGCCTCAGTGTAGGACAGCCCATGCGGGCATGCGAAAATTGCCCGCTTTAAAGAATCAAAGAGATGTGACCCATGGACGCTGAAGCCATCAATCAGATCGGTTCCACCTTGCAGGACTTGCATGCGCGCGTGCAAGACCTTCGGAGGTATCTTTGACTACGATGCAAAAGCAGATCGCTTGCGCACGGTGAATGCGGCGCTGGAAGACCCCGCCGTTTGGAACGACCCCAAAAAAGCCCAGGAACTGGGCAAGGAAAAACGAACACTGGATGACATCGTGGGCGTCATCGAGCGCCTCGAGTCCGACATTGGCGACAACCTTGAGCTCTATGACATGAGCAAGGAAGACGCTGACGAAGCGGGCCTGGGCACGATTGCCGAGGATGCAACGCGCCTCACCGGCCTGGTCGAGCGGCTCGAATTTCGCCGCATGTTCAACCAGCCGGCCGACCCCAGCAATGCCTTCTTGGACATCCAGGCGGGCGCAGGTGGCACCGAGGCCTGCGACTGGGCGTCGATGTTGCTGCGCCAGTACCTCAAGTACGCCGAACGCAAAGGCTTCAAGGCCACGCTGGAAGACGAGTCCCCCGGCGATGTGGCGGGCATCAAGGGCGCCACCATCAAGATCGAGGGTGAATACGCCTACGGCCTGTTGCGCACCGAGACGGGGGTGCATCGCCTGGTACGCAAATCCCCCTTTGATTCATCGGGCGGTCGGCACACCAGTTTTGCCAGCATCTTTGTCTATCCCGAGATCGACGACTCCATCGAGATCGACATCAACCCGGCCGATGTGCGTGTGGACACCTACCGCGCAAGCGGCGCTGGCGGACAGCACATCAACAAGACCGACTCTGCCGTTCGCCTCACCCACGTGCCAACGGGCATCGTGGTGCAGTGCCAGGACAGCCGCAGCCAGCACAGCAACCGCGATGTGGCTTGGCGGCGTTTGCGCTCTCGCTTATATGACCATGAGATGAAAAAGCGCATGGCCGAACAGCAAAAACTCGAAGACACCAAAACCGATGTGGGCTGGGGACACCAGATCCGCAGCTATGTTCTGGACCAAAGCCGCATCAAGGATTTGCGAACCAGCGTCGAAATCTCCAACACGCAAAAAGTGCTGGATGGCGATCTGGATGCATTCATTGAGGCCTCGCTCAAGCAAGGGGTTTAAGCCCCGCTTCTCACTCTGGGAGATACATCATGGCTCGTGAAGGGAATGCAACGGTGGTTCACCGAAGCGATTACAGCCCCGTGCCTTTTTTCATCGACGACGTTCGACTGACATTTGATCTGGATGAGCAAAAGACCCGCGTCCTCAATGTGATGCGGGTTCGTCGCAACCCCGAGGTCAGCGCCCAGGCCTTACGGCTCGACGGCGAGGAGCTCAACCTAGCGCGCGTCATGGTCAATGGTCAAGGCACCAGCTTTCGCATGGACAACAACCAGTTGGTGCTGGAAAACCTGCCCGAAGGCAGCGAGCCCTTTGAGCTGGAAATCTTCACCACCTGCAACCCCAGCAAGAACACCCAGCTCAGCGGCCTCTATGTGAGCCAGAACTCATTTTTCACCCAGTGTGAAGCCCAGGGCTTTCGTCGCATCACCTACTTTCTGGATCGCCCCGATGTGATGTCCACCTACACGGTGACCCTGCGCGCAGATCAGCAACGCTTCCCGGTGTTGCTCAGCAATGGCAATTTGCGCGAGCAATCCGTTTTGCCCGATGGCCGCCATCAAGCCGTTTGGCATGACCCCTTCAAAAAGCCCAGTTACCTGTTTGCGCTGGTGGCAGGCCACCTGGTGTGCCGCGAACAGCGCATCCTCGACGGCAGCGGTCAATCCCGCCTCTTGCAGGTGTTTGTTCGCCCAGGCGACCTCGACAAGACCGAACACGCCATGAAGTCGCTCATGGCCAGCATCGCCTGGGATGAATCCCGTTTTGGCCTGCCGCTGGATCTGGATCGATTCATGATCGTGGCCACCTCGGACTTCAACATGGGGGCCATGGAAAACAAGGGCCTCAACATCTTCAACACCAAATATGTGTTGGCCAGCCCCGCCACCGCCACCGATGCCGACTACGCCAACATCGAAAGCGTGGTGGCACACGAGTACTTCCACAACTGGACCGGCAACCGCGTGACCTGCCGCGACTGGTTCCAGCTCTCGCTCAAGGAAGGCCTCACGGTGTTTCGTGATCAGGAGTTCAGCCAGGACATGTCGGGCTCGGCCTCCGCCCGTGCGGTCAAGCGCATCGAGGATGTGCGCTTACTCAGGTCGGTGCAATTCCCCGAGGATGCCGGCCCCATGGCGCATGCGGTACGCCCCGACAGCTATCTGGAAATCAACAACTTCTACACGGTCACCATTTACGAAAAAGGCGCCGAAGTGGTTCGCATGATGCAAACCCTGGTGGGGCGCGCAGGCTTTGCCAAAGGCATGAGTCTGTACTTCCAGCGCCACGATGGTCAGGCCGTGACCTGCGACGATTTCGTGCAAGCCATTGCCGATGCCAACCCAGGCTCCGCCCTGGACACCCATCGCCAGGCCTTCATGAACTGGTATTCGCAGGCCGGCACACCCTTGTTGCGCCTGCAAGGCCATTACCACCCCGAATCCCAGCGCTTTGAAGTCAAGGCCTCGCAGTCCCTGGGCAGCGCCAACCGGTCTGCCGCGCACGAAACGCCCAGCACGCACGTCATCCCGGTGATGCTGGGCTTGCTCGATGCCCAAGGGCACGAACTCATGCCCACGCAACTCAAGGTGCTCACCCAAAGCGAAGACACCTGGGTGTTCGAGGGCATTGCTCAGCCACCCATCCTGTCGGCACTCAGGGGCTTTAGCGCGCCAGTGCTGCTCGAACTGGAACAAACCGATGCGCAATGGCAAGTCCTCATGGCGCACGACAGCGACCCCTTCAACCGTTGGGAAGCTGCCCAGCGCTTGCTGGGTGTGGCCGCGCGCGACGCCATTGCACAGGGTCAAACGCAGCAGGTGTTGGCCGCTGACCTGGTCGAGGGTTTGCGGTCGGTGTTGCGCGACCCCGAACTCGACGCCGCCTTCAAGGACCTGATGCTCACCCTGCCCTCTGAATCCCTGCTGGCTGAACAACTCGACGAAGTCGATCCCCAACAGGTGCATGCGGTTCGTGAATCCATGCGCCTGCAACTGGCGCTGGCTTTGGAGTCAGATTGGGAATGGGCCTTGACGCACCATGTGGTCCAGGGTCCCTACACCCCCGATGCCAAAGGCAGCGGCTGCCGGGCACTGCAAGCCCTGGCTTTACTCAACCTGTGTCTGGCAGAAGCCACACGCGGCCAGCATCGCTGGGCTGAATTGGCCAAGCAACGCTTTGATCAGGCCAGCAACATGACCGATCGCCTGGGCGCTTTGCAAGCCCTGCTGGTGAGCGACCATGCCTTGGCCACCCCGGCTTTGCAGGCCTTTCACCAGCGCTTTGCCCATGAGGAGCTGGTGGTGGACAAATGGTTCTCGCTGCAAGCCACCACCTGCAGCAAGCCCGACGCAGTGCTCGATCGGGTGCGCCAACTCATGCGTCATCCCGATTTCAATTTGCGCAATCCCAATCGCGCCCGCAGCCTGATCTTTGGCTATTGCCAGGGCAACCCCGCTGGCTTTCACCGCCGCGACGCCGCTGGTTATGTGTTTTGGAGTGAGCAGGTGCTGGCGCTCGACGCCATCAACCCCCAAGTGGCCGCTCGGCTGGCCAGGGCCTTGGACCGCTGGCGCAAGCTCAGCCCCGCTTATCGCCTGGCCGCACAAGAGGCCTTGCAACGCGTGGCGGCGCACCCATCCCTGAGCAACGATGTGCGGGAAATCATCTCCAACGCCCTCAAGTCCTGATCCACAGGTGAAGCATGAACATTTCTCTGTCCCGTTTTCTGGTTGAACAACAACGCGCCAAAGGGCACATCAGCGCAGAGTTGCGCCTCTTGCTCGAAGTGGTGGCCAGGGCTTGCAAGAGCATCAGCCACGCCGTAAATAAAGGGGCGCTGGGTGGTGTGCTGGGCAGCGCCGAAAGCGAAAACGTGCAGGGCGAGGTGCAAAAAAAGCTCGACATCATTGCCAACGAAGTGCTGATCGAGGCCAATGAATGGGGCGGCCACCTTGCGGCCATGGCCTCCGAAGAAATGGACAGCATCCACATCGTGCCCAACCGCTATCCCCAGGGCGAATACCTGCTGCTGTTCGATCCTTTGGACGGATCGAGCAACATCGATGTGAACGTGAGCATCGGCACCATCTTCAGTGTGCTCAAAAAGCAAGACAGCCAAGAGGGTGTGAGCGAGTCGAGCTTTTTGCAGCCCGGCCGCCAGCAAGTGGCGGCTGGCTACTGCGTCTATGGCCCCCAGACCACCCTGGTGCTGACCGTGGGCGATGGCGTGTTCATGTTCACCCTGGATCGCGAGCAAGGCAGTTTTGTGCTCACCCAGTCGGATGTGCAGATCCCCGAGGACACCAAGGAGTTCGCCATCAACATGTCCAACATGCGCCACTGGGACCAGCCGGTTCGCCGCTACATCGACGAATGCCTCCAAGGCAAGGAAGGTCCACGCGGCAAGGACTTCAACATGCGCTGGATCGCCTCCATGGTGGCCGATGTGCATCGCATCCTCACACGCGGCGGTGTGTTCATGTACCCCTGGGACAAGCGTGAGCCCCACAAGCCCGGCAAACTCAGGCTCATGTACGAGGCCAACCCCATGAGCTGGCTGATTGAACAAGCCGGTGGTGCCGCCATCAACGGCCAGCAACGCATCCTGGATCTTCAGCCGACGCAGTTGCATGAGCGGGTGAGCGTGATCCTGGGCTCCAAAAACGAAGTGGAACGCTTGCACAGCTATCACTTGCAACAGTCTTGAAGCGGGCTGCGCAGATCGGCTGGCTATAATTTTGACCAACGCCGGAGTAGCTCAGTCGGTAGAGCAGCTCATTCGTAATGAGAAGGTCGGGGGTTCGATTCCTCTCTCCGGCACCAACTTGAGTCCGCCCCCTGGCGGGCTTTTTTTTGCCCTTTCGCATCCATGATTCAACTTGTCTTGCATTGCCAACCCGGTGCCAAACAAACCCAAGTGGTGGGCTGGCATGGAGGCCGCATCAAGATTCAGCTCAAAGCACCGCCTGTGGATGGCAAGGCCAATGACATCTTGCTCGCGTTCTTGTCCGACGCCCTGGGTGTGCCGCGCAAGAACGTGGTGCTGGCATCGGGTCAGACTCAGCGCATCAAGCGCGTGAGCATCGATGGGCTGGCGCTGGATCAGGCCTTGGCCCGGTTGGGCTTAGGCCCGCCAGAAGCCTGAGGCCTCTCGCTTGGCCGCCCCAGCCTGGATGAAAGGTGTGGGACACCCCGAATGGCTGGGCCTTGTGTTTTGACGCACACTGTGTGCATCGCACTGCGCCAAGTTCAGCCACGCACCATGCCCATTTCATTCCGACGTTCCTGGTCCAACCCCGAGATCGAACTCTTTCGCGACACCGTCTTGCGGTTCCTCAACGACCACATGATCCCCGATGACGAAGCCGCACGACAGCGCGGCCATGTGGGTCACGAACTCTGGCGCAAGGCCGGTCAAGCCGGTTTGCTGTGCACCGACATCCCCACCGAATGGGGCGGCGCAGGGGGCGACTTCCGGCACGAGGCCGTCTTGCACGAGGAAATGTCGCGCCTGTGCCTGAGCGGCATGAACGCCGCTGTGCACTCCATCGTGGCGCATTACTTTCTCAACCACGGCACACTCGAACAAAAGCAGCGCTACCTGCCCCGCATGGCGCGCGGTGAATGCGTGGGTGCGATTGCCATGACCGAGCCCGGCACAGGCTCGGATTTGCAAGCCATCCGCACCCGCGCCCAGAAGCAAGACAAGCACTATCTGATCAACGGCAGCAAGACCTTCATCTCCAACGGCATGTTGGCTGGTGTGATCCTGGTGGTGTGCAAGACCGACCCCAGCAAAGCTGCGGCGGGCACCTCCATCCTCATTGTGGACACCGAGGACTGCCCCGGCTTTCGCGTGGGCCGGGTACTCGACAAAATCGGACTCAAGGCACAAGACACGTCCGAACTCTTTTTTGATGATGTGCGCGTGCCCGCCGATGCGGTGCTGGGCGGCGTGGAGGGTCAGGGCTTTTATCAGCTCATGGCCGATTTGCCCTACGAGCGCCTCATCATTGGCCTCACCGCAGTGGCAGCCATGGAAGGCGCGCTTGAACTCACCCTGGCGCATGTACGCGAACGCAAGGCCTTTGGCCAGGCGATTGCCGACTTCCAAAACACGCGCTTCAAGCTCGCCGAGATCGCCACAGACATCCAGGTGGGTCGCGCCTTCATCGACCGCTGCGTCGAGGACTTGCTCAAAGGCCAGCTCGACACCGCCACGGCATCCATGGCCAAGCTGTGGGGATCAGAAGCGCAGGGGCGGGTGATCGATGCCTGCGTGCAACTGTTTGGCGGCTATGGTTACATGAACGAATACCGCATTGCGCGCATGTACACTGACGCGCGCATCCAGCGCATCTATGGCGGCACCAGTGAAATCATGAAAGAAGTCATCGCCCGCGCACTTTGAGGAGCAAGACATGTCTGAAGCATTCATCGTGGCCGCAGCCCGCACCGCGGGCGGTCGCCGGGGCGGTCGTTTGGCGGGTTGGCATCCGGTGGACCTCGCCGCCCAGGTCCTCAACCACCTCGTCGACACCACCCAGATCGATCCAGCCCTGATCGAGGATGTGATCATGGGGTGCGTGAGTCAGGTGGGTGAGCAATCCACCAATGTGGCGCGCAATGCCGTGCTGGCCTCTCGCTTGCCCGAGTCTGTACCGGGCACCTCGCTCGATCGGCAATGTGGCTCCTCCCAACAGGCTTTGCACTTTGCTGCCCAAGCCGTGATGTCGGGCAGCATGGATGTGGTCATCGCCGCCGGTGTCGAATCCATGACGCGCGTGCCCATGTTCACCTCCTCGGCCTTGCCCCAGAAGGCGGGCATGGGCTTTTATCAAAGCCCGCTGGTGAACCAGCGCTACAACGATGTGATCTTCAGCCAGTTCATGGGCGCCGAGATGATGGCGCGCAAATATGGCTTCACCCGCGAAGCCCTGGATGCCTATGCTTTGCAAAGCCACCAACGCGCCAAACGCGCCACCGAAGCGGGCGTGTTTGAGCGGGAGATCGTGCCCGTGGCCGTGCGCGATGAGCACGGTCACCCCACCGATGTGATGCACACCCAAGACGAGGGCATTCGCAGGGATGCCACCCTCGAGAGCATCGCCTCGGTCAAGCTGCTGCAAGAGGGCGGCCTGATCAGCGCCGCCAACGCCAGTCAGATCTGCGACGGCGCCAGCGGTGTGATGGTGGTCAATGAACGTGGCCTGCGGCAACTTGGCCTCAAGCCTTTGGCGCGCATTCATCACATGAGCGTCCTGGGTCATGACCCGGTCATCATGCTCGAAGCCCCCCTGCCCGCCACCGAGCGTGCGCTCAAGAAGTCGGGGCTTTCGATCCATGACATCGATTTGTACGAAGTCAACGAAGCCTTTGCCCCCGTGCCGCTGGCCTGGCTCAAAGCCCTGGATGCCGACCCGGATCGACTCAATGTGCACGGCGGTGCGATTGCCCTGGGCCACCCTCTGGGGGCATCGGGCACCAAACTCATGGCCACCCTGGTCCATGCCCTGCACCAGCAGGGCAAGCGCTATGGCCTGCAAACCATGTGTGAAGGCGGCGGCATGGCCAATGTCACCCTCATTGAGCGCCTATGAGTCAGCCCAACCCCCAGGCTGAACTGGTCACGGTGGAGCACACCGGTGCGGTGGCGGTGCTGCGCCTGAACCAGCCCGAACGACTCAATCCCTTGAGCCTGCCCTTGCAAGAGCGTTTGCGTGAGCGCTTGCAGGAACTCGCACGCAACACAAGCGTTCGTGCGCTGGTGATCACGGGTGCAGGCAAAGCCTTTTGCGTGGGGGCAGACCTCACCAGCATGCAGCCCCCAGTCCAAGGGCAAAGCCTGGGCGAGCAAACCTGCGAGATCATGCTCAAGCTGTCCAATCGGCTGGTTGAAGACCTTCGCGCCCTGCCCTTTCCTGTGGTGAGTGCCCTCAACGGCCCTTGTGCGGGCGCGGGCGTTGGCCTGGCCTTGGCCGCTGACCTGGTGGTGGCAGCCCAGTCGGCGTATTTCTTTTTGTCGTTCATGCCTCGCCTGGGCATCGTCCCGGATCTGGGCAGCACCTGGTTCCTGGAACGCTTTGTGGGTCGGCCACGCGCTGTGGCCATGTCCTTGCTGGGCGATCGGATCAGCGCGCAGCAAGCCCACAGCTGGGGGCTGATCTGGTCGTGTGTGGACGATGCCGAACTCATGCCGCAGGCCATGGCGCTGGCGCAACGGTTGAGCCAATTGCCAGCGCACGCCGCACAGGAGATTCGCCAGGCCTTTGACTCCGCCGCCCAACAGGATCTGGGCACGCAGCTCCAGTACGAAGCCCGACGCCAGCGCGAGCTCATCGACAAGCCCGAGTTTCAAGAAGGGGTGAATGCGTTCCTGCAAAAACGCGAGCCCCGCTTCCCCAGCCGCTGAGCGGCGCATAAGCCACAGCCCTTGCGCTGGCCTTCGTGATGGCCGCGTGGATACCCTTTCATTGAGTGTGTGATTGAGAGCGCACGGCTTCAGGGTTAACACAGATACCCGTGACCACACTTTGACTCAACAATCCCGGCGCAAGCGCTGGTTTTCAATCGTCATTGAAACCAACTCTCGCGCTCACAGATCGAACGCAGGATACGGACACAGGAATCACCACAGGATGCAGGAACTGCAAGTCATCTTCAATGGCTTGGCCCAAGGATGTATTTACGGCCTGATCGCCATGGGCTTCGTGCTCATCTACAAAGCCACCGAGACCGTCAGCTTTGCACAGGGTGACCTGATGATGCTGGGGGCGTTTTGTGGTTTGGCGCTCACGCAATGGATGGGCTGGCCTTACTGGTTGGGGGTGCCCAGCGCCTTGGTGGCCATGGCCATCTCGGGTTGGCTCATCGAACTCGCAGTCATTCGTCCCATCCTGGGTCAACCCGCCTTCTCGGTGGTCATGCTCACCTTTGGCATTGGCTATGTGGCGCGCGGGCTCATCACCATGATCCCCAACGTGGGCACCGACACCCATGCCTTTGCCACACCCTATTCCGAGATCACCTACGACATCCATGGCATGGTCATCAGTGCCAGCCAGGTGGTGGTGGTGGTCACCACGGCCGCACTGTGCGGCCTGCTCTACCTGGTGTTCAGCCGCTCGCGCCTGGGCATTGCCATGCAAGCGGCCTCGCAAAACCAGCTCGCTGCCTATTACATGGGCATCCCGGTCAAACAGCTCAATGGCCTGGTCTGGGCTTTGGCCGCTGTGGTGGCAACGATTGCCGGTCTGCTGCTCGCCCCCATCACCTTTGTGCATGCCAACATGAGCTTCATTGGCCTCAAGGCGTTTCCTGCGGCGGTGGTGGGGGGCTTCACCAGCTTGCCCGGTGCCATCGTGGGCGGCCTCATCATCGGCCTGGTCGAAGCCCTCTCGGGCTTTTACCTGCCCGAGGGCTTCAAGGACGTGGCGGCGTATGTGGTGGTCTTGCTCATGCTGGCCATCAAGCCCAATGGCTTGTTTGGCGAAAACCTGCGGAAAAAAGTCTGAGTCATGCGCTTCATCTTCAAGACCGATTACGACCAAGACATTCGCCTGGCCAAGCACGGCGGCCATGTGTTTTGGTATGGCTTGCTGGTCCTTTTTCTGGTGGGAGCCCCCTGGCTGCTCGATGAATACTGGTTGGCCCAACTCACCTTTGTGCTCATTTATGGCGTGATTGGCCTGGGGCTGATGCTGCTGGCCGGCTTCACCGGGCTGTTCTCGATTGGCCATGCGGCCTTCCTGGGGGTGGGGGCGTACACCGAAGCGGTGCTGGCTCACCATGGGTGGCCGTTTCCCTTGTCGCTGGCCATGTCCGCGCTCCTGGCCGCCGCCGTGGGTGCGGTGGTGGGCTTGCCGGCCTTGCGCGTCAAAGGCATTTATCTGGGCATTGCAACCTTGTCGTTTGGCTTCATCGTTGAAGAGGTGCTGGCGCGCTGGGAAAGCCTCACTGGCGGTAATGCAGGCAAGCACGTGCCCACGCTCAATGCCTTTGGCTGGGAAGCCAGCGACGAAACCCGTTTTTACATGGTCTGCCTGGTGGTGACCACGCTCAGCACGCTCGCGGTGCTCAACCTCTTGCGCAGCCCCACGGGGCGCGCCTTTGTCGCCATCCGCGACTCTGAAATCTCGGCGCAAAGCATGGGCATCCACCTGGCTCACTACAAGACCCTGAGCTTCATGATCTCGGCTGCGCTGGCTGGCATGGGGGGCGCGCTCTATGCCCACAAGCTGCAATTCATCAGCCCCGACCAGTTCAACATCCTGCAGTCCATCGATTTGTTGCTGATGGTGGTGATCGGCGGACTGGGCTCCATCCACGGCGTTTTCCTTGGCGCCATCTTCCTCATCACCATGCCTCAACTCATTTCATTGGGCAAAGACCATTTGCCGGATGTGATTGGCCAGGCACCGGGTTTGCAGGCCGTGGTGTATGGGGTGGTGCTGATTGCCTTTGTGCTGCTCGAGCCCATGGGCTTGTATGGCCGCTGGCTCAAAATCCGCACGTGGTTGCAGCTCTTTCCCTTTTATCGCCGGGGCATGTTCAAGCGGCAAAAGAGCTTCCAGAAATCGGATCGACTCAAATGAGCGAAGACATCCTCTTATCCGCCCGCGAGCTGAGCATGCGCTTTGGTGGCGTGCTGGCGGTCAACAACGTGAGCTTCGACGTCCACAAGGGCGAGGTTTTCACCCTCATTGGCCCCAATGGCGCGGGCAAGACCACGGTGTTCAACCTCATCAGTGGCATTTATGTGCCCACCCAGGGTGAGGTGATGTACCAGGGCAAGTCACTGGCCAGTGTGCCGCCCCACGGCGTGGCCGGCCTTGGCATTGCCCGCACCTTCCAGAACATCGAACTCTTTGAGCATGCGACGGTCTTGCAAAACCTGCTGATTGGCCGTCACACCCACCGTGAAACCAGCGTGTGGAGCGACATGTTCTTCACCCGCCGCGTGCGCGAGGCCGAAATCAAGGCGCGCGAAAAGGTGGAACAAGTCATCGACTTTCTTGACTTGCAACACCATCGCGATGCCATGGTGGCGGGCTTGCCTTATGGCGTGCGCAAAGTCATTGAACTCGCACGCGCCTTGTGCACCGAGCCCAAGTTGCTGCTGCTCGACGAACCCTCCTCCGGCCTCAATGTCGAGGAAACCGAGGACATGGCGTTTTGGATTTCAGACATCAAGAATTTGCTGGGCATCACCGTGCTGATGGTGGAGCACGACATGAGCCTGGTCTCCAAGGTCTCCGATCGGGTGCTGGCCATGAGCCAGGGCGAGGTGCTCGCCATGGGTACACCCGCACAAGTGCAATCCCATCCCGATGTCATTGAGGCCTACCTGGGCTCCATCGACGATGTGACCAGCCTGCGCCGCGAGCCGGCCAAGGGGGGCGCATGAACACGCTGACCACGCAGGACGACGTCATGCTGCGCTTGCTCAATGTGGAAAGCGCCTATGGCCCCATCAAGGCCATCCGTGGCGTGAGCCTGGAGGTGCGTGTGGGCCAGATTGCCACGGTCCTGGGCAGCAACGGGGCAGGCAAGAGCACCATCCTCAAGACCATCAGCGGCATCATCGATCCCAACAAGGGCAGCATCGAATTCAAGGGTGAAAACATCACCGCCATGGATCCCGCGCACGTGGTGCAGCGCGGCCTCATGCACGTGCCCGAGGGGCGCGAGGTCTTCCCCCTGCTGTCGGTGCGCAACAACTTGCTCATGGGGGCTTACACCCGCAAGGACCGCGATGCCGTGGAGCACGACATGGAAGCGGTGTTTCGCTACTTCCCCATCCTGAGCGAGCGCGCTCACCAGGATGCAGGCCTGCTCTCGGGCGGACAACAGCAGATGTTGGCCATCAGCCGCGCCCTCATGGCCAATCCCGAGCTCATCCTGCTCGACGAGCCCAGCCTGGGCTTGAGCCCCAAGCTCACCAAGGAAATCTTTGAGATCGTGGTGCGCATCAACCGCGAGCGCGGCACCACCATCTTGCTGGTGGAGCAAAACGCCAACATGGCCCTCAACGCCGCAGATTACGGCTATGTGCTGGAAAACGGCCGCATCGTGATGGAAGACACCTGTGCGCGCTTGCGTGAAAAAGACGACATCAAAGAGTTCTACCTCGGCATGAAGGAGCAAGGTGTCCGCTCCGAGCGCCGCTGGAAGAAAAAGAAGAACTGGCGCTGACCCATGAGCAACCTCTGGAACCTCTCTCACATCCAACCCTGCCATGACGTGGTGCTGCCAGGGGACACGGTGGCCGCCATGTTCTGGAATGCGGTCCAGGCGCGTGGTCCAAAAGTGTGGTTGCGGCAAAAGGAGTTTGGCCTCTGGCGCAGTTGGACCTGGGACCAGACTGCGGCCTCGGTGAGCGAAATCGGCCATGGCCTTTTGTCGCTGGGGTTTGAACACCAGCACACCGCCTCCATCCTCTCCAACACCAATGTCGAATGGGTCCTGTCTGACCTGGCCGTGCTGTGCTGTGGCGGCGTGTGCAATGGCATCTATCCCACCGATGCGGCCTCGCAGGTTCAATACCTCTGCGAGGACTCGCGCACAGTGATCCTGTTCGTGGAAGACGACGAACAGCTCGACAAAGCCCTGGAGGTGCGCGATCAACTGCCCCTCCTCCAAAAGATCGTGGTCTTTGACATGGAGGGCTTGCACCACCTCGACGACCCCGATGTGATCAGCCTAGAGGATTTGCGCGCGCTGGGGCGTGCCCACATGGCGCAACACCCCGGCCTGCTGGCCCAGCGCAGTGCCGCCGTCGCGCCTCAAGACCTGGCCATCCTGGTCTACACCTCGGGCACCACGGGCAAGCCCAAAGGCGCCATGCACACCCATGCCGGCATCGTCTACACCACGCACGGCTACAACACCATCAATGCGCGCTACGACACCGATGAGTGCATGTGCTTTTTGCCCCTGTGCCACATCGCCGAGCGCCTGGGCGGCGAGTACTTCTCCCTCTACACCGGCGCAGTGCTCAACTTCGTCGAGAACCCCGAGACCGTGCCCGAGAACGTACGCGAGATTGCACCCACTGTGTTCACCGCTGTGCCCCGGGTGTGGGAAAAGTTTTATTCGGCGGTGGCCATCTCCATCAAGGAAGCGGGGGTGATCCAGCAAGCCGCCTATGCCTGGTCCATTGGCATTGGCCAGGCTGTGGCCAATAAGGTGCTGGCCCGCCAAGCCGTGCCCCTGCACCTCAAGCTCGCCTTCACCCTGGCGCGCTGGCTCGCGCTCAACAATGTGAGGAAGGTCATCGGCATCCACCGCTCGCGCTACCTGGTCACGGGCGCAGCCCCCATTTCGCCCGATCTGGTGCGCTGGTACCTGGCTTTGGGTGTGCCCATGATCGAGGTCTGGGGCATGACCGAGACCTGCGGCGCGGCCACCGGCGTTGCGCCTGACCGCATCAAACCCGGCTCCATCGGGATGCCCGCGCCGTACAACGAAATCCGCCTTGACCCGCAAACCAGCGAAATCCAGGTCCGTGGTCCCAATGTCTTCAAGGGCTACCTGAATCTGCCCGACAAAACCGCAGAAACCATCGATCCCGACGGCTGGTTGCACACCGGCGACGTGGGTGCGATGGACGATGAAGGGTTTTTACGGATCACCGATCGGATGAAAGACATCATCATCACAGCTGGTGGCAAGAACATCACCCCCAGCGAGTTGGAAAACGAGCTGAAGTTCTCGCCCTACATCACCGATGCAGTGGTGATTGGCGACCGGCGTCCCTACCTGGTCGCGATCATCATGATCGATCAGGAAAACGTGGAAAAGTTTGCTCAGGATGCCGATGTACCGTTCAGCAATTACGCCTCTCTCACGCGCACGCCCGAGGTGCAGTCGCTCATCCTGGCCGAAATCGACCGCGTCAATGTCAAATTCGCCCGCGTGGAGCAAATCAAGCGGTTCTTCCTCCTTGACACCCAACTCACCGCCGAGGACGAGGAACTGACCCCCACCATGAAGCTCAAACGCAAGCTCATCGAAAAGAAATACGCCGAGCGCATCGAGACGATGTACCGGTCCTGACCCCTTTTTTGTTTCATTCAACAAGGAGACCTCCCATGAAACGCAATCTGAGCATCCTGGCCCTGGCCCTGGCGCTGGGCAGTGCCGCATTCGCCCAGCAAGGCGTGAGCAAGGACACCCTGACCTTAGGGTCGATTCAGGACCTCTCCGGACCACTGGCAGGCTTTGGCAAGCAGGTGCGCATGGGTCTGCTGCTGGCTGCTGACGAAATCAACGAGCAAGGCGGTGTGAATGGCCGCAAGATCGTGATCAAGATCGAAGACTCCGGCTATGACCCCAAAAAGGCCGTGCTGGCCGCGCAAAAGCTGGTCAACCAAGACAAGATCTTCGCCATGATCGGCCACATCGGCACGGCGCAAAACCTCGCAGCCATGCCCGTTCAATTCAGCAAGAACGTCATCAACTTCTTCCCAGTGACGGCGGCGCGCGAAATGTTCGAGCCCCTGCATCCGCTCAAGTACGCTTTTGCGGCCACTTACTACGACCAGATGCGCCTGGCCGCGCCCAAGCTGGTGAAAGAAAAGAACCTGCAAAAGATCTGCACCATCTACCAGGACGACGAATTCGGCCTGGAAGTCTTCCGGGGTGCTGAAGCCGGCCTCAAGTCCATTGGCATGGACTTCACCGAGAAAACCACCTACAAGCGGGGCGCGACCGAGTTCTCGTCCCAGGTGGCTCGCATGAAGTCGGCGGGTTGCGAGATGGTGGTCCTGGGCACCATCATCCGCGAAACCGTGGGCACCATTGGCGAGTCCCGCAAAACGGGCTTCAACCCGGTCTTCCTGGGTTCCTCGGCCTCCTACACCGACTTGATCCACAAGCTGGGCGGACGCGCCATGGACGGCCTCTATGCCACCATGACTTCGCAGCACCCCTACTTGGATGAGGCCTCCCAGCCCATCAACTTCTGGGCCAACAAGTACAAGACCAAGTTCAACGAAGACCCCACCGTGTTCTCCGTGTACGGCTATCAGGCGCTGAGCCACTTTGCCAACGCGGCCAGCAAGGCCGGCAAAAATCTGACTCATGAAACCTTCATCAAGGCCATGGACTCCACCACCATCCAGCCCGACATTTTTGGCAGCCCCGCGATGACCTTCAGCGCCACCAAGCGCCTGGGCAGCAACACCTCACGCCTGTCGCAAATCCAGGAAGGCCGCTGGAAAGTGGTGTCGGGTTACGTGCAGTGATCCCAACTCAGAAACGGGCTTGTGGCCCGCTTCCTTGATCTGAATTCAACGCCCTCTCAGGAGGGCGTTTTTTTTGAGTAGGCAACAGACGATAGACCCCGTTCAGCCCTGCGACAACGCCCGCTCCACGATGGCGGCAGCCCCTGGAATCGGCGCACTGCCTAGGGTGCCGCGCCACTTGCGGCTCAATCGCGTCTGACAAAACGCCACCGCCACCGATTCGGGTGCATGGGCGATGAGCAGGCTGGCCTGCATCAGCAAGGCCAATTGTTCGGTGAGCCCACGCGCAGCGGCTTCGTCGGTGCTGTGCTGGGGATGGGCCAGGGTCGAGACCAAGTCCTGGTAAGCCGCATCCCAGTCGGCATGGAAACCGCGTGCGCCTTGCCACTCCTGCTGCAAGGCCTCCTGACATTGCGGACCTCGCGCGAGGGCGCGCAACACGTCCAGGCACATGACATTGCCCGATCCCTCCCAAATGGAATTGAGCGGGCTTTCGCGAAAGAGCCGGCCAAAGGGTCCTTCTTCCACATAGCCCGCACCACCGGTGACCTCCATGGCCTCGGCCATGGCCTGGGGCGTGCGCTTGCACACCCAGTATTTGGCCGCAGGGGTGAGGATGCGGCGCAAGGCCAACTCGGACTCACTGGCCTGTGCGTCATAGGTACGCGCCAAACGCAAAGCCAACCACATGGCAGCTTCGCTCTCCAGCGACAAATCGGCCAGCACGGTTTGCATCAGGTCGTGTTCGCTCAATCGGCGGCCAAAGGCACTGCGCGCTCGGGCATGGTGAATGGCCTGGCTCACGCCTGCGCGCAAGAGGCCAGCCGAGCCAATGGTGCAGTCCAGCCGGGTGTGGTTGCCCATTTCCAGGATGGTGGGAATGCCACGTCCCACCTCGCCCACACGCCAGGCGCTGGCCGCATCGAACTCGACCTCGGAGGAGGCATTCGAGTGGTTGCCGATCTTGTCTTTCAAGCGCTGGATGCGGATGCGGTTGAGCGAGCCATCAGGCAAGACGCGCGGCAAAAAGAAACAGGTCAACCCCGCCGAGCTACCTGGGTCGGTTTGCGCAAGGATCAAAAAGGCATCGCACATCGGCGCCGAAAAAAACCACTTGTGCCCAGTGACCTGGTATTGCTCACCCCACTCGCTCATGCCCACGGCCTGAGCCAGTGTGGTGTTGCTGCGCACATCGGAGCCGCCTTGCTTTTCGGTCATGCCCATGCCCATGGTCACCGCTTTTTTGCTGCGCACAAAAGTCAAACGTGGGTCGTAGTCGTTGGCCAAAAGGCGCGGCAACCAATCGGCGGCCAGCTGGGGATGGCGTGCCATCACTGGGACCACAGCAAAGGTCATGGTCACGGGGCATTGCACTCCGTTTTCCAATTGGCTAAAGAGGTAATAGGCGGCGGCTCGGTGCACCTGCGCGCCCGCGCCCGGCTGCGCCCAGGGTGAAGCGTGCAGGCCGTCGCTCAAGGCCATGTGCATGAGCTGGTGGTAGGCCGGATGAAAGCTCACCTCGTCGATGCGGTGGCCAAAGCGGTCAAAGGCCTTGAGGCTGGGCTTGTTCGCATTGGCCTCGATGGCCCACTGCTGAGCCTGGGCACTGCCATAGCGTTGCCCCATGTCCGACAAGCGGGCTTGTTGCTCGGTGCTGGGCTGGGCCAAGACCCGCGTGGCCTGCTGCAAGGCCGAGTCGACCGCGTAGAGGTTGACGTCCACAAACGGGGTGGACTGGTTGAAGACGCTGTGGGTGTCCGACATGGTGCGACCTCGGTGGATGTGCCAGACCTCAGGCCTGGATGTGGGCAACGATGTGGCGGGCGGCCACCTGCTGGCCTACCCCCACCGTCAATTGGGTCACCTGCCCGGCACGCGGCGCGCACAAGCGATGCTCCATCTTCATGGCTTCGAGCACGAGCAAGACATCGCCCGCCTGCACCTGATCCCCCAGGGCCACCTCGACGCGCACCACACGCCCGTGCAAGGGGGCGCTCACGGTGCCATCGGCCACGGCGGCATGGCGGCTGGAGGGCTGCAGGCTCACGTCCTCGCCTTCGCACTGGGACAGGCCCGATTGCATCCAGAATGCATCGCCCGCGCGCACCCACTGCGCCACCACAGGCTGACCATCGATGCAGGCCGACACCACCTGCGCGTCGAGCACCTGCCAATTGCTCAAGTGCCAGGTTTGCTCGCCCAGGCTCACCTGCCAGTCCTGGGCATGCCCCACAAGATGCCAGCTTTGGCGCGCCTCACCCGACTGGATCACCACCTGTCGCTCCAGGCGGTGCGAGGCATGCCACAGGGGCTCCTGCGCCGTTTGCCAACCATGGGGCGCGACCGCCAGTGTCAGGGCGGCCAGCGCCTGCAAGCGCACATCTGGCACAGGCTGGAGGGCCTGCGCCTCGTCGGCCAGGAAACCCGTGTGCGCCGCACCAGCCTCGAACACGGGGTGCGCCAGCACCTGGGCCAACAACACGCGGTTGGTGGGCAGGCCCAGGCACACGGTCTGCGACAAGGCCCGCATCATGCGCTGGCGCGCATCGTCCCGGTCTGTGCCGTGGGCGATGAGCTTGCCCAGCATGGAGTCGTAAAACGGGCTGATGGTTTGCCCGCTGTGCAAAGCCGCATCGACCCGCACGCCTTCGGGCGCTTGCCAGCGCTGCAAGCGCCCCGCTTGCGGCAAATGCGATTGAGCCGGGTCTTCGGCACACAGGCGCACTTCCAGCGCGTGGCCAGACGATTCAAAGCGTGCGAGCAATTCATCCTGATCCAGGCTCAAGGGCTCGCCACGCGCCACACGAAACTGCCACGCCACCAGATCCAGCCCCGTGAGGCATTCGGTCACCGGGTGCTCGACCTGCAAGCGCGTGTTCATCTCCATGAACCAGAACTCACCCTGGGCATTGAGCAAAAACTCCACCGTCCCGGCCCCACAGTAGCCGGCCTGGCCGGCCGACTGCGCCACGCGAATCGCAGCCCCACCCATGCGGCGACGCAAGGCCGCATCGACTCGGGGTGAGGGAGCCTCCTCGATGAGCTTTTGATGCCGACGTTGCACCGAACAATCGCGCTCGCCCAGGTGCAACACATGCCCATGGGCATCGGCCAGGATTTGTACCTCGACATGGCGCGGCTCAATGAGGGCGCGCTCAAGCAGCAGGCGGCCATCGCCAAACGCCGCCTGTGCCTCGGCCTGGGCTGATGCCAATGCCGCAGGCAATTCGTCTGGCTCAGTGACCAAGCGCATGCCGCGCCCGCCACCGCCCGCTGCCGCCTTGACCATGATGGGCCAACCCAGACCCTTGGCTTGGCTATGCAAGGCCTTCAAGTCCAGGCTGGCCGATGTGCCGGGCAGGACGGGTACGCCCGCACGCTGCATGCGTTCGCGGGCATTGGCCTTGTCCCCCATGGCTCGCATGGCCGAGGGCGCAGGTCCTATCCAGACCAGGCCCGCATCGATCACGGCTTGGGCAAAGTCAGCGTTCTCAGACAAAAACCCATAACCGGGATGCACCGCCTGGGCGCCGCTTTGGCCAGCCGCATGAAGGAGTTTGGCGATGTCGAGGTACGAGTCGGCAGGGCGCTCACCGCCCAGGCTGACCACCTGGTCGCAGGCCTGCAGGTGGGGCGCACCGCGATCGGCATCCGAATGCACACCCACACAACGCAGCCCCAGTTGCCGGGCTGTGCGCGCCACGCGGGCCACGATCTCGCCACGATTGGCGATGAGCACGCTGTCAAAGGGTTGGAAGCGACCTGAGCCCACGCGCGTCAGGTCCTGGGCAAGGTGTGCATGAATTTGCAAATGATGCCCAGCATCACCTCGTCGGCGCCGCCGCCAATCGAGGCCAGACGTCCGTCGCGGTACATCCGCGAAATGGGGTTCTCCCAGGTGAAGCCCATGCCCCCCCAAAACTGCAAACAGGCATCGGGCACGGTGCGCAAGAGGCGACCGGCCTTGAGTTTGGCCATGGATGCCCACTCGGTCACATCGCGCCCGGCGATGTAGTGCTCGGTGGCCATGTAGGTGAGCGCGCGCAGGGACTCGACTTCGGTCTTGAGCTCAGCCAGCTTGAAGTGCACCGTTTGATTGTCGAGGATGGCGCGGCCAAAAGCCTCGCGCTCGCGGGTGTAGTCAATCGTCTGGTCGATGCAGTTGATCAGCCCCTGGATGGCATTGGCCGCGCACCACAGGCGCTCTTCCTGGAACTGCTGCATCTGATAGATGAAGCCCATGCCCTCCTCGCCAATGCGATAGCGCTGAGGCACGCGCACGCTGTCGAAATGGATCACGCCGGTGTCACTGGCCATCATGCCGATCTTGCGGATCTTGCGCGCGCGCGTGATGCCTGGTGTGTTCATGGGCACCATGATCAAGCTTTTGTTCTTGTGGGCAGCACCCTCGCTGGTGTTGGCCAGCAGACACATCCAGTCGGCTTGCAAGCTGTTGGTGATCCACATCTTGCCGCCATCGATCACATAGTCGTCGCCATCTTTGCGTGCGGTGGTGCGAATGGAGGCCACATCAGAGCCCGCACCGGGCTCGGACACCCCGATGCAGCCCACTTGCTCGCCCCGAATCGCTGGCACCAGGAATTGCTCGCACAGCGCTTTGGAGCCAAACCGCGCCAGGGCGGGGGTGGCCATGTCGGTTTGAACGCCAATCGCCATGGGGATGGCACCGCAGCTGATGTGCCCCAGGGTCTGCGCCATCATCACCGAATAGGAATAGTCCAGACCCAGGCCACCATACTCGGTGGGCTTGGTCAAACCGAGGAATCCCAGATCGCCCAGCTTGCGAAACACATCGTGAGCGGGGAACTGTTCAGCGGCCTCCCAGTCGTCCACGTGGGGGTTGATCTCTTGGTCAATGAAGCGCTTGAGGTTGCGCTCGAGCTCTTCGTGTTCATGGGTGATCAGCATGGGGGCTCCAGTTCAAGGGGATGTCAGGGTCTGGCCACGCCATATTGCATGGGCCTCAGGGGGGTGTGTTGGGCGCGTTGGCACAGGCCCAAGGTGAGGGTCAGGACACGGCGCGTGTCACGCGGATCAATGATGCCGTCATCGAGCAACAAACCCGAGGTGTAAAAGGCGCTCATCTGCCGCTCAAAGGTGTCCACCACGCGCTGCTGCATGGCTTGCAAGCGGGCTGGGTCGACTGACTCGCCTTTGGCCCGCGCCGACTCCTGCATCACGATGCCCATGGTGCCCGCTGCCTGCTGCGGACCCATCACCGCCGTTTGGGCGTTGGGCCACACGAACAGGAAGCGGGGACCAAAGGCGCGGCCACACATGCCGTAGTTGCCCGCGCCAAACGAGGCGCCGCACTGCACGGTGATCTGTGGCACACGGGCATTGGAGAGCGCCTGGATCTGCTTGGAGCCGTGCTTGATCATGCCGGCTTGCTCGGACTCTTTGCCCACAATGAAGCCCGTGGTGTTTTGCAGCCACACCAGAGGTAAGCCGCTTTGGTCGCAGGCTTGCACAAAGTGGGCGATCTTGTTGCTGCCAGCCGGATCGATGGGACCGTTGTTGCTGATCACGCCCACGCGGTGTGCGCCAATCGATGCATGGACGCACAAGGAGGCCGGGCCATGATCGGCCTTGAATTCCAGCCATTGGGAGCCATCGACCACATGCCGCAGCACCTCACGCATGTCGATGGGGGTGCGCCAATCGGGCGGCATGAGGTCGAGCAAGCCCTCGGCCTGAACCAGCGGGGCCAGATCGGCAGAGGGGGTGAAGTCGGAAGACTGCCAGCCCAGAGCGGCAATCAACTCGCGCGCCAGACCCAGGGCATGGGCATCGTCTTCGGCCACGTACTCGGCCAGACCCGACACACTGGCGTGCATGTCAGCACCACCCAGGGCTTCGTCATCGGCCACTTCGCCGGTGGCCGCTTGCAGCAAGGCCGGCCCAGCCAGAAATGCACGCCCGCGCCCACGCACCATGATCACGTAGTCGGATAAGCCCGTCATGTAGGCCCCACCCGCCGTCGAAGGACCATGGACCACGGCCAACACAGGAATGCCCGCCGCTGACAAGCGGGTGAGGAGATGGAAGTTCCCACCGCCATGAATGAACTGTTCCACCCGGTACTGCAGCAGGTTGGCCCCGGCAGACTCCACCAGGTGCACAAAGGGCAAGTGGTTTTCCAGGGCAATGCGCTGGGCACGCTGGAATTTTTCCAGACCCATGGGCTGCAAGGCGCCGGCATCGATGCCCGCATCGTCGGCCACCAGCATGACCCAAGTGCCCGATACACGGCCTATGCCGGTGATCAGACCCCCACCCGCCACGGACTTGTCCGGGTCTGGCGTGTCTTGCAGCCAGCCCGCCAGGGTGGAGAGTTCAAGAAAGGGCGAACCAGGATCGAGCAGGCGTTGCACGCGCTCGCGGGGGAGCAACTGCCCGCGCCGCGTCATGCGCGGCAGGGCCTGCGCGCTGCGCTCGCGGGTGCGCGCCTCGATCTCGCGCCAGCGTGCCAGGGTTTGGGCGTGGTGTTCGCGGTGTGTGCTCATGCGCGCTCATCCAGGACCTTGGGACGGCTGGCCAAGTGAAAGCCATTGAACTCGGGTGTGCTGCCCCCCGTGCCGACTTGCGGCCAGATGCGCTTGGCATTGGGTGCTGCGCCGTCCACGCGCAAGCAAGCCCCAGAGATGAAGGCCGCAGCCTCACTGAGCAAAAACACGATGGCTGCCGAGACTTCGCTTTCGGTGCCCATGCGCTGCACGGGCACGAGCTGGCGCATGCCACGGATTTGCGCAGTCATCTCGGGGGGGTATTGGTCCATGCCACTGGAAGCGATCCAGCCCGGAGCGACGGCATTGACGCGAACGGGTCCCCACTCCAGGGCGGCGGTTTCGGTGAAGTTGAGCATGCCAGCGCGCGCCGCACCCGAGTGCCCCATGCCTGGCATGCCCATCCAGATGTCGGCAATCACATTGACGATGGCTCCACCATGCTGCGCCATCCATTGATTGCGGCATTCGCGCGCCATCAAAAAACCACCGGTGAGGTTGTTGCGCACCACGGCATCCCAGCCTTTGGCGCTGATGTCTGACAGAGGCGATGGGAATTGACCCCCAGCGTTGTTCACCAGCCCATCGATGCGGCCATGGATGCGCAGCACATCGGCCACGGTCTCCCGCACGGTGTCTTCTTCGCGGATGTCGCACACATGGATGCTGGACTCGCCCCCTTGCTGAGCCAACTCGGCAGCCACGGCTTGGAGCTTGTCGCGCTTGCGGCCTACCAGTGCCACGCGCGCGCCCAGGCTCACGAGTTCATGGGCGGTGCAGCGCCCAATGCCAGATCCGCCCCCGGTGACGAGCACCACTTGCTGGGCAAAAAGACCCGGCCGAAACACGCTGCGATAAGTCATTCGTCTTTTCCATATTCCAAGCATTTCCTTGTCTGGAATATAGGTACGCACCCCCAGGGTGTCAATTCGTGCAAGGCCAGTGTCGCGGTGAGGTCCTCATGCAGGACCCAGGCGTTGACCGCCACGTCCTGCCCCCTGCTCAAAGGCCTTGGCGCCGCGTTCAGCTTCGCCCGAGGCCAGGGTATGGAGGCCGCATTCAAACTCCTGGGCCAAGGCCTCGTCCAAGGTGAGGCCAAATTGCTCGTGAGCCGATCGCCGGTCGTTGCGCATGCAAGTCTGGGGGTGTCGTGACAGTTCCTCGGCCAATGCCACTGCTGCTGCAAGCGCTTGACCATGCGGCACGACCCGGTTGGCCAGTCCCATGGCCAGGGCTTCAGGTGCAGCGACGGCGCGGCCCGTGAGGATGAGATCCAGGGCACGCGACAAACCAATGAGCCGGGGCAGGCGCACAGTGCCGCCATCGATGAGGGGCACGCCAAAGCGGCGGCAAAACACACCCATCACCGCCGAGTCCTCCATCACCCGCAAATCACACCACAAGGCCAGCTCCAACCCGCCCGCCACCGCATGACCGGCAATCGCCGCAATGACCGGCTTGCCCAGCAGCATGCGCGACGGCCCCATGGGACCATCGCCAGTGGGCTCGATGCGGTTGCGACGCTCGGCATCGTTCAAGGCCTTGAGGTCGGCACCGGCGCAAAAACTGCCGTGCTCGCCATGCAGCACGGCCACATCGGCGTCGGGATCGGCATCAAAACGGCGAAAGGCATCGGCCAGGGCCTGGGCAGTGGCACGGTCCACAGCATTGCGAGCCTGGGCACGGTTGAGGCTCACGATGGTGATGCGGCCTTGCTGGCGAACCAGTACATCGGTTGAGGACATGAAAGGCTCCTTGTGGACTGGGGTTATATTGGCATCTTCGCTGTTCATGCCACCGCACTTGTCCTGTTCAGGTGATGGGGGTTTTGTAGTACCGATTTCCAGTTTGCCCATTGCCCGCCATGAATGCTCCCCTGCTGAACGACACCTTCCTCAAAGCCTGCCTGCGCCAGGCCACAGACCACACTCCGATTTGGCTCATGCGCCAAGCCGGACGCTATCTGCCCGAATACTGCGCCACACGGGCCAAAGCCGGCAGCTTCATGGGCTTGGCCACCAACGTGGGCTTTGCCACCGAGGTGACCTTGCAGCCGCTGGAGCGTTACGCGCTGGACGCAGCCATTTTGTTCAGCGACATCCTGACCGTGCCCGACGCCATGGGTCTGGGCCTGAGCTTTGCCCAGGGCGAGGGACCCCGCTTTGAACGCAACATCCGCACTGAGCAGGATGTCCAAGGCCTGGCCGTGCCTGACATGAACCGCCTCAAATATGTGTTTGATGCGGTGACCTCGATCCGCCGTGCACTCAAGGGGCGCGTCCCCCTGATTGGTTTTTCGGGCAGCCCCTGGACCCTGGCGTGCTACATGGTCGAGGGCGGCGGCTCGGAGGACTACCGCGCCGTCAAGTCGCTGATGTATGCCCGCCCCGACCTCATGCAACGCATCCTGGACATCAATGCCGATGCGGTGGCGCTCTACCTGAATGAACAAATCCGCGCAGGCGCACAGGCCGTGATGGTGTTTGATTCCTGGGGCGGGGTCATGGCCGATGGCCTGTTCCAGCGCTTCAGCCTCGCATCTGTAGCTCGCGTGTTGTCGCAACTCATCCGCACCCACGAGGGCGTCACCATCCCGCGCATCGTCTTCACCAAGGGCGGTGGCCAGTGGCTGGGCGACATGGCGGCACTGGACTGCGACGCGCTGGGTGTGGATTGGACGGTCAACCTGGGCAAAGCACGCGCGCTGGTGGGCGGCGCCGTGGGCGGTCCGGGCAAAGCCTTGCAGGGCAACTTTGACCCCATGGCCTTGTTTGCGCCGCCTGAGCAAGTGGCCGCCGAGGCCATCCGTGTGCTGGAAGACTTTGGCGCGCCGCACACCGATGCGTCTACCACCGGCCCCACCCAGATCTTCAACCTCGGTCACGGCATCAACCAGTTCACGCCGCCCGAGCATGTGAGCGCCCTGGTGGACACGGTGCACGCGCACTCGCGCGCCATGCGCAAGCGCTGAGCCCGCGCCGCAGGTTCAGCTCAGGCCGGTTTGGCTGGCCAGCACCTTGTCGATGCGCCGGCCATCCATGTCCATGACTTCAAAACGCCAGTTGGCCCAGGTCACGCTGTGCCCCTCGGTGGGCAAGCGCCCCATAAGGTAGAGCATCAGGCCCGCCAACGTGTTGTAGTGGCCGCCCTCTTCATCGGGCAAGTCGTCCAGTGCCAGGCGCAGCTTGATCTCCTGCAAGGGCATGAGGCCGTCGAGCAACCAGGACCCATCCTCGCGTTGCGTCGCCCAGTGGATGGTGTCGTGCGAAGACGGGGTGAGTTCACCCGTGATGGCCTCAAGCAAATCTCCCGGCGTCACCAGGCCTTGCACCTCACCATATTCATCGACCACACAGGCCAGGCGCCCCAGGCCGTGGCGCTTGACGTTTTGGTGTTGCTCGGCCTCCACCTTGAGTTTGGTGAGCAAGTCCAGCCCGGTGAGGGTTTCAGGCAAATAGAGCGCGGGCTCGATCAAGTCGGCAATGGGTTCATGGCGCTGGGGATGCTGGATCAGGGTCGACAGCGCAATGACCCCCAGCACATGGTCCATGGAGCCCTTGGCCACCAAATACCAGGAGTGCAGGGGTTGCTCACGAATCTCGGCCAGCGCCTGCTCCACGGTGGACTGGCCATCGAGCCAGACCACATCGGCACGCGGGGTCATGAAGGAGGTCAAGGGTCGATCGTCCAGACGAAAGACGTTGCTCACCACCTGATGTTCCTCGGCCTCGATGGCGCCATGCCCCACGGCCTCGGTGAGGCTCACCGACACGTCTTGCGATGTCATGCGGTGGACTGCGGCGTTGTCCAGCCTGAGCAACCTCAGGATCCAGGCCGTAGAACCTGCAAGCAAGCGCACAAAGGGTTTGGTGAGCCAGGCCAGGGACAACATGAGGGGGGCAAGCCAGCGGGCCAGGGTCTCGGGAAACATTTGCCCAATGCGCTTGGGCACCAGCTCGCCAAAGATGATGGTGAAAAAGGTGATGCCCACCACCACCAAGGCGGTGGCCAGCGGCGAAGCCCAGGCTGGACTCAGACCCAGGGCTTGCAGATCGGCCATGAGCGGACCGCTGAATGCGGCCTCGCCCACGATGCCATTGAGCAGGCCAATCGAGGTGATGCCCACCTGAACCGTGGAGAGGAACTCGGTGGGCTTGTCCACCAGCTCCAGCGCCTTGCGCGCACCTGGGACCTGATCCTCGGCGAGGCTGAGCAGGCGGTTGCGGCGCGAAGCGGCCACGGCCATTTCGGACATGGCAAAGACCGCGTTGACCAGGGTCAGAAAAACGATGAGAAGGATGTCCATTCAGTTGGGGGCGACAATCAATGCATGGCACTGTACTTGATTGGTGATTTGCAGGGTTGTCGGCCCGCCTTTGAGGCCTTGCTCCAAGCTTTGGATTTCTCGCCCAGCCGCGACCATGCCTATGTGTTGGGCGACCTGGTCAACCGGGGACCTGACAACCTGGGTTTGTTGCGCCGATTGCGTGAGCAGGAGTCGGCCTTTTCCTGTTTGCTCGGAAATCACGACTTGCATTTGCTGGCTGTGCACCTGGGGCTCAAGTCGCTCAAGCCAGGCGACACCATTGCAGATGTGTTGAATGCCCCCGATGTGAACGACTTGCTGCATTGGCTGCGGCAACAGCCTCTGGCACGCTGGGCACATGGCGTGCTCATGGTGCACGCGGGCGTGCTGCCGCAATGGGACACGCCGCTCACCCTGGCCTTGGCCGACGAAGTCTCCCGTGAGCTTCAATCCGAGTCTTGGCCCTGGTTGATTGAACACATGTATGGCAACGAGCCTCGCCAATGGCGCGATGCCCTCCAGGGCATCGAACGCTGGCGTGTGGTGATCAACGCCCTCACCCGCTTGCGCTTTTGCACCCCCGATGGGGTGATGGACTTTGAGGCCAAGTCCGGGCTGAACGACGCGCCCAGCGGTCATGCAGCCTGGTTTGACATCGAAGGGCGCCGCACCCAGAACACCCCCATGGCCTTTGGGCATTGGTCCACCGCGGGTGGGCTCAAACGGCCTAACCTGGTGAATGTGGACACAGGGTGCGTGTGGGGAGGCCTGCTCAGTGCCGTGGAACTGGACCCCGTGCAACCGTCGAACTGGTGCGACCCGGCACGCTGGGTGCAGGTCAGCTGTCCGAGTTCTTGAAGAGGGCCGCCACCTTGCGCTTGGGGCGGATGTTGCTCGAGCGGGTGGGTGACGCAGCTGGCTTTTGCGATTCCCAGGTGGGCGTTTCACCCTCGGGCACATCGGCGTTGTAGGGCTGGGTGAAAAACGGATCAAGCGGCTTGGCGGCCGCAGGCGCTGAGGCAGAACGGGGGCGCGCGGGAGCCGCATTGCTGCGCGAACCGCGATGGGCATCGTCGCGCGAGCCTCGGTGGCCATCGTCGCGGGCGGGGCGTTGCGGGGCATGCCACGTCTGGAGCTGGGCTTTTTGCTTGGTGAGCTTTTCAATGTCGCCCAACAGTCGGGCATCAGACGGCGTGACAAAACTGAGGGCCAACCCCGAAGCCCCGGCACGACCCGTGCGGCCAATGCGGTGGACGTAGTCCTCGGCATTGAAAGGCAAATCAAAGTTGAACACGGCGGGCACGTCCTTGATGTCCAGGCCGCGCGCAGCCACATCGGTGCACACCAGCAATTGCACCTGGCCTTGCTTGAAGGCATCGAGTGCCTTGAGGCGTTCGTCCTGGCTCTTGTCGCCATGCAAGGCGTTGGTGACAAAACCATCGCGCTCGAGCGCACGCGCAAGGCGGGCGCAACCCAGCTTGCTGTTGCAAAACACAAAGGCCTGGCCAATCTCGCGCTCGCGCACCAGATCGCGCAAGGCATAGCGCTTGTCTTCGTCGCTCACCGAGAAGAACTGCTGGTCGACGGTGTTGGCGGTTTCGTTGGGGCGGGCGACCTCGATGGTCACAGGTTGCTGCAAGTAGCTGCCAGCCAGCCGCTTGATCTCGGGCGAAAAGGTGGCCGAGAAAAGCAGGGTCACGCGCTGCTTGGGCAAATGGCTCAGGATGCGTTGCAAGTCGGGCAAAAAGCCAATGTCGAGCATGCGGTCGGCTTCGTCGAGCACCACGTACTCGACCTGGTTGAGCACCACATTGCGCGCCTCGATGTGATCGAGCAGTCGCCCAGGCGTGGCCACCAGGACTTCCACACCACGCTTGAGGGCGGCAGTTTGAGGCTTCATGTCAATGCCGCCAAAGACCACGGCGCTGCGCAAGTGGGTGTATTTGGCGAACAGCAAGATTTGCTGAGCCACCTGATCGGCCAGCTCGCGGGTAGGCAACAGCACCAGGGCGCGCACCGGATGGCGCGCTGGCGAGGTGGAGGTGTTCTCATGCTTGAGCATGCGGTGCAAGAGTGGCAGCGAAAACGCGGCGGTCTTGCCAGTGCCCGTCTGGGCTGCGCCCATGACATCTCTCCCAGTGAGCACCACAGGGATGGCCTGGGCCTGGATGGGGGTCATGGATTCGAAACCCATCTCGGCCACGGCTTTGGCCAGAGGAGGGGCAAGGTTCAGTTGACTAAATGCACTCATTGGTGCGCATTGTCGCACCTGCGGGGCTTAGGCCTTGGGCAGGGTCACGCCGACCTGTCCCTGGTACTTTCCGCCCCGGTCTTTATAACTGGTTTCGCAAACTTCGTCGCTTTCGAAGAACAGGACCTGGGCACAGCCCTCGCCGGCATAAATCTTGGCGGGCAAGGGGGTGGTGTTGGAAAACTCCAGGGTCACATAACCCTCCCACTCGGGCTCAAAGGGGGTGACGTTGACGATGATGCCGCAGCGGGCATAAGTGCTTTTGCCCAGGCAGATGGTCAGCACATTGCGCGGGATGCGGAAATACTCGACCGTGCGCGCAAGGGCAAAACTGTTGGGCGGGATGATGCACACATCGGCGTGGATGTCGACAAAGCTCTTCTCGTCGAAGTTTTTGGGGTCCACTACCGTGCTGTGGATGTTGGTGAAAACCTTGAATTCTGGTGCACAACGGATGTCGTAACCGTAGCTGCTCGTGCCATAGCTCACGATCTTTTGCCCATCGCGCATGCGGATTTGACCAGGCTCGAAGGGCTCGATCATGCCGTGCTGCTCGGCCATGCGGCGGATCCAGCGATCACTCTTGATGCTCATGTGCACTCCCTGTGGATGAAGGGCATTGTAGAGATCAGGGCAAAGCCCCTTGAACACCCTGGACCAGGTAGTTCATGTTCAGGATGTCGGCATCGGTGGCCGCCTGCCCTTTGGGCACGCGCAGCTTACCCTCGCGGTCGGTCACCGGACCCACAAACACCTGGCGCTTGCCGCTGGCCATGTCCTTGGACATGGCGTCCACCTTGTGTTGCACGGCCTTGGGCACGCGATGCCCGTAGCTGCCCACGCGGATCATGCCCTCGCGAAGACCGCCCCACACATTGCCCGAGACCCATTTGCCCTCGAGCACGGCCTTGACGCGTGACACATCGTAAGCGCGCCAGTCGTGCTCCACGGCCAGCAGTTGGGCATCGGGGGCAATGGCACGCATGTCGGAGTGGTAAGCCACAGCCCAGGCGCCACGCGTCTGGGCTGCCGCCATCACTGCGGTGGATCCCGTATGGAAAGCCAGCACCTCGGCGCCTTGATCGAGCAGGGTCATGGCGGCATCGCGCTCCCGCGCAGGGTCAAACCAGGCTTGCAGCCAGATCACCTTGACCACCGCCTGGGGATGGACGGAGCGCATGCCCAGGGTGAACGCGTTGATGCCCTGCAAGACCTCGGGGATGGGGTAGCCCGCCACATAACCAGCCACGCCATTGCGGCTGACCATGCCTGCGGCCACGCCTGCGAGGTAGCGGCCTTCGTAATAGCGGGCATTGGCGGTGGCCACATTGGCAGCGCGCTTGTAGCCTGTGATGGATTCAAAGCGCACATCGGGGAACTCCTGGGCAACCCGCATGACGGGCTCCATGTAGCCAAAGCTGGGCGCAAAAATGAGCTTCACGCCCTCGCGCGCCCACTGGCGCATGAGCCGCTCGGCATCCGGTCCTTCGGCCAGGTTCTCGACATAGCGCGTCTTGACGCGGGGCGCTTGCCCAGCCGTGTTCAAGCTCTGTTCAATCGCCTGTCGCCCCAACTCATGTTGCCGCACCCAGCCCATGTCGGTGAGCGGAGCGACATAGAGAAAGCCCACCTCCAGTGGCGTTGGCGCAATCGCACTGGACTGAGCCTGGGCGGTGGTGAAGAAGCTGAGCAGATAACAGACGGCCAGCAACTGGCCTTTGAGGTTTTTGTACATGGTGTTCCTCGACATGGCCCCTTGTGGGGCGGACAAAAAGAAACGCGCCCATTGGCGCGTTTCTAAAGTGGCGGAGTGGACGGGGCTCGAACCCGCGACCCCCGGCGTGACAGGCCGGTATTCTAACCAACTGAACTACCACTCCACGTGGCTTGTGCGTTCACCAAACAGAGTTTGGTCAAGTGCAACAACTTGGCGACCCTACGGGGATTCGAACCCCGGTACTCACCGTGAAAGGGTGATGTCCTAGGCCTCTAGACTTTGGTGGAGGTAAGCGGGATCGAACCGCTGACCTCTTGCATGCCATGCAAGCGCTCTCCCAGCTGAGCTATACCCCCTTTGGGCATCGAGACCGGCATTATAGCCAGCTTTTATTGCCCCCTGACCGACCCACCCTTCACACATCCACAAAGCCCGAGGCGCCCCGTGTGAAGCCGGCCTCAAAGTCCAGCGCGGATGAGCCCCACCACGCGATCGCGATCGCTCAAGGCCAGCACCTGATCCAGCGATGGGGTTTGCGGCGTGCCCAGCACCAGCACGCGAACGGGCATGGCCAACTGGGGCATCTTGAGTTGATGGGCCTGCAACACGGTCTTGATGCCTGCGGCAATGGCCGCTGCCGACCACTCCACGGTTTGCAGGCTCTGGGCGAATTCGGCCAGCGCGGGTTTGACGGCATCGGTCACATGCTGAGCCAGATCGGCGGCGCTGGGCTGCACGGGGCCTGCCATGCGGTTGAGCCAATCGGCAAGCACACACAAGGTGTCACAGCGGTCTTTGAACAAATCGCAGCGCGCAGCCAGCCGCGCAGGGTCACCGTCCAGGGCTTGGGGCTCAAGCCAGGGCTTGACCATTTGGGCAAGCGCATCGCCCGTACACGCCTTGAGGTGCTGGGCATTGACCCACTTGAGCTTGGCTTCATCAAACTGGGCTGCACTCTTGCCCAGGTGGTCGAGGTCGAACCAGGACAGGAATTGCTCGCGCGAAAAGATTTCGTCGTCACCGTGGCTCCAGCCCAGTCTGGCCAGGTAATTGACCATGGCATCGGGCAGATAGCCTTCGGTGCAGTACTGAGTGACAGCCTTGGCACCATTGCGCTTGCTCATTTTTTCGCCCTGCTCGTTGAGCACGGTGGGCAAGTGGGCATAGACCGGATGGGCTCGCCCCAGGGCTTGGAAGATGTGAATCTGCCGGGGGGTGTTGTTGACGTGATCGTCGCCGCGAATGACATGGGTGATGGCCATGTCGATGTCATCCACCACCACACAAAAGTTGTAGGTGGGTGTGCCGTCCGGGCGGGCGATCACCAAGTCGTCGAGTTCGGCATTGGCCACTTCGATGCGACCCTTGACCTTGTCGTCCCACACCACACTACCGCCCAGCGGGGTCTTGAAGCGCCAAACGGGTTTGACGCCTTCGGGGATGGCGGGCAAGGTCTTGCCCGGCTCAGGCCGCCAGGTACCGTCATAGCGGGGCTTGAGCTTGGCGGCCATTTGCCGCTCGCGCAAGGCATCGAGTTCAGCCACGCTCATGTAGCAAGGGTAGACCCAGCCTTGCGCGCGCAATTGCTCGAGGACCTCCTTGTAGCGGTCCATGCGCTGCATTTGATAGAAGGGACCTTCATCGGGGTTGAGGCCCAGCCACTGCATGCCTTCGAGGATCACGTCCACGGCCTCCTGGCTGGAGCGCTCGACATCGGTGTCTTCGATGCGCAAGATGAAAACGCCGTCTTGTGACTTGGCAAATGCCCAGGGGTACAAGGCCGAACGGATGTTGCCCAGGTGGATAAAGCCAGTGGGCGAAGGCGCAAAGCGGGTGCGAACGGTCATGATTTATGCCAAGGAATCCAGGCCAATCGACAAATCGGCCTTGAGGTCATCGAGGTGCTCCAGGCCAACTGCCACACGGATGAGGCCTTGACCAATGCCTGCAGCTTGACGCTGCGCTTCGGTGAGTCGGCCATGCGAGGTGCTCGCCGGATGGGTGATGATGGTTTTCACATCGCCCAGGTTGGCGGTGACCGACATGAGTCGGGTGGAGTCGATCACATGGAAGGCATTGCGCCTGAGCTCAGGGCCTTTGACATCAAAGGACAGCACCGCCCCACCCAGACCCGATTGCTGGCGCATGGCCAATGCGTGCTGCGGGTGGCTGGCAAGCCCGGGGTAATGCACACGACTGACCTGGGGGTGATCTTGCAGCCACTGCGCCAGCTCCAGTGCCTGCTGCGATTGCGCTTTCATGCGAATGCCCAAGGTCTCCATGCCCTTGAGCACCACCCAGGCGTTAAAGGGCGACAGGCTCATGCCTGCGCTGCGCATCACTGGCACAAACGTGTTGCGCACCAGTTCCTCGGAAGCGCACAAGGCACCGGCCACCACGCGGCCCTGGCCGTCGAGGTACTTGGTGCCTGAATGGATGATGATGTCAGCCCCCAAGCGTGCAGGCTGTTGCAGGGCTGGCGTACAAAAACAGTTGTCCACAGCCAGCAAGGCACCCGCTGCGTGGGCAATGTCAGCCAAGGCGGCAATGTCACACACCTCGGTGAGCGGATTGGTGGGCGTTTCGGCAAACAGCAACCGCGTCTGGGGCTTGACGGCGGCGCGCCAGGCCTGCACATCGCTTTGAGACACAAAGGTGGAGGTGACCCCAAACTTGGCAAACTCGGTGCCGATCAGCTTGAGGGTGGAGCCGAACATGGATTGCGAGCACACCACATGGTCACCTGCCTTGAGCAAGCCCATGCACATGAGCAACACGGCGGACATGCCACTGGAGGTGCCCACACACGCCTGAGTGGACTCCAGGGCGGCGAGGCGCTTTTCCATGGACGCCACGGTGGGATTGGTGAAACGCGAATAGATGTAGCCGTCCTCTTCCCCCGAGAACCGCCGTGCGGCGGTCTCGCTGTCGGGCTGGGTGAAGCTCGAGGTGAGGTAGAGGGCTTCTGAGTTTTCGCTGTACTGAGAGGGCTCCACACCGGCGCGCACGGCCAAGGTGTCGAGGTGTAAATCCGTTGGGGGAGTTTTGCGTTTCATGATTGGGATCCTGCGGATTTAGACTGGGCTGAGCGTTCTACGGCGTCACGCTCGGCACGCATGGCATGGATGAGCTCGGGCGTGATGTCTTCGGTGACATAGTCACCATCAAAACATGAGGCCTCGAATCGGTCGGGCATGGCCGATGGCGACGTGGCCGCCTTTTTCACCGCGTCCTTCATGGCCTGAACGTCCTGATAGATCAGGGCGTCGCAGCCAATGAGCTCGCGGATCTCGTCGACGCTGCGACCATGCGCCACCAGCTCTTCGCTGGTGGGCATGTCAATGCCGTAAACATTGGGGTGGCGAACAGGCGGCGCCGCACTGGCCATGTAGACCTTGGTGGCACCGGCATCGCGCGCCATTTGAACGATCTCTCGGCTGGTGGTGCCTCGCACGATGGAGTCATCGACCAGCAGCACCCGCCTGCCCTTGAATTCGCTGGCAATGACATTGAGTTTTTGGCGCACGGATTTTTTGCGCACGGCCTGCCCCGGCATGATGAAGGTGCGCCCCACATAACGGTTTTTGACAAAGCCCTCGCGATAGGCCAGCCCCAGAAGTTGCGCCAGTTGCATGGCGCTGGGGCGGCTGGACTCGGGAATGGGGATGACCACGTCGATTTCATCGGGCGGCACAGTCGAGATCACGCGCTTGGCCAGGGTCTCGCCCAAGTTGAGCCGCGCCTGATAGACCGACATCCCGTCGATGGTGGAATCCGGCCGTGCGAGGTAGACGAATTCAAAAATGCAAGGCGAGCGCGTGGTGGCCAGGGCCGTGCGCTGTTCGTGGAATTGGCCTTGTTCGCTGATGTAGATGGCCTCGCCCGGTGCAACGTCACGCACGAAGCGGTGACCTGTGCCTTCGAGCGCCACGGATTCGCTGGCCACCATCCAGGTGCCCTCGTCTGAGCGACCCAGGCACAAAGGGCGAATGCCGTGTGGATCGCGAAAGGCCAAAAGGCCATGACCCGCAATGAGAGCGATCACGGCATACGACCCCCTCACCCGGGTGTGCACAGCCTGCACGGCCTTGAACACATCGGCTGGCGTGAGGGTGGAGCCCCGAGTCGTGACTTCGAGTTCATGGGCCAAGACATTGAGCAAGACCTCGGAGTCACTGTCGGTGTTGATGTGCCTGTGGTTGAACTTGAACAAATCAGCCCTGAGGGCATTTGAATTGGTGAGGTTGCCGTTGTGCGACAGCACCAGACCAAAAGGCGCATTCACATAAAAGGGCTGGGCTTCGTCTTCGCTTTGAGCATTGCCCGCCGTGGGATAGCGCACCTGCCCCAGACCCATGTGGCCGGGCAAGGCACGCATGTTGCGCGTGCGAAAGACATCGCGCACCATGCCCTTGGCCTTGTGCATGTGAAAGCGGCCTTGCTGGTGCGTGACGATGCCGGCCGCATCCTGGCCACGGTGTTGCAGCAGCAACAAGCCGTCGTAAATCAGTTGGTTGACGGGGATGCCACCAACGATGCCAATGACTCCGCACATGAGGCAATGAACTTTCCGAAATCTGAGGGCAGAACCATCTCCAGCCAAGACAGTCCACGAAGCGCCATTGTCACCCCTTGCGAGTCCTGCCAGAAGTCCAGGCGCTCAATGGGCGTTTGCTTGATGACCCAGACCACCAGCAGCAGGATCAAGGCCCCGCGCAACAGGCCCAGCACCGCGCCAAGCAGGTGGTCCAGCCACCCCAGGCCAACCAGCACGATGACCTTGCGCAACAGCCAGCCCATCAGCCTCGCGGTGATCAAGATGACCAGCACCGCCAGGACAAAGCCCAGGGCTTGCTTGGCCATGGCCGACCAGGTCTCAAAGGGCAAGTGCAGCGCGATCCAGCGCGCCAGCAGAGAGGAAAAGGCCAACACCAGCAGCCAGCCGATGAACATGAAGAGTTCCTGGGTGAGCCCGCGCCAGATGCCCTGGAGCACCGCGAAAGCCAGGACCACCAACCAGAACCAGTCGAGCGCGGCCATCAGAGCTTGAGCAACTGGGCTTGCAGATTGAGGTTGAGGGCTTTGACCCGATCCAGGACTTTGCGGGCCTCGTCCTCAGAGGTGTAGGGACCCAGCCTCACCCGTGTGCGCGGCCCATCCGAGGTCTTGACCGTCTGGATGTAGGCCTTCAAGCCCGCGCGCTCGAGCTTGGTGAGCAACTCCTTGGCTTTGTCCTGCTCGGAGAACGCGCCCATCTGAATGACGTAGCGCTCGCCCGAGCCAGCAGGCTTGGCCGACTTGTCGGATTTCTCTGTCTTGTCGGCTTTGTCGACCTTCTCTGTCTTGGCCACAGGTTTGGCTGGCGGCTCGGCGGGCGCAGCCTTGGGCTCGGCGGGCGCAGGCGATGGGGAAGGAGAAGAAGCGGATGGGGCTAGCGCGGGTGGAGCCTTGTCTGCGGGAGCGGAGGCAGGCGCCTGAACCACAGGCGCCGGGGCACTGGCAACTGCGGTGGGCTTGACGGGCGAGGTCGAAGGCGTCTGGTCTTTGTTGGGAATGTCCACGCGCACATTCATGGGCGCCACCGAACGGGGCTGGTGATCAAACACCAGCGGGAAACCCACCACGGCCAGCAACACCAGAATGGCCGAACCGATCAAGCGGCGCCGGGCGCGCACACGCAAGGCCTCAACCGATTCGTCAGAAAGGCCTGAAGGCTCAGGCTCGGAAGGGGTTGCGCCAGATCGGGTTTTGAAAAGAGCCATGAAATCTTTGGTCGGTTACATAGAGGTCGTCGCAGGCTCAGTCACCCGCGATGGGCCTGAACACGCATCACCTCACCCACGGTGATGAAGGATCCAAACACCAAAATTCTATCAGCGGGGTCTGCTGCCAAGCGTGCTGCAGCCATGGCTTGAACCGGGCTGGCATGGACCTCGGCCTGGGCCGATCCCTGGGGGCTGAGCGCCTGCCACTGCGCGAGCAAAGCCTGCGCCGTCGCAGCCCTGGGGCTGGGCAAATCGGTGAAGTGCCAACGCTGCACCAGTGGCCCCAGGCGCTGGATCATCTGGGCAGTGTCCTTGTCGGCCATGGCGCCCATGACCGCATGGGTCACGGGATAAAAACCCATGGCATCGAGGTTGTTGGCCAGCGTGGCCACCGCATGCGGGTTGTGCGCCACGTCCAGCACCACCACGGGCTGACCCGGCACGATCTGAAAACGCCCCGGCACCGTGGTCTCGGCCAAACCCACACGCACGGCCTGTGCGGACACCGGCAGGCGTTCGCGCATGGCCTCCAGTGCCGCCAACACCCCCGAGGCGTTGATGAGCTGATTGGTTCCCCGCAGGCTCGGGTGCGCCAAGCCATTGAGCTTCCAGTGACGGCCGCGCCAGGACCATTGCTGGCCATCGCCTTGAAAGCCAAAGTCCCGCCCCTGAAGCCACAAGTCGGCACCGAGCTGTTGGGCATGAGCCAGCACCGACTGGGGCGGCATGGGGTCAGAAACAATCACGGGGCGCTGGGCACGCATGATGCCCGCCTTTTCGCGACCAATGGACTCGCGATCAGGCCCCAGGAATTCGGTGTGATCGATGTCGATGCTGGTGATGATGGACACATCGGCATCCACCAAATTGACCGCATCGAGGCGCCCCCCCAGACCCACTTCCAGGATGAGCACATCCAGATCGCTGGCAGCCAGCACCCCCAGGATGGCCAGGGTGGTGAATTCGAAATAGGTGAGCGACACCTCGCCCAGCGCAGCACGAACGCGTTCGCACTGCTTGACCAAGACCTGCGCCTCAACAGGCTGCTGGCGGATGCGGCAACGCTCCTCGAAGTCCACCAGATGGGGGGAGGTGTAGAGCCCTGTCCTGAAGCCAGCAGCCTCCAGCATGCCCTCGAGCATGGCGCAGGTGGAGCCCTTGCCATTGGTCCCCGCCACGGTGATCACAGGGACCTGGATGTCCAAGCCCATGCGCTGAGCCACCGCTCGCACGCGATCCAAGCCCATGTCGATGGGCTTGGAGTGAGCGACCTCTGCCCAATGGAGCCATTCTTGTAGTGTCATGAAGGGCATTGTCTGCCATCTGCACCACTGGGCAGGAACCCATGCAAGATCAAACCCTGTCAACGCCACCCCTGGTCGAGGACGTTACTCTAGGGCGCTCTTTAAAATGTACCCTGAGCTGGCTTTCCTCAACCCCAACTGGCTTTTCCAAGGACTTCATCATGAACACTCATTCTTTAGTACGCCTCATGATTGCACTGGGTGCAGGTCTTTTTGTGTCGCTCAGCGCACAGGCCCAGGTCTATGGCACGGTGATCTCCAGCACCGCAATCCAGAAGCAAACCCCCGTCACCAAACAGGTGTGCACCGAACAGCAAGTCGTCGTGCCCCAACAAAAATCGGGCGCTGGCACCATCATGGGCGGCATTGCCGGGGGCACGATTGGCAATGCCATTGGCAAGGGTGACGGCAACGCCTTGGCCACCGTGCTGGGTGTGGTGGGTGGCGCCATGCTGGGCGACAAGATCGAAGGCGAAAAACCCCCGCGCACGCAAATCGTTCAAAACTGCACCAATCAAACGGTCTACGAAACCCGCATCACGGGCTACCAGGTGGTGTACGAGTACGCTGGCAAACGCTATACGGTTGAAATGCCACGTGACCCCGGCCCCACGGTGACCTTGCAGGTCACGCCGGTCATGCAGTGAACCTAGTGGGTCTGCTCAGCCCGCGCAAACCCTGGCGCGGGCTTGTGCGTATTCACGCTTGAGTCTGGCCACGAGCTCGGCGGTGGGCACAACCGCCTTGACAGCGCCAATCCCCTGACCACTGCCCCAGATGTCCTTCCAGGCTTTGGTCGAACCCGAACCAAAGTTCATGGCCGAGGGATCACTTTCAGGTAAGTGGCTGGGATCCAGGCCTGCATTGCGAATCGATGCGGCCAGGTAATTGCCATGCACGCCAGTAAAGAGGTTGCTGTAGACGATGTCGTCTGAATTGCTCTCCACAATGCACTGCTTGTAGGCCTCAGCGGCACGGGCTTCTTCGGTGGCGATGAAAGCCGAGCCAATGTAGGCAAAGTCAGCGCCCATGGCTTGCGCCGCCAGCACCGCACCGCCTGTGGCCATGGCACCGCTCAAGGCCAAAGGACCATCGAACCATTCCCGGATTTCCTGAATCAAGGCAAAGGGGCTCTTGGTGCCCGCATGCCCGCCTGCGCCAGCGGCCACAGCGATGAGGCCATCGGCTCCTTTTTCAATCGCCTTGTGGGCAAAGGTGTTGTTGATGATGTCGTGCATCACCACCCCGCCGTAGCTGTGGGCGGCCTGGTTGATTTCTTCACGCGCACCCAAGCTGGTGATGATCAAAGGCACCTTGTACTTGACGCACAAGGCCATGTCGTGTTCGAGGCGATCGTTGCTCTTGTGCACGATCTGGTTGACAGCAAAAGGCGCAGCGGGTTGATCGGGGTGATCGCGGTTGTGCTTGGCAAGTGCCTCGGTGATCTCGGCCAGCCACTCGTCGAGTTGCGATGCAGGGCGGGCATTGAGCGCAGGCATGGAACCCACCACACCAGCCTTGCACTGGGCAATGACCAGTGCAGGATGGCTGATGATGAACAAGGGCGAACCAATGACGGGGAATGGGACGTTTTTCAATGCGGGAGGCAGGGCCATGACTCGCCTTTCAGGATGGGGTGAAGATCGTGGGATCAGAAGGCCTCAAGAGCCATCTCGGTGACGCTGTGCGCACCCTCCACAATCGCGTCGCGAATGCCGGGCACCTTGGTGAGGATGTGATCGGCATAGAAACGGGCGGTGGTGAGCTTGGCCGCCATGAAGTCGGCATCCTGGGCTTGCGCCTCTTTGCTGAGTGCCACCAGGGCTGCGCGACCCAATTGCCAGCCGGCCATGAGGTTGCCCGCGAGCATGAGGTAGGGGACGCTGCCGGCAAATGCGGCATTGGGGTTGGCCTTGGACTGCTCGGCAATGAAACCCACCACATCGACAAAGGCCTCTCTGGCCGATTGCAGGCGCTTGGCAATGGCCTTGGCATCGGGGCTGGACTGCGCCATCAGTTCAGATTCGGTCTTGGCGATTTGCGCCGCAATGGCTTTGGCAGATTGGCCGCCATCGCGAGCGGTTTTGCGACCCACCAGGTCATTGGCCTGGATGGCGGTGGTGCCTTCGTAAATCGTGAGGATCTTGGCATCTCGGTAGTACTGGGCAGCGCCGGTTTCCTCGATGAAGCCCATGCCGCCGTGCACTTGCACGCCCAGGGACGTGACCTCCAAGCTCATCTCGGTGCTATAGCCCTTGACCAGGGGCACCAGAAATTCATAGAAGACCTGGTTGTCCTGACGCACCTTGGGATCGGGGTGATGATGAGAGGCATCGTAGGCCGCGGCGGCCACGCTGGCCATGGCACGGCAACCCTCGGTGAAGGCGCGCATGGTCATGAGCATGCGACGCACATCCGGGTGATGGATGATGGGACCGGCCTTGGGCAAGCTGCCATCCACCGGACGGCTTTGCACGCGGTCGCGCGCATACTGCACCGCCTTTTGATAGGCCCGCTCGGCAATCGCCACGCCCTGCACGCCCACGGCATAGCGCGCCGCATTCATCATGATGAACATGTATTCAAGGCCACGGTTTTCCTGGCCAACCAGTTGGCCCACTGCACCACCATGGTCACCGTATTGCAGCACCGCCGTGGGGCTGGCCTTGATGCCCATCTTGTGCTCGATGGACACACAATGCACATCGTTGCGCTCGCCGAGGCTGCCGTCTGCGTTGACGCGGAACTTGGGCACCACAAACAGGCTGATGCCCTTGACGCCTTCGGGCGCACCTTGCACGCGTGCGAGCACCAGGTGGACGATGTTCTCGGCCATGTCGTGCTCACCGTAGGTGATGTAAATCTTGGTACCAAAAATCTTGTATGTGCCATCGGGCTGTGGCTCGGCGCGGGTGCGCACGGCCGCGAGGTCGGAGCCGGCTTGCGGCTCGGTGAGGTTCATGGTGCCCGTCCACTGCCCCGACACGAGCTTGTCAAGGTAGATGGCCTTCAACTCGTCGCTGCCCGCCGTGAGCAAGGCTTCGATGGCACCATCGGTGAGCAGCGGACAAAGGGCAAAGCTCATGTTGGCCGAATTGAGCACCTCGCCACAGGCCGCCCCAATGGTCTTGGGCAAACCCTGGCCACCAAATTCTGCGGGATGCTGCAAGCCTTGCCAGCCGCCTTCTGTGTATTGACGATAAGCGTCCTTGAAGCCGGCGGTGGTGGTCACCTGATTGCCGTCGTGGTGAAAAGACGGGTTTTTGTCACCTTCCCAATTCAGCGGGGCAATCACGTCCTGATTGAGTCGGGCGCATTCCTCCAGCACCGCTTGCGCGGTCTCCAGGCCAGCATCTTCAAAACCCGGCAGCTGCGCAATCTGGTCGATGCGTGCCAGGTGTTCGATGTTGAACAGCATGTCTTTGAGGGGGGCGGTATAGCTCACATCGATCTCCAATGGGGCATGAGGTTCTCAGAAAAACACAAGGCCTCACGAGGAGGCCTTGTCAAATCGTCATCACAGGGACTGGGTCAGTTCAGGCACAGCCGTGAACAAGTCAGCCTCCAGGCCGTAATCGGCCACGCTGAAGATGGGGGCTTCAGGATCCTTGTTGATGGCCACGATGACCTTGGAATCCTTCATGCCCGCCAAATGCTGAATGGCGCCGCTGATGCCGCAAGCCACGTAGAGCTGAGGCGCAACGATCTTGCCCGTTTGGCCCACCTGCCAGTCGTTGGGGGCATAGCCTGCATCGACCGCAGCGCGACTCGCACCCAAGGCTGCGCCGAGTTTGTCGGCCAGGGGCGTGAGCACCTCGTTGAATTTTTCGGAGCTGCCCATGGCTCGCCCGCCCGAGACGATGATCTTGGCGGCGGTGAGCTCGGGGCGATCGCTCTTGGCGATTTCGCTGCCCACATAGGCGCTCTTGCCACTGTCGGCCACGGCGCTCACGCTTTCCACCGCTGCACTGCCGCCGCTTGCCGGGGCTGCATCAAACCCCGTGGTGCGCACGGTGATGACCTTGGTGGCATCGAGCGATTGCACAGTAGCCAGGGCATTGCCTGCGTAAATGGGGCGCTCAAAGGTATCGGCCGCTTCGACCTTGGTGATGTCAGAGATCTGAGCCACGTCGAGCTTGGCAGCCACACGGGGCGACACATTCTTGCCCCCTGCCGTGGCCGGGAACAGGATGTGGCTGTAGCCACTGGCCAATGCCAGCACCTGAGCCGCGAGGTTTTCAGCCAGGCCATGCGCCAGCGCGGCCGAGTCGGCATGAATGACCTTGGCCACACCAGCGATCTGGGCAGCGGCCTGTGCAGCGGCAGCGGCGTTGTGACCCGCCACCAGCACATGGACATCACCACCGCAAGCCAAAGCTGCCGTGACGGTGTTGAGGGTGGCGCCCTTGATGGTGGCGTTGTCGTGTTCGGCAATGACGAGTGCAGTCATGTCAGGCTCCAATCACTTTGGCTTCGTTTTTGAGTTTGTCCACCAAGGCGGCCACATCGGGCACCTTGATGCCCGCGCCCCGCTTGGGCGGCTCGCTGACCTTGAGGGTCTTGATGCGCGGTGCGACGTTCACACCCAGATCTTCGGGCTTGTGGGTGTCGAGCTGCTTTTTCTTGGCCTTCATGATGTTGGGCAGCGTCACATAACGCGGCTCGTTGAGGCGCAAGTCGGTGGTGACGATGGCTGGCAACTGCAAGGACAAAGTCTCCAGGCCGCCATCGACTTCGCGCGTCACCACGGCTTTGCCGTCGGCCACTTCGACCTTGGAGGCAAACGTGGCCTGAGGCCAATCGAGCAAGGCCGCGAGCATTTGGCCCGTCTGGTTGCAGTCGTCATCAATGGCCTGCTTGCCCAGGATCACGAGCTGGGGCTGTTCTTTGTCAACCAGTGCCTTGAGCAACTTGGCCACCGCGAGGGGTTGCAACTCTTCGGCGGTCTCCACCAGGATGCCTCGGTCTGCGCCAATCGCCATGGCTGTGCGCAGGGTTTCCTGGCACTGGGCAACGCCACATGATGCGGCGATGACCTCGGTGGCTGCGCCCTTTTCCTTGAGGCGCACCGCCTCTTCGACGGCGATTTCGTCAAAGGGGTTCATGCTCATTTTGACGTTGGCAATGTCAACGCCGGTTTGATCGGATTTGACGCGCACCTTGACGTTGTAATCAACGACGCGTTTGACAGGCACAAGGACCTTCATGGGTTGGAACTCCAAGGGGGTTGCAAATTGACGTAACGTAAACTCCATGCATTCTAAACACGCCTTTTGCCCCAGGCACACTCCCCTGCCACAGCCATGACTATTTTTTGTATGCAACGCCAACGACCTTGGGGGCTTGCCATGGGCTGGGGTACCGCCCTGGCTGTGTCGCTGGGTTTGGTCTTGATGCTGGGGATGGGAAACGCACAGGCCAAATCCCACAAAGCCAAACACCAGCCCAGTGCGCCAGCCTGGGGCCTCACCGACCCCGTGATCGCCCTCTCGGAGCGCCTTGCCCAGGCGCACCAACTCCCGCCCGACTGGGTCAAGCACCAACTCAGCCGCGCTCATCGGCTCGATTCGGTGTTGCAATTGGTGATGCCGCCCCCGCCGGGTCAGCGCAAAAACTGGGCCGCTTACCGCGCCCGCTTCATCGACGCTCGCCGCATCGCCGATGGCGTGCGCTTCTGGCGGCAACACCAACAAGCCATTGCCCGTGCCAGCCAGGTTCACGAAGTGCCCGACTGGCTGATCGTGGGGGTGATCGGTGTGGAGACCCTGTATGGGCAGCACATGGGGAAAACGCCCGTGCTCGACAGCCTCACCACCTTGAGCCTGGCGTTTCCAAGCGCACACCCGCGCGCACAAGAACGTCAGCGCTTTTTTGAAAACGAGCTGGGGGTCTTTTTAAGCCTGGCTCGCAAGGAACCCGAGTTGCTCAAAGCCAAGGGCTCGTATGCCGGCGCCATGGGTTGGGGACAGTTCATGCCGTCGAGCATTCAGCGTTTTGCAGTGGACTTCGATGGCAACGGCCACATCAACCTCAACAAGAGTGCGGTCGATGCGATTGGCTCGGTGGCCAACTACTTCAAACAGCACGGCTGGCAACCCCAGATGGTGACCCACGTGGAGGCCGTCCTCAACAGTCAACCCGATCAACTCGAGACGCTCTTGCTGCCCGACATCCTGCCCACCTTCAGCCCAGAGCGCATGGCCGAGCTGGGTGTGAGCCTGCCTGCCCAAGCCGCCTCGCTCAAAGGCCCACTGGCCTTGGTGGAATTGCAAAACGGCTCAGCGCCCAGCACCTATGTGGTGGGGACCGAAAACTTTTATGTGGTCACCCGCTACAACTGGAGCAGCTATTACGCAATGGCGGTGATGGAGCTCGGTCAAGCCGTCAAAGCTGAGTTGTCCTCGCCCGCGCACCGCAAACGCTGAACGCGACGGGCCGTCCAGACTTGAACCTTCATTTGGCCGCCATGCGCTTTCCATGTGAGAAGGCGAGGTAGGCGAGTGATGAATTCCTTTTTTGATCAAGGCATTGATGGCCTTGTTGGGTCATTCATCAGCGGTTGATAGACTGGATTTTTCTGAAGGTGGTTCACATGAAAAGAAGAAACCTCTTGCTTGCAGCCCTGGGCAGCGTCACCGTGAATGCCTTATGGGCACAAGCCCGCATTCCGATTGCCGATGCACACAATCACATTGGCTTGTTGCGGAAAAATTCTGATGCCGTATTCCGTCTTGGATCTTTGTTGCAAGAGGCGGGGGTCAGCCTGCTGTCCTGGACGGTGGTGCCCGATGGTCCATTTCTTCGTTTCACCTCCAGTGGCATCGAACAGGGGCGCGCGATTGCAAAGGGCGACCTCAAGGCTTCTTTTGACAATCAACTGAGCAATGCCACCACGGGCTTGATGCGCAATGGCGCGAAGATTCTCAAAACCTCTGAGGATCTGGATCAAGCCGCCAAGGGGGAGCCCTATGTGGTGCTCACCAGCGAGGGAGCAGACTTTCTCGAGGGCACGCTCGACGACCTGCCCTCGGCATTTGAGCGAGGCATTCGTCACATCCAACTGGTTCACTACATCAAGAACCCCGTCGGGGACTTGCAAACCGAAAGGCCAACGCACAACGGCCTGTCTGACTTTGGCAAGCAGCTCATCAAGGCCATGAACACCACAGGCATCCTGATTGACTTGGCCCATTCAACAGGGCCTTCCATCGACCAGGCCTTGGAGGTCTCCACCAAGCCCATGATCTGGTCGCACAGTTTCATCACCAAGCAAGACACCAATTGGACTTCACGCGGTTTCATGTCGCGGGGCTTGAGCGAGAGCTACGCCAAAAAAATCGCTGCCAAAGGCGGGGCTGTTGGCTTGTGGGCGCTGGGTCCTTCGTTTGGCGGCGGCATCGATGGCTATGCCTCCGAATTGATCCGCATGATTGACATCGTGGGTGCACCCCACGTCATGATCGGGTCGGATGAAGACGGCCTGCCGCAAGGCGCAGTGATCGATCAGCTCATGGACCTGCGCAAGGTCGTGGACATCCTGATCAAGCGCGGGCTGGATGAGAAAACCATCCGCATGGTGGCCTTTGATAACTATGCGCGCTGCTTGCGCAACGCCATGACGGTTTAAAGGCTGGCCCTGAGCGACTGTGCTGCGACTTGCAGGCTGGGTAAAAAGCGGGGGATGACCTCGGCACTGGGCAGGTCCGTGGTGGGCAAGACCACATTGAGTGCAGCCAGCACCTGGCCTTGCACATTCCGCAACGGCACCGACAAGGCCGTCACACCCAGCTCGTGTTCGTCCACGCTCAAGGCGTGATCTTGTTCACGCGCAAGCTCAACGCGCGCGCGCAGGACCTCTGTCTGGATCACGGTGTTTGGAGTCAGACGACTCAAGGTGCGGCCTTGCAACCAGTGCCCCAGCCAGGCATCGGATTGCGCGGCAAGCAAGACACGCCCAGTGGACGTGGCGTGCACGGGCAATCGCGCACCCAGGTGCAAGCCGTAGGCCAGCATGCGTGTGGCGTCGCTGCGCGCCACGATGACGACCTCCTCCCCATCGAGCACCACCGCTGAAAAAGCGTGGCCATGCTGCGTGGCCAACTGGTTGAGCACAGGCTGCACCAGGCGAGGCAAACGCGCCGAAGCCAGGTAGCTGCCTGAAAAGCGCATGACCTTGGGGGCCAGCCAAAAAAAACGGCCATCGCTTTCCAGGTAGCCCAAATGATGCAAGGTGAGCAGGTGCCGGCGTGCGGCGGCGCGGGTGATGCCCGCGCGCTGGGCGGCGAGCGTCGCATTGAGCCGCTGACGCTCGGTGTCAAACGCCTCCAGCACGGCCATGCCTTTGACCATGCCTTCAATGAGATCGGGTTTGGAAATGCCCATGGTGCAGTCTTTGCGCGATGATCGCACACATTGCACGATCATCGCGCAAAACCCCTGACAAACCGCTGGGGACTTGGCCTGGCCTTGCCTAAGCTTGCGCGATTCTTCAGGAGACACCCCATGCGTACTCAAGTGGCCATCATCGGAGGCGGTCCATCTGGCTTGTTGCTGGGTGCCTTGCTGCACAAGGCGGGCATCGACAACGTCATCCTCGAGCGCCAAACCGGCGACTATGTCTTGGGTCGCATTCGCGCGGGCGTGCTTGAACAAGTGGCCGTGGCCGCGCTCGACGAGGTGGGCGTGGGCGCGCGCATGCACAAGGAAGGCCTGGTGCACGGTGGCTTTGAATTGCTGTTTGGCGGCAAGCGTCATCGCATCGACATGCACAGCCTCACCGGCCACATCGTCATGGTCTATGGCCAAACCGAGGTCACGCGCGACCTCATGAACGACCGCGCCGCCAAAGGCCTCACCACCGTCTACGAAGCCAAGGAGGTGAGCCTGCACGACTTCGACGGCACCACCCCGCATGTGATCTATGTGCACAACGGACAAACCCATCGCCTCGATTGCGACTTCATTGCCGGCTGTGATGGCTTTCACGGTGTGAGCCGTGCCAGTGTGCCCAAGCAAGCGATCCGCGAGTATGAAAAGGTTTATCCCTTTGGTTGGCTGGGCATGCTCAGTGACACGCCGCCCGTCTCGCACGAACTCATTTACGCCAACACCGACCACGGCTTTGCCTTGTGCTCCATGCGCAGCCCCACCCGCAGCCGCTACTACGTCCAAGTGCCCCTCACCGACAAGGTGGAGCAATGGTCAGACGAGCGCTTCTGGGATCAGCTCAGACTGCATCTGGACGACGAAGCCCGCGCCAACCTGGTGACCGGCCCCTCGATCGAAAAAAGCATTGCCCCCTTGCGCAGCTTTGTGGCCGAGCCCTTGCGCTTTGGGCGCTTATTCCTGGCGGGCGATGCCGGTCACATCGTGCCGCCCACCGGGGCCAAGGGCTTGAACCTCGCCGCCACCGATGTGAAGTATCTGGGCAGCGCCCTCATTGAGCATTACCAGCACAAGAGCGACCAGGGGATTGACCACTACTCCGAGCGTTGCCTGCGCCGCATCTGGCGTGCCGAGCGCTTCTCGTGGTGGTTCACCATGCTCATGCACCGCTTCCCCGATGAATCGGGCTTCAACCACAAGGTGCAATTGGCCGAGCTGGACTATCTGGTCCACAGCGAATCGGCCATGCGCAGCGTGGCCGAAAACTATGTGGGCTTGCCACTGAACTTTGGCGAATGAGGCATAGAGCGGGTGGGCAGCGCGCGGCCCCGGTGTCGCCGTGCAGCCTCAGGCGAACTCGCCCCTGTACTGATCCCTGAGCAGGTTTTTTTGCACCTTGCCCATGGTGTTGCGCGGCAAGTCGCTCACGATGTGGCATTGCTTGGGGATCTTGAAGTTGGCCAGGCTGGCCTTGAGTGAGGCCAAGATGGCCTCGGGCTGCAATGGGGCGCCCGGCTTGGGCACCACGACTGCAACGCCCACTTCACCAAAGTCGGGGTGCGGCACACCGATCAAGGCACTCTCGGCCACGCCGGGCATCTCGTTGATGTAGCCCTCGATTTCAGCGGGGTAGACGTTGTAGCCGCCGCTGATGATGAGGTCTTTGCTGCGACCCACGATGCGCACATAGCCGCGCTCGTCCACCAGGCCTACATCGCCTGTTTTGAAATAGCCATCGGAGGTGAATTCCTCTGCGGTTTTCTCGGGCATGCGCCAGTAGCCGCTAAAGACATTGGGACCTTTGACCTGGATGCCGCCGACTTCGCCACGGGGCAAATCGTGGCCGGCATCGTCTTGGACGCGCAGGCTCACGCCCGGCAGGGGAAAGCCCACAGTGGCACCGCGGCGCTCGTCCTGTCCGCCATGGCGGTCATCGGCGCGGTAGGGGTTGGAGGTGAGCATCACGGTTTCGCTCATGCCGTAACGCTCGAGGATGGTGTGGCCGGTGCGGGTCTTCCAGTCGTTGAAGGTTTCGATGAGCAAGGGGGCAGAGCCCGAGATGAACAGGCGCATGGCGCGGGTGGCCTCGCGCGTGAGCGTGGGCTCAGCCAGCATGCGCGTGTAGAGCGTGGGCACGCCCATGAAGACCGTGGCGCGCGACATCCAGGCAATGGCCAGTTTGGGATCGAACTTGCCTTGCCACAACAAGGTGCTGCCATTGAGCAAGGCACCATGCAGAGCGACAAAGAGACCGTGCACATGAAAGATGGGCAAGGCATGGATGAGCACATCGCCCTGTTGCCAACCCCAATACGCCTTGAGCACCTGGGCGTTGCTGAGCAAGTTGCCATGGCTGAGCATGGCTCCCTTGCTGCGACCCGTGGTGCCACTGGTGTACAAAATCGCGGCCAGATCACCGGCCTTGCACGCGACGGGTTGGTGCTGGTCACTGTGGTGCACGGCGCGATCGAGCAGACTGCCGGTGCGGTCATCGCCCAGGGTGAAGACACTGTGCGTGCCCGCCTTGAAGGCCAGGGTGCTGACCCAGGCAAAGTGCTTGGGGCTGCACACCACCACAGCAGGTTCGGCGTTCTCGATGAAGTAGCTCACCTCGGCGCTTTGGTAGGCGGTGTTCAAGGGCAAGAACACATGGCCCGCTCTGAGCGTGGCCAGGTAGAGCATGACGGCCTCGACGGATTTGTCCACCTGCACAGCCACTCGGGAACCTGCTGGCAAATCCAGGCTCACCAGCAGGTTGGCCATCATGGCGCTGGCACGATCGAGGTCGCGCCACGAATACCGCAAACCCGAATCGGTTTCTATGGCCACTGCATCCAGGTCGGCGGGAAAGGCAGCGCGCAACGCGCTGTACAGATTGATGTCTTGCTGCATCTCAGACTCCTTCAAGGGTGGACGGGGCCGGGCTCGCGCCGCACAGACCAGGCCATGAGGCCTGCGCCCGCGAGCACCATGGGCACGCACAGCCATTGCCCCATGGACAGACCGGCTGCCAACAAACCCAAAAACGCATCGGGCTCGCGGAAGTATTCCGCCGAAAAACGCAACACGCCGTAACCAATGAGAAAAGCCCCAGAAGTCCAGCCCAATGGCCGGGGCTTGCGCGCCAGCCACCACAACACCACAAAGAGCAGCACGCCCTCGAGCAGGAATTGGTAGAGCTGGGAGGGGTGACGGGGCAGCGGCGAGCCACTCTGGGGAAAGACCATGGCCCAGGGCAAGCTGGGCTCAGCCAGGCGGCCCCACAACTCCCCATTGATGAAGTTGCCCACGCGCCCGGCAGCCAGGCCCGTGGGCACGCAAGGCGCGATGAAGTCGGTGATGGTGAGCCAGTTCACCCCCTGGCGGTGCGCAAACCAGACCATGGCCAGGATCACGCCCAGCATGCCCCCATGAAAACTCATGCCGCCTTGCCAGACCTGAAGAATTTCAAGCGGGTGGGCCAGGTAGTGATCGGGTTTGTAGAAGAGGCAATAGCCCAGGCGACCGCCCAGCACCACGCCCAGCACCCCGTAAAAGAGCAAGTCATCGATGGTCTGATGGGACCACTGGCCTTGCGCGACACGCTCACGCCAGGGCGATTGGCGCAGGCGCAGGCGCGCCAATCCCCAAAAGAGCAAAAAGGCCGCCAGATAGGTGAGGCCGTACCAATGAACTTTGAGGGGTCCCAAGGCCAGGGCGACGGGGTCGAATTGGGGGTGAATCAGCATGGGCGGGATTGTCACCCAGGTTGTTAAACTGGCCTTTCCTCCAACCCATTGCCACAGACCATGACCGCCTCCAAGAAAGTCATCCCCCTTCGCTCTGCCAACATCACCGAGGGCAAGTCCCGCGCCCCCAATCGCTCCATGTATTACGCCATGGGCTACAAGGAGGGCGATTTCGGCAAGCCCATGGTGGGCGTGGCCAATGGCCACTCAACCATCACGCCTTGCAACAGTGGTTTGCAAAAACTCGCTGATGCCGCCATTGCCGGCATCGAAGAGGCCGGCGGCAATGCCCAGGTCTTTGGGGTGCCCACCATTTCCGATGGCATGGCCATGGGCACCGAGGGCATGAAATACAGCCTGGTGAGCCGCGAGGTGATCTCCGACTGCATCGAGACCTGCGTGCAAGGCCAGTGGATGGACGGCGTGGTGGTGGTGGGCGGCTGCGACAAGAACATGCCCGGCGGCATGATGGGCATCCTGCGCGCCAATGTGCCCGCCATCTACGTTTACGGCGGCACCATCCTGCCAGGGCGCTGGAAAGACCAGGACCTCAACATCGTGAGCGTGTTTGAAGCCGTGGGTCAAAACGCAGCCGGCAAGATCTCCGACCAGGAACTGCACGACATCGAAACCCATGCCATCCCGGGCACGGGCTCGTGTGGCGGCATGTACACCGCCAACACCATGTCTTCTGCCTTCGAGGCCATGGGCATGTCCCTGCCCTATTCCTCCACCATGGCCAACCCGCACGATGAAAAACAGAACTCGGCCAAAGAGTCGGCCAGCGTGCTCATGGAAGCCATCAAAAACGACCTCAAGCCCCGCGACATCGTCACGCGCAAGTCCATCGAGAACGCCGTGGCTGTGATCATGGCCACCGGTGGCTCGACCAATGCCGTGTTGCACTTCCTGGCCATTGCCCATTCGGGGGGCATCGAATGGTCCATCGACGACTTCGAGCGCATGCGCAAGAAAGTCCCCGTCATCTGTGACCTCAAGCCCAGTGGCCGCTACCTGGCCGTGGACCTGCACAAAGCCGGCGGCATCCCCCAGGTGATGAAGGTTTTGCTCAACGCAGGCTTGCTGCATGGCGACTGCATGACCATCACCGGCAAGACCATTGCCCAAACCCTCAAGGACGTGCCCGATCAACCACCAGCCAATCAGGATGTGATCCGCCCCATCGACAAGGCGCTCTACAAAGAAGGCCACCTGGCCATCCTCAAGGGCAACCTCTCGCCCGAAGGGGCGGTGGCCAAGATCACCGGCCTCAAGAACCCGGTCATCACCGGGCCGGCACGGGTGTTCGACGACGAGCAGTCTGCCCTCAAGGCCATCCTGGACGGCAAGATCAAGGCCGGTGATGTGATGGTGTTGCGCTACCTCGGTCCCAAAGGGGGTCCGGGCATGCCCGAAATGCTTGCCCCCACGGGTGCGCTCATTGGCGCAGGCCTGGGCGAGTCGGTGGGCCTCATCACCGACGGACGTTTCTCGGGCGGCACCTGGGGCATGGTGGTGGGCCACGTGGCACCCGAAGCCGCCGTGGGGGGCAACATCGCCCTGATCCACGAAGGTGACGCCATCACCATCGACGCGCACACGCTCAAGCTTGAACTCAATGTCTCGGATGAGGAACTCGCCAAACGCCGCAAGGCCTGGGTGGCACCAGCGCCACGCTACACGCGTGGGGTGCAGGCCAAGTTCGCTTTCAATGCGTCCAGCGCCAGCAAGGGCGCCGTGCTCGATCTGTTCTGAGTCCCCCTGCGGGGCGACGCTGTTCGCCCCCGCGCTCACCGCCTGAGGTTTGTCCCATGAAGCACCGCCAACTTGGCCCGTTTTCTGTCAGCGCAATTGGCCTGGGCTGCATGAACCTGAGTCATGCCTACGGTCCACCTGTGTCGTTTGAGCAAGGCGAGCGTGTCTTGCTGGCCGCACTCGATGCCGGCGTGACGTTTTTTGACACCGCCGCGCTCTATGGCTTTGGCAACAACGAAACCTTGGTGGGTCAAGTGCTCAAGCCCCATCGCCGACGGTTCACGCTGGCCAGCAAATGTGGCATGCAGGGCGTGGAGCAAGCCAATGGACAAAAGGTGCGGGTGATCGATGGCCGCCCCGACACGTTGCGCAAGACCTGTGAAGACGCCCTCAAGCGCTTGCAAACCGATGTGATTGATCTCTACTACCTGCACCGCTGGGACAAGTCCGTGCCCATTGAAGAGAGTGTGGGTGCGCTCAGCGACTTGGTGCGAGCTGGAAAAATCCAGACCATTGGCTTGTCTGAAGTCTCGGCTCAGACCCTGCGCAAAGCGCATGCGGTTCATCCCATCACTGCCTTGCAAACCGAATATTCGTTGTGGACACGCAATCCCGAAATCGCCGTGCTCAAGGCCTGTCGCGAACTGGGCGTGACCTTTGTGCCCTTTAGCCCCTTGGGTCGTGGTTTCCTGTGTGACCAGACGCTGGACCTCAACGCCCTGGACGCCAAGGACATCCGCCGCAGCATGCCCCGGTTTGCGCCGGACCACTATGCAAGCAACCTGCGTCTGTTGCCCGCCTACCGTGCACTGGCCAAGGAGGCCGGATGCAGCCCCGCCCAGTTGGCGCTGGCCTGGCTGCTGCATCAGGGCGACGACATGATCCCCATTCCGGGCACCACATCGGTGGAACACCTGCTCGACGATCTGGGCGCAGATCAGGTCATGCTGTCGGCCGACTTGATGGACCGGCTCGAAACCCTGATCAATCAGCAAACTGTCTCGGGTGACCGCTACAACGCCCAGGCCAACAGTGAAGTCGACACCGAGGCCTTCGCCTGAACCCAACACCCGCGCTCAGCGCGGGAACGAGAAATGGGTCTTGTGCCCCCAGGGAATTCCTAGCCAGGGGAAAGCTGTTTCGGCCTGCCCTTATATACTGGACGCGTCACAATTTGTTTTTATCTTTGATTGAGGTTCTCATGAAACACGCTGTCGCTGCTGCTGCCATCGCCTTGATGGCCTCTGCTCCCGCCTTCGCCGATCAAGCCCTGGCTCAAGCCAAGGGTTGCATGGCTTGCCATGCCGTTGACAAAAAAGTGGTGGGGCCTTCCTATAAAGATGTCGCCAAGAAGTACGCCGGCAACAAAACTGCCGAAGCCACGTTGGCTGAAAAAGTCATCAAGGGCGGCGGTGGCGTGTGGGGTCCGGTTCCCATGCCCGCCAATGCAGTGACGCCCGACGAAGCCAAGAAGCTGGTCCACTGGGTGCTCGCGCAGAAGTGACCGGGTCTTGACCCCATGAAAAAACGCCTCTTTTCAGAGGCGTTTTTCTTTGCCTGGCCTGCACGCTGAGCAGGCCTAGTGAAGGCCATGAAAGCTCAATGCGTGTTGGCGAGCTGCTCCAGGATGGCAGGGTTTTCCAGCGTGGAGGTGTCTTGCGTGATGGCCTCGCCCTTGGCAATGGAGCGCAGGAGGCGGCGCATGATCTTGCCCGAGCGGGTCTTGGGCAGGTTGTCGCCAAATCGAATGTCCTTGGGCTTGGCAATCGGGCCGATTTCCTTGGCCACATGGTCGCGCAGGATCTTGGCGATTTGCTTGGCCTCGTCCCCCTCGGGGCGGGGTCGCTTCAAGACCACAAAGGCGCAAATGGCCTCGCCCGTGGTGTCGTCGGGACGACCCACCACGGCCGCCTCGGCCACCAGCTCGGTGCAGCTCACCAGGGCTGATTCGATTTCCATGGTGCCCATGCGGTGGCCTGAGACGTTGAGCACGTCGTCGATGCGACCGGTGATGGTGAAGTACCCGGTCTTCTCGTCGCGAATGGCGCCATCGCCCGCCAGGTAGTACTTGCCCTGGAAGTCGGCGGGGTAGTAGCTCTTCTTGAAGCGATCGGGGTCACCCCAAATGGTGCGGATCATGGACGGCCAGGGGCGCTTGATGACCAGGATGCCGCCTTGGCCGTTGGGTACGTCCTTGCCGGTTTCGTCCACCACCGCCGCATGAATGCCGGGGAAGGGCAAGGTGCAGGAACCCGGCACCATGGGGGTCACGCCGGGCAACGGCGTGATCACATGACCACCGGTTTCGGTTTGCCAGAAGGTGTCGACGATGGGGCAGCGACCCCCGCCCACGTGCTGGTAGTACCACTCCCAGGCGGCGGGGTTGATGGGCTCGCCCACCGAACCCAGCAGGCGCAGGCTCTGGAGGTTGTAGCGGTCGGGGTGAACAGCCTGGTTGGTTTCTGCCGCCTTGATCAGCGAGCGGATGGCCGTGGGCGCGGTGTAAAAGATGGTGACCTTGTGCTTTTCGATCATCTGCCAGAAGCGGCCAGCGTCGGGGTAGGTGGGGATGCCTTCGAAGACGATTTCGGTGCCGCCCAGGGCCAAGGGACCGTAGGCAATGTAGCTGTGACCCGTGACCCAGCCAATGTCGGCGGTGCACCAGAAGACATCGTCGGCCTTGAGATCAAACGTCCACTCGGTGGTGAGCGCGGCGTGGAGCAAATAGCCGCCCGTGCTGTGCTGCACGCCCTTGGGCTTGCCTGTCGAGCCCGAGGTGTAGAGCAAAAACAGGGGGTGCTCGGCTTCGACCCACACCGGGTCGCAGGTCGTGCCCTGCTTGTCCACCACGTCGCTGGCCCAGACGTCGCGCCCGGCCGTCATGGAAATCTCGGCACCGGAGCGCTTGACCACCAGCACGTTCTGGATGGTTTCGCAGCCCCCCAGGCTCAGGGCTTCGTCAACGATGGACTTGAGCGGAAGCAGCTTGCCACCGCGCACCTGGTTGTCGGCGGTGACGACGGCCTTGGCACCCGTGTCTTGGATGCGGTCACGCAGCGACTGCGCCGAGAACCCCCCAAACACCACCGAATGGATGATGCCCAGGCGTGCACAGGCCTGCATGGCCGCCACGCCGTCCACCGACATGGAGATGTAAATGATGACGCGGTCGCCCTTGGCCAGCCCCATGGATTTGTAGGCATTGGCAAACTGGCAGGTGCGGGCAAGCAGCTGGGCATAGCTGGTGCGGGTCACCGATCCGTCGTCGGCTTCAAAAATGATGGCCGTCTTGTCCCCCAGGCCGCGCTCGATGTTGCGGTCCAGGCAGTTATAAGAAGCGTTGAGGGTGCCGTCTTCGAACCACTTGAAGAAAGGGGCATTGGACTCGTTGAGCACCTTGGTGAAGGGCTTGTTCCAGCTCAGCAGGCGATGGGCTTGTTCAGCCCAAAAGCCTTCGTAATCGGTGTCGGCTTTTTTGCTCAGGGCCTCGTAGGCAGCCATGCCGGACACGGCGGCTTTGCGGACAAATTCGGCGGGGGGCTGGTGGATGACCAGCTCGTGGGCGTTGCTCATGACGTCGTCTCCTGCTCGGAAAAGTTCTGAATTGAAAGCTTTGGACTGTGCGGCCAAGCTCTTACATGCCACTGACTTTATGGCATGACCGAACACTGGGATCTCAGGGACTCCGATAATGGGAAACCTTCATTGATC
>RGCL01000031.1 GCA_009919175.1 Betaproteobacteria bacterium
AATACTGAATTCAGTATTCAAATATACTCCATCCATCCCAAGCCTGCCTGAGGAGTTGCCCCATGAACCGGCTGTTGACCATTTCTGATGCACTTGCCCGCCATGCCCGCCTGAGCCCCGACAAGCTCGGTGCCAGAGACAGCCAGCGCAGCCTGAGCTTTGCCCAATGGCAGGCCCGCAGCCTGGCGCTGGCGGGCAGCTTGCAGGGCTTGGGTCTGCAACACGGCGACCGCGTTGCGGTGCTGGCTTACAACCGGCTCGAATGGATGGAGATCTACACCGCCTTGTCGGCCAGCGGCCTGGTGGCCGTGCCCATCAACTTCCGATTGCTCACGCCGGAGATCGAATACATCCTGGGTCACTGTGAAGCCAAGGCCTTGATCGTTGAAGACAGCCTGCTCGACCGTGTGCAGGGCTTGCTGGCTCACCCTGATCTCAGCCTGGAACACCTCATCGTGATGGGGCAGGCGCAATCGCACCCTGGCCATGACTACGAGGCGCTCATGGCGCAAGGCGCGGGGGCATTTGAGGCCGTGCAGGTGAGGCCCACGGACCTGTGCGCCATCCTCTACACCTCGGGCACCACGGGTCGCCCCAAGGGCGTGATGAGAAGCCACGAGGGCAGTTCACTCATTGCACTGGCCACGGCGCTGGAGATGCGATTTGGCCCACAGGACGTGGGCTTGATGGTCATGCCCCTGTGCCATGCCAATTCCATGTACTTCAGCCAGACCTTCTTGCACCTGGGTGCCACCTGTGTGATCGATGACAGCACCAGCTTTGATGCCCAGCGCATGCTGGCCAAGCTCGCCAGTGAGCGCATCTCCTTCACCTCGCTGGTGCCCACGCACTACATCATGATGCTGGCCTTGCCCGAACACATCCGCGCCCTGTACGACGTCAGCGCAGTCGACAAGCTCATGATCTCTTCAGCCCCGGCACGCAAGGACACCAAGCTGGCCATCCTCGAATGCTTTCCCAATGCACGCCTGCACGAGTTGTATGGCTCGACCGAGGCGGGCTGGGTCACCCTGCTCAGACCCGATGAGCAACTCGATCACCTGGGCACGGTGGGGCGTGAATGGGCGGGCTCCGGCCCCATCCGCTTGCTCGATGACAACGGCCAGGAGGTGCCCGATGGCGAGGTGGGCGAACTGTTTTCATGGACCCCCTATGCCTTTGACGGTTACTGGAAGAACCCCGAGAAAACCGCAGAAGCCTTTCGGGGCAACTGGTGCTCGGTGGGCGACATGGCGCGACGCGATGAGCAAGGCTTCATCCAGCTGGTGGACCGCAAGAGCAACATGATCATCAGCGGTGGCGAAAACATTTATCCGTCCGAGGTCGAAGGCGTGATTGGCGCATGCCCGGCGGTCAAGGACGTGGCGGTGGTGGGTGTGCCGCACGACAAGTGGGGCGAGGCTGTGCATGCCGTGGTGGTCTTGCATGACGGTGCCAAGCTTCAAGAAGCTGAGCTCATGGATTGGTGTCGCACCCGCATGGCGGGCTTCAAGCGCCCGCAATCGGTGAGCTTCATCCCCGATGCCCAGATGCCCAGGAACGCCACGGGGAAAATCCTGCACCGGGTGTTGCGCGACCAATGCCTGCAAAGCCGCCAGGGCACGGTGGCCACGGCGTGACCATGGGCTAGACTCGCCCGCGATGAAAGCCCTCTCCCTGCAACCCAATCTCGTCGAGCAAGTCACCCAGGCCTTGCTTGAAGAAGTGATCTCGGGTCAGCTCAAACCGGGCGAGCGCATCATCCAAGAGCAAATTGCCCAGGCCCTGGGCGTGTCGCGCCAGCCCGTGCAACAAGCCCTGATGCTGTTGCGCAATCAAGGCATGCTCCAGGATGCCCCTGGCCGCGGCCTGATTGTGGCCACGCTGGATCCTGCCCATGTGCGTCACATCTACGAAATCCGCGCGGCCATCGAGGCGCTGGCCTGTCGCAAGGCTGCCGAGCAACTCCTGCCCAGCGATGTCGCCACAGGCGACGCGCTCATTGCCCAGGGCAGGCAGGCGGTGGCCAGTGGGGCCGTGGCCAGCATGATTGCCGCTGACATCCGCTTTCACGAGTTCATCTATGTGCTGGCTGGCAACCCCTTGATCGGTTCGACCATGGCCGCCCACCTGAGCTACACCCAGCGGGTGATGGGCGAGGTGCTGGTCAAGGACCAGCAACCCAGGGACATCTGGGACCAGCACGAGCACATCTGGTTGGCCATCCGCGATCGCGATGCCGACCGGGCTCAGACCTTGGCCAGCCAGCACCTCATGCAGGCCTGCGAGTTCATGATTGCCCGCCTAAGCCCTGCACCAGCCGCCTGAGGCGCTCAGACGCTTGCGCGGCGACCGACTCCTGCATGGCAGCATGGGCAGGGCACTGGGTAAAACCCGCATCCGGTGCCTTCCTGGCCCTCTTCACCCGCCAAATCGGCATTCATCTGTTACAAAAGCGCCTTGCAGTCATGGGACTGCTCACTTCAGGAGACTTTTGAATGAATGCCTCTCAACGTCGCTGGCTGGGTGCCCTGGGCATCTCCTTGCTGGCCTGGTGCATGCCGATCCAGGCCGAGACTTTCCGCTGGGCCGCGCAAAACGACATCCTCACGCTGGATCCGCATTCGCAAAACCATGCGACCACCAACAACATCATGAGCCATGCCTACGAGACGCTGGTTCGTTATGACAAAAACTACAAGCCCGAGCCCGCTTTGGCCACCAGTTGGAACCAGGTCAATCCCTCGACCGTGCGCTTTAACCTGCGCAAGAACGTCAAGTTTCAGGACGGTAGCCCCTTCACCGCCGACGACGTGATTTTTTCCTTCGAGCGTTCACGGGTGCCACCCAGCACCACCGGCATTTACGTCGCCGGGGTGAAGGAAATCCGCAAGATCGATGACCACACCATCGATGTGATCTCAGACGGCGCCAACCCGGTGCTGCTCAACAGCTTCACCTACTTCTTCATCATGAACAAGGCGTGGGCGGTCAAGAACAAGTCTGAGAAGGTGCAGGACTACAAGGCCAAGGAAGAGACCTATGCCTCCCGCAATGCCAATGGCACAGGCCCCTACATCATCAAGGAGTGGGTGCCTGACCAGCGCGTGGTCCTGACCGTCAACAAGAACTGGTGGGGCAAGCTCGAGGGCAACGTCACCGACGTCATCTACACCCCCATCAAGTCCGACCCCACCCGAGTCGCGGCGCTCATCGCCGGTGACGTCGATGCCGTGACCGACTTGCCCACCCAGGATGTGCCGCGCCTGCGCAACACGTCCAACCTCGCCGTGCTTGATGGTCCCGAGGTGCGCACCATCTTCATCGTGCTCGACCAGGGCGATGAACTCAAATATGGTCCCAAAGGTCCCAACCCCTTCAAGGACCTGCGGGTGCGCCAGGCGCTCAACATGAGCATCGATCGCGTGGGCATTCAGCGCACCATCATGCGGGGCTTGTCCATCCCTGCCGCCTTGATGGTTGCACCGGGTGTGAATGGCTATCTGGAGTCCGCCGACAAGCCGGTGGCCGTCAACATCGAGGGCGCCAAGAAACTGCTGGCCGATGCGGGCTTCCCCAACGGCTTTGAGTTCACCCTCGACTGCCCCAACAACCGCTACGTCAACGACGAAGAGGTCTGCCAGGCGGTGGTCAACATGTGGGCGCGCATTGGCGTCAAGGCCAAGCTCAACGCCATGCCCTTTGCCACCTTTGCCACCAAGTTCCAGGCCTTTGATTCCAGCGCCTACTTGCTGGGCTGGGGCGTGGCCACGTATGACGCGCAATACACCTTGCAGTCCATCATCCGCACCCGTACCACTGGCGCAGATGGCAACTTCAACTTCGGTCGCATCAGCCATGCGCCCCTCGATGCGCTGGTTGACCGCATCAAGTCCGAGGCCAATCCTCAGGCTCGCGACAAACTCCTTCGCGAGGCGCTGGACATGACCCGCGATCAGGTGTTGGCCTTGCCCTTGCACCACCAGATGCGCCCTTGGGCCATGAAGAAAAACATCACCATGGTGCACAACTCCAACGATGCGCCCAAGATGATGTATGTGACGATCAAGAAGTAAAGCGCAGTGCCACGCGCCAGGCTTTAGCCTGGTGTGTGGTGGCAGGCGATCTCAATGCCCTGAACACTGCGAAGCACTGGCGTTTGTTCCTTGCACACTGCCGTGGCCTGAGGGCAGCGGGGATGAAAGGCACAGCCGCTGGGCGGCGAGAGCGGATTGGGCACTTCGCCTTGAATGGGGACTCGCGTTTGCGGTCCCTTTTTCATTTTGGGGATGGCCGCGAGCAGCATGCGGGTGTAGGGGTGCTGGGGCTGTTCGAACAATTGCTGGGTGGGCGCGAGTTCGACCACCCGCCCCAGGTACATCACGCCCACACGGTCGCTCACATGGCGCACCACCGCGAGGTTGTGCGAGATGAATAAATAGGTGAGCCCCCGCTGGGTCTGCAAGTCCTGCATGAGGTTGAGCACCTGGGCTTGCACACTCACATCCAGCGCCGAGGTGGGTTCGTCGCAGACCAGGAATTCGGGCGACACCGCCAGGGCGCGTGCAATGGAGATGCGTTGCCGCTGTCCACCTGAAAACTGATGCGGGTACTTGGCGGCATCTTTGGGGTTGAGCCCCACCGAGGCCAGCAGGGCATGCACCTGGTCGGCCTGGTCCTGAGGACTCAAGCCAGGTTGATGCACCCGCAGCGGCTCGGCAACGATGTCGTGCACCCGCCAGCGCGGATTGAGGCTGGCATAGGGATCCTGAAAAATCATTTGGATGCGCCGACGCAGCGCCTGCGCCTCCTGCGCGCCAGAGGCCAGGACCTGGTGCAAGTCCTGCCCTCCAAAGGCGATGCGGCCTTGGGTGGGGGCATACAAGCCCACCAGCAATCGCGCCAGGGTGCTTTTGCCGCAGCCCGACTCGCCCACCAGCGCCAGGGTTTCACCGCGCACCATCTGCAAGCTCACATCGCTCACCGCATGCACCCACTGTCGCGGCTCGCGGTTGATCACGCGTTGCAGCCAGGGTGCCGAGACCTCAAAGCGTTTGCTCAGACCCTGGACTTGCAGCAAGGGGGTGGCGCTCATGAGCCATGCTCCAGGTTGGCCGGCCACTGGATGGGGTTCCAGCAAGCCAGTTGGGTTTGGGGCGCATCGCCCGCTTGCAAGTGGGGCAGGCGCAGGCTGCAGTCGGGCAGGCTGCGCGGGCAGCGTGGATGAAAGGCGCAGCCCGTAGGCGTGTCGCTCAGGCGGGGCATGTTGCCAGGCACATGGTGCAGGCGCTCTACGCTGCCATCGATGCGCGGGATGCTGGCCATGAGGCCTTGGGTATAGGGATGCCGGGGGCGATGGATGATGTCATCCACGGGTCCGGTTTCCACCACACGACCGGCATACATCACGGCCACACGGTCCGAGGTTTCGGCGATCACCCCCATGTCGTGGGTGATGAGCAGGACCGCGGCCTGCCGCTCTTTGCACACCCGCACCAGCAGCTCGATGATTTGCGCCTGAATCGACACATCCAGCGCCGTGGTGGGCTCGTCGGCAATGATGAGCTCGGGCTCGGCGGCCAAGGCCAAGGCGATCACCACACGCTGGCGCATGCCCCCCGAGAACTGGTGAGGGTAGTGGTTGAGGCGTTCGGCAGCCGCTGGGATGCCCGTGTCTTCGAGCAAGTCGATGGCACGCTGGCGCGCTTGCGCCGGGGTCAGGGGCAAGTGGGCGAGGATGGTCTGGATCAGCTGATGCCCCACGCTGTAGAGCGGGTTGAGCGAGGTCAGCGGATCCTGGAAGATGGCGCCGATGCGCCGACCCCGGACATGGCGCATGGCCTGGGGGCTCAGGCCGCTGATGCGGTCCTTGCCCAGCCAGACCTCGCCTTGCGTGATCCGTCCCGGTGGTTCGAGCAAATCGAGGATGGCTGCGCCCGTGAGGGATTTGCCCGCGCCCGATTCGCCCACCACACCCAGCACCTCGCCAGCGTCGATGTGCAGTTGCACCTCTTTGAGGGCATGCAGCACCCCGTGGCGGGTGGGGATGTCCACGCACAGGTCTTTGACTTCAAGCAATGCCACCGGTGTCCTCACTGCAGTTTGGGGTTGAGGGCATCGCGCAGCCAGTCACCCAGCAGGTTGATGGACAAGGCAATGAGCACCAGCATGAGGCCAGGGAACACGGTGATCCACCATTCGCCCGAGAACAAAAAGTCGTTGCCAATGCGAATCAGCGTGCCCAGCGAAGGCGAGGTGGGTGGCGTGCCCACACCCAGGAAGGACAGGGTGGCCTCGGTGATGATGGCCGTGGCCACTTGCAAGGTGGCCAGCACCAGCACCGGTCCCATCACATTGGGCAGGATGTGCAGCCGCATGATCTGGGACTGGGACACGCCAATCACGCGCGCGGCCTGCACGTATTCTTTTTTGCGCTCCACCAGGGTGGCGCCACGCACCGTGCGCGCATATTGCACCCAGCCCGTGAGGGCAATCGACATGACCAGCACCACAAAGGCAAACGACTCGTTAGCCCCCTGGAACACGGCGCGGCCAACCCCCGAAATCAGCAAGGCGATGAGGATGGAGGGGAAAGAGAGCATGACATCGCACACCCGCATGATGAAGCTGTCGACCCAGCCGCCTGCAAAGCCCGAGAGCAGACCCAGCGACACGCCCAGCAACATGGACAGCACCACCGAGGTCAAACCCACCGAGAGGGAAATGCGCGAGCCATACAGCAAGGCCGAAAAAATATCACGCCCCTGGTCATCGGTGCCCAGCAAATGGCTCAGTTGCCCGTCACGGGTCCAGGCTGGGGGCATCAGGGCGTCCGAGAGTTGCAAGCTGGCGGCATCAAAGGGGTTGTAGGGCGACACCCAGGGCGCAAAGGCAGCGCCAAAGATGCACAAGCCCGCCACCGCCAAGGCCACCCAGGCCGTGGGCGTTTGGCGAAAGGAATAGAAGAGGTCTGAATCGCGCCAGCTCAATGCTCGCTCCGTAGTCGCGGGTCAACCCAGAAATAGAGCAAGTCCACCACCAGGTTGATCACCACAAAGATGAGTGAAATCAGGCACAGGTAGGCCGCCATCACCGGGATGTCGGCATGGGTCACGGCCTGGATGAACAACAGCCCCATGCCCGGCCACTGGAACACGGTTTCCGTGATGATGGCAAAAGCAATGAGCGAGCCCAGTTGCAAGCCGGTGACGGTGATCACGGGCACCAGGGTGTTGCGCAGGGCATGCTGGAAATGGATCACCCGCTCGGACAAGCCCCGAGCGCGCGCGAACTTGATGTAGTCGGTGCGCAGCACTTCCAACATCTCGGCGCGCACCAGGCGCATCACCAGCGCGAGCTGAAAAAAGCACAGGGTCACCGCGGGCAGCACCAGGTGCAGCCAGCCATCGAGCGTGAGTAGCCCCGTGCTCCAGCCGCCGATCTTGACCACCTCGCCCCGCCCAAAGCTGGGAAACCAGCCCAGCCAGACCGAAAAGACCAGGATGAGCAGAATGCCAATGAGGAAGGTGGGCAATGACACCCCCACCAGGGAGGCGGTCATGAGCAGCTTGCTCAACCAGCTGTGGCGACGCAAGGCCGCGTAGACCCCCATGGGAATGCCCACCAGCAAGGCCAGCATGGCGGCGGCCATGGCCAGCTCCAAGGTGGCGGGCAGGCGATCGATGATGAGGTTGGAGACTTTGCCGCCCTGGCGCAGGCTGACACCAAAGTCCCCTTGGGCAGCGTTCACGATGAAATGAAAGAACTGGACAAAAAAGGGCTGGTCCAGACCCAGCTCGGCGCGCAGCTGAGCGACTTTCTCAGGGGTCACATCCTGACCCAGCATGAACACCACCGGGTCGCCCACGTATTGAAAGAGCAAAAAGGCCATGAAACCCACCGCCAACATGACCCAGGTGGCCTGAATGAGTCGTTGCAAAACAAAAGCGGTCATGGTGAGAATGCCAACTGCCAAACGCAAAGGCGCGAGTTTAGGGGGGGGCAGCCAGGGACAGATCAGTGTTAACCATGGCCTGCCGTGCGTTCACACAAGGCACGTTCGGCTGGGGCATACTCTTTTTTCATGAACGTCCTCACCGAACCCAAGATCGACTCGCACTGCCATGTGCTCGATCCCGCCCGATTCCCCTACAACCCCGAGGTGTCCTATCACCCGGCAGGGCAGGAGATGGGCAACGCCGATTACTTTCGCCAGCTCATGGATTGCTATGCCGTGCGCCATGCCTTGCTCGTGGGACCCAACTCGGGCTATGCCACGGACAACCGCTGTTTGCTCGATGCCATTGCACGCAGTGCGGGTGCCTTCAAGGGCATTGCCGTGGTCCCCAACGATTGCTCCTTGCATGAACTCGCTCACCTCAAAGCCTTGGGGGTGGTGGGCGTGGCCTTCAACCCGTCCCTGATGGGGTTTGATTTTTATTCGGGCATTGAGCCCTTGCTGCAGCGTTTGAAGCAGCTCGATCTGTGGGCGCAGTTCCAGATCGAAGGCGATGGCCTGCTGCCCTTTTTGCCCATGCTCGCCCGCGTGGGGGTGCGCGTGCTCATCGACCATGGCGGGCGGCCTTTGCGCACGGGCACCACCACCATCGACTTGCAGTCCAAAGGCTTTGAGGCTTTGCTGGCGCTGGGGCGCGAGGGGCGGGCGGTGGTCAAGCTCTCGGGCATGGCCAAGTTTTCGCAAACGGGTTATCCCTTCGATGACGTCAAACCCTGTTTTGAATCCTTGGTGAGGCACTTTGGCCTGGATCAGTGCATCTGGGCCTCGGATTGGCCTTACCTCAAAGCCCCTTACCGTCTGGATTACGGCCCCATGCTGCGCGTGTACGAGCGCTGGTTTGAAGCCCATGAACGGCATCAGATCATGTGGACCACGCCAGCCCGTCTTTTTGGATTTGGAACCAGCGCATGAGCGCCGCCCCGCATGCCTTGCCTCTGACGGGGCTGCGCGTGGTGGAGTTCACCCACATGGTGATGGGACCCACCTGTGGCCTGGTGCTGGCCGATCTGGGTGCCGAGGTCATCAAGGTCGAGCCCATTGAGGGTGACCGCACCCGCCATCTGCTGGGTGCGGGCGCGGGCTTTTTCCCCATGTTCAACCGCAACAAGAAAAGCATCCGCATCAACCTGCAGCATGCCCAGGGCGCTGCCCTGGCGAGGCGCTTGTGTGCCACGGTCGATGTGGTGGCCGAAAACTTCAAGCCCGGTGCCATGGCCAGGCTGGGTCTGGACTACGCCACGCTGTCGGCCAGCAACCCGCGGCTGATCTATGCCAGCCTCAAGGGTTTTTTGCCTGGCCCCTACGACCACCGAACCGCGCTGGACGAGGTGGTACAGATGATGGGGGGCTTGGCCTACATGACCGGGCGACCCGGCGACCCGCTGCGTGCGGGCACCAGCGTCAACGACATCATGGGGGGCATGTTTGGCGCCATTGGCATCCTCGGTGCGCTGGTGCAGCGCGGCATCACCGGGCGAGGCCAGGAGATCCAGTCCGCCCTGTTCGAGAACAACATCTTCCTGGTGGGGCAACACATGATGCAGTACGCCATCACGGGCGTTGCCCCAGATCCCATGCCCAATCGCATCTCGGCCTGGGCGGTGTATGACGTCTTCACCGTCAAGGACGGCGAGCAAATCTTTTTGGCCGCCGTGAGCGACGGGCAATGGGCAACGTTCTGCGATGCCCTGGGCTTTGGTGACCTGTTTGCCGACGCGCGCTACAAGACCAACAACGACCGCGTGCGCATGCGCCCCGAGTTGATGCCCATCCTGCGTGAGCGGCTCAAGGCCTGGCGTGCGTCAGAACTCGCTGCGATCTTCGAACAGGCTGGCTTGCCCTATGCGCCCATTGCCAAGCCACAAGACCTGCTCGACGACCCGCACCTGCTGGCCACGCAAGGCCTGGCCGATGTGCAGCTCAGCGACGGACCGCGTGCTGGTCAGACGGCCAAAGCCGCGTTGCTGCCCATCACGCTCGCGGGCGAGCGTCTGGGCGTGCGCTTGGATCCACCCCAAAGCGGGCAACACACGCACGAGGTGCTCAGTGCCCTGGGCTTGAGCCCCGCCGAGATCGATCACCTGCAACAGGCCCATGTGGTGGCCTGAATCCCAATTCACTTCACAGAGGAGAAGCCCTTGACCATCCCCATCAATCGCCGCACTGCCTTGGGTCATGCTTTGGCGGGCAGTCTTTGGGTCGGCCTGGCTGGCGCAGGCCGCCATGCCCAGGCTGAGGCCACCGTCAAGCTCATCTTGCCCAACGCCACGGGCTCAGGCGTGGATGCCATCACCCGCTCTGCCGCTTCGGCTCTGGGCAAGGCCTTGAATGCCAGTGTGGTGATCGAAAACATGGCCGGCGCAGGGGGCGTGTTGGGCTTGCAGGCGCTCACCAAAGCTGCGCCCGATGGCAACACCCTCTCGGTGGTGTCCAACAATGTGGTGATCTTCCCGAGCGTCATCAAAAGCCTGCCGTTCAACATGCCGGCCGACTTCACGCCCATTGCCATGGTGGGCAGCACCCCCATGGTGCTGGTGGTCAACCCGCAAAAGGTGAGCGCCACCACGGCCAAGGAATGGATGGCTCAGCTCAAGGCCAAGCCCGATGGCTACAACTTTGGCTCGGGCGGCACGGGCACCATCTTGCACCTGGCTGCCGAGATGTTCCTCGACGAAGCCAAGGTCAGCGCACGCCACATCCCCTACAAAGGGGTGGGGCAGATGGTGACCGACTTGCTGGGTGGCCAAATCGATTTCGCTGTGGTGGCCACCCCCAGCGTCTTGCAGCACATCAAGGCTGGCACCCTGCGTGCCATTGGCATGTGCGGTGACAAGCGCACGCCCGCCTTGCCCGATGTGCCCACCTTTGTGGAACAGGGATTGCCGGGCTATGTGATGGAAGCCTGGTTCGCTGTGATTGGCCCCAAGGGCATGACGCCCGCCAGCGTCAAGAAAGTGAATGAAGCCCTGGTCGCGGCCTTCAATGACGCCGGCGTGAAAGAGGCCATGGCCAAACAGGGCAACCTGATTCAGATCAGCAGCAGCGAGCAGGCTGAAAAAGCCTTTCGCTCCGAGCTCATCAAGTACGCCGCCCTGGTCAAGAAAGCGGGCATCACGCCCGAATGAAGGAGTTCAACATGAGGATGACATTCAAGTGCAACACCGTATGGACCCACCTGATGCTGGCAGCAGCCGTGCTGGGCGTGAGCGGGCAAGCGAGCGCGCAATCGAACACACCCGCGGGCATCTACCCGCAAAGGGCCATCACCCTGGTCGTGCCTTTCCCGCCAGGCGGTTTGGCTGACATCGTTGCCAGGCCTGTGGCCGAGGCCATGTCGCGTGACCTGGGTCAGCCTGTGGTGATCGAGAACAAGCCCGGTGCAGGCGGCGGCATCGGCATGGGGCAGGTGGCCAAGGCCAAGCCCGATGGCTATACCGTGGTCATGGCCTTGTCCTCTTACAGCGTGATCCCCGAGGCCGATGGCATCGTGGGTCGCGCCCCCTTGTTTGCCTATGGCGATTTGCGTGCCATTGCCCGCTTCACTGCCGACCCCACGGTGCTGGCGGTACGCGCCGATTCGCCCTGGAAGAGCGTCAAGGACTTTGTCGAGGATGCAAAGAAGCGCCCCAAGGCCATCAATTTCGGCTCATCGGGCAACTACGGCACCATGCACATTCCCATGGAGATCCTCGCGCAAAACGCGGGCATTCAACTCACCCATGTGCCCTTCACCGGCGCAGGTCCAGCCGTGCTGGCCATGCTGGGTGGGCAAATCGAGGTGGTCTCCACAGGCCCGGCCACGGTCTTGCAACATGTCAAGGCGGGCAAGATCCGGGTGCTGGCGCATTGGGGCTCATCGCGCCTGGAGTCCATGCCCGAAGTGGCCTCGCTCAAGGACCTGGGTTACACGGCTGAATATGCCCAGTGGTCGGGGTTGTTCATCCCTGCGGCCACGCCCGAGCCCATTGCCCAGCGCCTGCGCGCGGCGGCGCGCTTTGCTGCCAACGATCCCAAGGTCAGGGAGATCATCCACAACGCGGGCAGCCCCATCCTCTATCAGGACAGCCCCGAGTTTGAAAAATACGTGCAAGCCGATGTGCGGCGCATGAGCGAAGTGGTGAAGAAAATCGGCAAGCTGGAATGAGGTGAGGCTAGGGTTTTCCGCAGTGCTTGGGGCATGCCCTGGCTTCCAAAGGGTTGGGGCTGCGCCCGATGAACAGAATGATGCGGCGAGGGCACAATCTGCCGCATTCCAATTTGCACCATCGAGGAGCACGTGATGAGCATCCGTTTACAGAGACGACAGTTGTTGGGCATGGGCTTGGCCGCAAGTGCCTGGCCGGTCATTGGCAACGCCCAAGCGGCCTGGCCAACCAAACCTGTGACCACCGTGGTGCCGTTTCCCGCAGGTGGGGGCACCGATGCCTTTGCCCGTCCTTTCTCGGGGGCGTTCAGCAAGCTCACGGGCCAGAACCTGATCCTGGACTATCGCGGTGGCGCAGGCGGTACGGTGGGCGCATCGATTGCGGCCAAAGCCCCAGCAGATGGCTATAACTTCTTCATGGGGGCGGTGCACCATGCGATTGCCCCTGCCATGTACCCCAAGCTGGACTACGACCTGGAGCGCGATTTCGTGCCCCTGGCCTTGATGGCTTCGGTGCCCTTTGTCCTGGTGGTCAATCCGCAAAAGGTCACCGTGCCTGATTTCAAAGGGTTTCTCGCACAAGTTCGCAGCAACCCTGGGCGCATGAATTTTGCCTCGGCCGGCAATGGCACAGCCCACCAGATGGCGGGTGAATTGTTCAAGTTACAGACCCAAACCTTCATCACCCACATCCCTTACCGAGGCGCAGGTCCCGCCCTGCAAGACCTCATGGCGGGCAATGTGGAAATGATGTTTGACGGCCTGGGGTCCTCGGCTCAACACATCAAGTCAGGGCGCATCAAGGCCTTGATGGTGGCCGGCAGCCAGCGCAATCCCGCATTCCCCGATGTGCCTTGTGCCGCTGAGCTCGGGCTCAAGGACTACAACGTGAGCACGTGGTATGGCATGTGGGCGCCCAAGGGCATCCCGGCTGCGGCCCAAACTGCCATGCTCGACGTGATCAAAAAGGCGAGGGAATCCACTGAGGTGAAAACCGCCTGGGGCAATAGTGGAGCTGATTTCCCGCCGGTCTCGCCCACACAGTTTGCCGAATTCATCTCGGCAGAAACCAAGCGCTGGGCAGGTGTGGTCAAGGCTTCGGGCGCCAAGCTCGACTGAGCTCAGCTGCAACCTCTGGGGCTTGCTTGCCGCTCTAGGCCAACGCCCCTGTACGACTCAATCGGCCTTGGCGCCGCTGGCTTTGACCACCGCCTCGTACTTGGCCAACTCCGATTTCAGGTGCTGACCAAACGCCTCGGGGCTGGTGGGCACAGGCTCGGCCATCAAGCTGGCAAAGCGTGCCTTGGTCTCCGGTGCTTGCAAGGCCTGCACAAAAGCCTGGTTCAATTTCTGAATCACCGAGTTGGGCGTTTGCGCGGGCGCTACCAACCCCCACCAGGTGTCCACTGAAAAACCAGGAAGGGTTTCGGCCATCGCGGGCACATCGGGCAACACGGGGCTGCGAGCGGGTGTGGTCACGGCCAGGGCAATCAGCTTGCCGCTGCGGATGTTGGGCGCAGCAGTGGCCAGGTTGTCGAAATTGAAATCCACCTGACCTGAAAGCAAGGCCATTTGAGCCGGATTGCCACCGTTGTAGGGGATGTGCACCGCAAAAATACCAGCCTTGGACTTGAAGAGCTCACCGGCGAGATGGCCTGCGCTGCCATTGCCACCCGAGCCGTAGTTGAGGCGACCCGGATTGGCTTTGGCATAGCGGATGAAGTCGCTCCACTGCGAAATCCCCAGGCGCTTGGCGGTCTCGGCATTCATGACCAGCACATTGGGCACGCGCAGGATTTGCGTGATGGGGGCAAAGTCGCTTGCGGCGTTGTAGGGCATGCGTGCATACAGCCACGGGTTCACCGCATGGGTGGCCGTGGCTGCAATGCCAATCGTGTAGCCATCGGGCGCAGCCTTGGCGATCAGATCCGCGCCGATGTTGCCGCCCGCGCCGGGTCGGTTCTCGACGATCACCGTGCCCAGACTGTCCTTGACCCGCTCAGCGAGCAGCCGGGCGGTGACATCGATGGGACCCCCAGCCGCATACGGCACGATCAGCCGGATGGGCTTGGTGGGAGCCTGCGCCATGACCGAGAGGGCTGAACTCATCAGCCCCAAGGCCAGCCATGTGCGCCGCTTCATTTGCCGTACAGGTAGTTGGGCAGCCACAGCGTGAGACCCGGCCAGATGTACATGAGCACCATGCACAGGATCACGATGAGCATGTAGGGCATCATCCCCGCAAAGATCTGGTTGATCGTCACATGCGGTGGTGACACCCCCTTGAGGTAGAAGGCTGACATGGCCACCGGTGGCGACAGGAAGGCCGCTTGCAGGTTCACAAATACCATCACGCCCCACAGCATGGGGTCAATCTGGAAGTGCTGCAGCAGGGGCAGGAAGATGGGCACAAAGATCACGATGATCTCGGTCCATTCCAGCGGCCAACCCAACACAAAGATGATGGCTTGTGACAACAGCAGGAACTGAATTGGGGTCAGGTTCAAGGACATCACCCATTCCTCGACCAGTCGTTGTCCACCCAGGATGGCAAACACAGCCGAGAAAAGCGCAGAGCCCACAAACAGCCAGCACACCATGGAGGTGGTTTTGGCCGTGAGGAAGACGGCTTCCTTGATGCGCTCAAAGGTGAGCGCCCCCGATTGCCAGGCCATCAGGAAGGCGCCAGCCGCACCCACTGCGGCCGATTCGGTGGCGGTGGTGATGCCCAGCAAGATCACCGCCAGCACCACCACGGTGAGCACACCCAGGGGCATGACCGACTTGACCAGCATGTTGAGGATTTCAAACTGTTCTGCATCAAAGCCACGGTAGTACCAGACCAGCAGCAAGGCCAGCACCGCAAAGGTCAGCCAAAAGCCGGTGTAGAAGGAATCGGGCACCGCCTCGGTTTTGGGGGCATTGGAGGTGTCGCCATCGCCCAAAGCCTTGAGGGGCTCGTTGTCCTCGGCCGCAGTCTGTGCCGTGATGGTGGACGATGCGGCGGCAGAACCTGGGGGTTCTTGCAAACCACCGCTGGCACCGGGGGGCTCTTGCAATCCGCTGCTCGATCCAGGCGGCTCTTGCAAGCCGTCGCTCGCGCCGGGGGGTTCTTGTAGGCCACCGCTGGCACCCGGGGGCTCTTGCAAACCACCGGCTGAGCCAGCTTGCTCGCGCTGCGCCGTGTTCTCTTGGGCGACCGGTGCGACAGGTGCCTCGGTTGCCGCCGCAGGTGCGGCCGCTTGCGTGGCCACCACGTCAGCCGCAGCGTTGTTCTCGGCTTGGGAATAGATGACCACATACCACCAGGATGCGCCCATGCAAATGAGCACCGTCCACACGGGCACCAGGCTCATCACCAGGCTCTTGACCAGCAGCCACCAGCTCACACGCAACTGATCGGTCTGGATGGCCAAAGCCCGCGCTGGCGAGAACACGGCTTTGGTGAAGCTGCCCAACATGCGTTGACCATACTGCTGGCTGATTTGTTGCAGCCAGGGCGACACAGGCGCGCGCAGTTGTTCCTCCGGCAGTTTGGGGGCGACCTTGGGGTCAATCAGCACCCAGCCAATGATGTAGACCAGGTACAGCGAAGCCAGGAAAAAGCCTGGGAACATGGCCGCTGCATACAGCTTGACCACCGATTGGCCAGCCACAGCGGCATACACAATGATCATCACCGAGGGCGGAATGAGAATGCCCAAGGTGCCGCCTGCGGTGATCACGCCGGCAGCCAGGCGCGTGTCATAGCCGGCGTTTAGCATGGGTCGCATGGCGATCACGCCCATGAGCACCACCACGGCGCCCACCAAGCCGCTGGCAATGCCCCAGAAGGTGCAGATCACCAGCGTGGCCACAGCCAGCGAGCCGGGAAGACGGCGAAACGCCAGCTGAACGCTGTGGAACATCTTGTCCACCAGCGCGCCGCGCTCCATGACATAGCCCATGAGCACAAACAAGGGAATCGACAACAGCGTGTCGTTGGTCATGGCCCCAAAGGTGCGCTGCACCATGAGGTTGAAGATCCTGTTGTCCAGCCAGGGCTGGCTCGGGTCGAAAAAGGCCACAAAGCCAAAGGCCATGCCCAGACCCATGAGGGTGAAGGCGGTGGGGAAACCCATCATGATGACCACCACGATGAGCCCCAGCATGATCATGCCAAGTATTGGATCGCTCATGACTGTACTCCGCCCGTTGCGCGGTGATGCGCAGATTCTTCGATTTGTTTAGCGCGTGCAATCGCGTCGAGCTTGGCCGATTCGTCCACATAGGTGCTGTTGGCCAATTGCTGCTCAACCACGTCGATTTCATCGGCATCCTTGAGTCGGCTGGGCCATTCACCCGTGCGCAGGCAGATCACGCAACGCGCGATCTCGGCAATGCCCTGCAAAAACACAATGGCACCGGCAATGGGGATGATGGCCTTGAAGGGATAGAGCGGCAAGGGGTCCGCGTTGAAGGTGTGCTCGCGGATCAGAAAAGAGTCGTTGGCATAAGTCCAGCCTGCCCAGGTGAGGGCAATCACGCCCGGCAGGAAGAAGAGGATGTAGAGGACCAGGTCCAGCGAGGCCTGTACGCGCGGCCTGGCGCTACCGTAGAAAAAGTCACCCCGCACATGACCGTTTTGCGACAGGGTATAGGCGCCGCACATCATGAACAAGGTGCCATACATCATGTTGCTGGCGTCGAAAATCCAGGCCGTGGGGGCATTGAGAGCATAGCGTTTGAACACCTCGACCACCACCAAAAGCATCAAGGCCACGATCAGCCAGGCGAAGGCCTTGCCAATCCATGTGCTGATCTCATCGACCAGATGAAGCCATTTTGTTGAATTCATTTTTGTATCGTCCAAAAGAAGAGCCCCCATTCAGGCTGGCTGAATGGGGGAGCTTGTCACTACCTGCTCGCTTAGGCTTTCTTGGCTGCGGGGGCAGGTGCCTTGAAGTAGCGGTTGTAGGCCATCTTGAAATCGACCATGTAGTCGTTTTGCCATTGGCCTGCGCGAGCGGCAAAGGCGCGCTGGGAATCCATGACTTTCTTGAACATGGGGTTCTCGGCAGATTTCTTCTCGACCACTTTGTCCCATGCGTCGAGCTGGGCCTTGAGGATGGCGTCAGGCGTCTTGTAGAACTTGATGCCCTGCTTTTTCATTTCCTCATAGTCTTTGGAGTTGCGATCGATGGCCTTCCAGCTCATCTCAGCCGAGGAGGCTTGAACGGCGTAGTCGATGATGGAGCGCAACTCAGCGGGCAGGGTGGCGTACTTGCTCTTGTTGAAGAGGATTTCAAACTGCTCGCCAGACTGGTGGAAGCTTTGCAGCATGCAGTTTTTCACCACATCGGGGAAGCCCAGCACGCGGTCAGACGACGCGTTGTTGAATTCAGCGGCATCGATGAGGCCACGGTCCAGGGCGGGGACGATTTCACCGCCGGGCAAGGGGTTCACGGCAGCGCCAAGCTCGGTGAAGATGTCCACGGCCAGGCCCACGGTGCGGTACTTGAGGCCTTTGAGGTCTTGCACCTTGGCAATGGGCTTTTTGAACCAACCCAGGGGCTGGGTGGGCATGGGGCCATACACATACGACACCACATCGATGTTGAGCGACTTGTAGATGTCTTCGAGCAATTGACGGCCACCGCCGTGCTGGTGCCAGGCCAGGACCATGTTGGGGTCCATGCCAAAGGCCGGACCGGATCCCCACAGCGCCAGCGCCGAGCTCTTGCCATAGTGATAGGCCAGCACGCCGTGGCCACCGTCAAGGGTGCCCTTGTTCACGGCATCGAGCAGCTGGAAGGCAGGCACCACAGCGCCCGAGGGCAGCACTTCGATCTTCAGGCGGCCGCTGGCCATGTCATTGACCTTCTTGGCAAAGTCGTTGGCATATTCGTGAAAGATGTCTTTGGCAGGCCAAGTGCTTTGAAAGCGCAACGAAACGGTATCGGCACGGGACACCATAGGGGCGGACATGGTGACGGCTGCGACGGCAGCGCCCTTGAGCATGCCGCGACGGCCACGGGTGTTTTTGGTGTCTTTCATCAAGCTACTCCTAGGTCAATGGTTTGAAAAGAAGCACCCATTGTTTGGGATTTGCCAGACTGCCCTATAGGGTTTTTACCTAGCGAAGGGTTATTCCAAACCCCTTTGTCCTTCAGTGACCCGATGCGGTAATGCGATTGATCAGGGTGCCCACCCCCTGGATTTCAACTTCGATGGTGTCGCCAGGTTGCATCCACACCGGGGGCGTGCGCGCATAACCCACACCCGCAGGTGTGCCGGTGATGATGACGTCGCCAGGCTCAAGGGTCATGCATTCGCTGATGATGACCAGCGCCTCTTGCACATTCCAAAGGAAGTCGCGCGTGTTGGCGTCTTGCATGACCTTGCCGTTGAGCCGGCTTTGGATGTTCAGACCCGCAGCACCCGCAGGCAGTTCATCGGCGGTGACGATCCAGGGGCCAAAGCCGCCGGTCTCATCGAAATTCTTGCCAATCGTCCACTGGGCGGATTTGCGCTGGTAGTCGCGAATGCTGCCGTCGTTGAAACAACTGTAGCCAAACACGCAGGACAAGGCGTTCTCGGGGGTCAGGTGTTTGGCCTTGCGCCCCACGATGACGGCCAACTCGGCTTCGTAATCGAGTTGGGTGGACACCTTGGGTCTCACGATGGGACCCTCGTGCGCAGTGAGTGAGGGCGTGGCCCGCAAAAAGAAGCTGGGGTAATCGGGGCGGGCGTTACCGCCTTCCTTGGCATGGTCGGCGTAGTTGAGCCCCATGCAAATGATTTTGGGGGGATGGGCCACGGGCAATTCAAACCGCACGCCAGAAAAGTCCCGAAAGTCTGTGTCTTTCAACTGCATGAGCTGGGCGCGCAAGGCCTCAAGCGGGAGTTGATCCAGCTTGGCAGTGGCATCAGAGGGCAGGCTGGGGTCCAGGGTGTGGAGGTCCACAAAGCGATCGGTCAAGGTGGGGTGGCACACCCCGGTGGCGGTGCGGCCTGAATGGGTATAGCGAAAGAGTTTCATGGGGGGTCAATCTGCCTTGGCGCCTGAGCTCTTGATCACAGCGGCCCATTTGGGCACTTCGCTGCGCAAAAAACGGTTGAATTCTGCGGTGGTGTTGGGCGTGCTGGCCATGCCCAACTGGTTGAAGTTCTCGACCACCGCCGGATTGGCCATGGCCTGATTGAGCACGGTGTTGAATCGCTCGACCACAGCGGGGGGTGTGCCCGCAGGCAGGAAAAATCCAAACCAGGTGTAGTCGTCAAATTCCTTGTAGCCATATTCGGTGATGGACGGCACATTGGACAACAGGGGCGAGCGCGTGGCGCTGGTGACAGCCAGCGCCTTGAGGCGACCAGCGTTGACCATGGGCACGGCCGGCGGCATGGAGGTGGATGCCACCGGGGTGTGACCCGCGACCACGGCATTGATGGCTGCTGCGGGTTGATAGGGCACATGGGTCACATCAATCTTGGCGGCGGCCTTGAGCCGCTCCATGGACAAATGGGTGGTGGTGCCAATGCCCGAGGAGGCATAGCTCATGGGCGTTTTCTTGGCCAGCTCGATCCACTCGGGCAAGGTCTTGGCATTGACCGAGGGGTTGGCGGTGATGATGTTGGGGGTTTTGGGACCCAGCGCGACGGGCGCAAAGTCCTTGAGGGCGTCATAGCCAGCATCGGCATACAGCGACGGGTTGACCGCATAGGCCACGCTGTGCACCAGCACGGTGTAGCCATCGGCGGGTGCACGCTTGACTTGCATGGCTGCGATGTTGCCGCCTGCACCGCCCTTGTTTTCGACAATGAAGTTGCCGCCGGTGATCTCGGCCAGGCGAGGTGCGAGCGCCCGCGCCACGATGTCGGTGGAAGAGCCTGGCGCAAAGGCCACCAGCAAGGTCACGGGCTTGGCTTTGGGCCAATCGCTGGCACTGGCTTGAGCCCAGGTCTGAGCAGGGGCAAGCAAGGCGGTGAGACCCAGCAGGCCCAAGACACCGCTGAGCCCAGCCAAAGAACGACGACGCGAAATGCGATGCAACATGCAGTCTCCTTGTTGTTGGGATTGCCACCTGGGTGACTGAACCCAGTTTAGAAAGCCCTGCCAAGTTGGTCAAATGCACGGGACGCGTGAAAGACATGGCTCAGCGTTAACCCTCGCGTGATCACCCATATCCACATCACCCAACGAAAGACCCCATGAGCTTGCATCAACAACTTCAGGAGCGCGCAGCGCAAGGCAAACCCATCCGTGTGGGTTTGATCGGTGCGGGCAAATTTGGCGCCATGTACCTCGCACAAATTCCACGCACGCCCGGTGTTCACCTAGTGGGCATTGCCGACCTCAACCCCGCTGCGGCCAAAACCAACCTGAGCCGCGTGGGCTGGGCTGCGGCGCAGACCGAGGCCACATCGCTGGACCAGGCGATCAGCAGCGGGCTCACCCATGTGGGGGAGGACTGGCAGGCGCTGGTGCGCCATCCCGCCATCGATGTGGTGGTGGAGTGCACGGGGCATCCCATTGCAGCCGTGGACCATTGCCTCGAAGCCTTTGCACACGGCAAGCATGTGGTGAATGTGACGGTCGAGGCCGATGCATTTGCCGGACCTTTGCTGGCTCAGCGTGCAGCCCAGGCGGGGGTGGTGTATTCATTGGCCTTTGGCGATCAGCCAGCAATGATTTGTGACCTGGTGGATTGGGCCAGAACCTGTGGCTTCCCGGTGGTGGCCGCAGGCCGGGGGCACAAGTGGTTGCCGCATTTTTGCGAGTCCACGCCCGAGACGGTGTGGGGCTACTATGGCTTGACCCCCGAGCAAGCCAGCCGTGGCGGGCTCAATCCCAAAATGTTCAACAGCTTTCTGGATGGCTCCAAGCCCTCCATCGAGAGCACGGCGGTGGCCAATGCCACAGGCCTGGGTGTGCCGTCCAATGGGTTGCTGTATCCGCCCGCGAGCATCGAAGACATCCCCAGCGTCACCCGCCCGCGCAGCGACGGGGGCGTGCTCGAGCGCAAGGGCATGGTCGAAGTCATTTCATCCCTGCACACCGATGGCCGCCCCATTCCCTATGACATCCGCATGGGCGTGTGGGTCACGGTCGAAGCCCCAACCGATTACGTGAAACACTGTTTTGAGGAATACAACGCCCACACCGACCCCAGTGGGCGCTATTTCACGCTGTACAAGCGCTGGCATCTGATTGGACTCGAAGTGGGCATGAGCGTGGCCAGCGTGGCTTTGCGACGTGAGCCCACGGGCGTGGCCAGGGGTTGGCATGCCGATGTGGTGGCCACCGCCAAGCGAGACCTCAAGCCCGGCGATGTGCTCGATGGGGAAGGTGGCTACACGGTATGGGGCAAGCTCTTGCCCTCAGACACCTCCATGCGCACGGGCGGCTTGCCCTTGGGGCTGGCGCATGATGTCAAGGTGGTGAGGCCAGTGGCCAAGGGGCAAAGCCTGTGCTGGGACGATGTGGCCATGGACACCACCACCCATGCCTACCGGCTGAGAAAAGAGCTCGAAACCCTGCATCGCCCTGGCGTGTGAAGCTCAGCGCGAGGCCTGGGTCACCCTGTCCTTCCACATTTGCCAGGGTCTGTCGAGGTGCTGGTCATTCATGTCGGAGGTGGCCTGGGCCTCCTCTTCGGTGAGGAAGTTGATCTCACCCAAGTGTGAGGCCTCAAGCTGCAAGCGCGCGCCGTTTTCGGTGTAGATGGCGCGAAACACCGCTTGCTGGATGGATCTCCCCACCGTCACACTGCCGTGACCCCGCATGAGCGCCACGGCGCTTGTGCCCAGGGTCTGCGCCAGCGACAAGCCCAGCGCCTGATTGCGGATGAGCAGGTCCGAGGCCTCGCCAGCATGGTGGCGGATTTCATAAACCGGCACTTGAGCACCCAAAAAACCATTCATGTGGCAGATGGGGCGAAGCCGCGCACCCGTGACCCCGAAGGGGATCACCGCCGGTGAATGGCTGTGCACCACCGACATCACGTCGGGCCTGGCTTTATAGATTTCGCTGTGGATGAATCGCTCCACATAGGTTTTGCCGCTTGCGGGCGACACGACCTCACCATCCAGATTGCAGGTGACCAGGTCCGCCAGCGCAACCAGGGCAGGGGGCATGCTGCGTGCGATGAAAAAGCGCTCGGGGTGATTCGGGTCGCGCACACTGATGTGGCCAAATCCATCCAGCACACCTTCATTGACCAGGATGTGGTTGGCGGTGACCAAATCATGCAAGACATCGTGACTCATGAGCAGGGGCTTTCCTGGATTGAGGGTGATATAAACCGAGCCATATTAATTGAAAAAGGACTCAGCCATGCTTCCCGTTTCCTTGTCAGCCCGTCGTTCACGTCCTGCGCACAACGCGCTGTGCACCGCAAGCCGTGGCCTGCGGGGTGTGGGCTTGCTGATGCTCGCGCTGGCGATGGCTCAAGGGGTTCAGGCCCAAGCCCAGGCGTATCCCAGCAAGCCGATTCAAGTCATCGTGCCCGTGGCCGCAGGCGGCGGTACTGACTTGCTTGCGCGCACCCTGGGGCAAAAGGTGAGTGAGGAATTGGGGCAGCCCGTGGTCATCGAAAACAAACTCGGCGCGGGCGGCAATCTGGGGGTGGAGGCTGTGGCCAAGGCCAAACCCGATGGCTACACCTTGCTGGTCTCGCCGGGCACGATTGCCACCAATGTGGCGGCCTACAAAAAATTGCCCTATGACCTGATCAAGGACTTTCAGGCGGTCACCCTGATTGGGCAAACCGGCGTGGTGCTGGTGGTGCATCCCTCGCTCAAGGTCAACACCTTGCAGGAATTTGTGGACCTGGCCAAGAAGTCGCCGGGCCAGCTCAATTTTGGTTCGGCGGGTCTGGGTAGCCCCCAGCAATTGCACAGTGAATTCTTCAATCAACTCGCTGGCATCCAAACCAATCACATCCCCTACAAGGGACAGTCACAAGCCATGACGGATTTGGTGGGCGGTCAGCTCAATTACATGTTCAGCCCCTTGCAAAATGCCTTGCCCTACATCCAGCAAGGCCGCATTCGACCGATTGCCGTGGCCATGATCAACCGCTCACCCAAGCTGCCCAACATCCCCACCTTGCACGAGCTGGGTTACCGGGATGTGGACCTCGCCAACTGGTTTGCGGTCTTCGTCCCCGCAGCAACCCCGGCGGCCACGGTGAAAAAACTCAATGCCGCCTTCATCAAAGTGGGCAAAACCCCAGAGATGAAAGCCAAGTTCGAACAGCTGGGCTTTGATGCCTTCTTCAACACCCCTGATCAAGCGCAGGACTTCATGCGCTCCGAGCTGGTGCGCTGGGCGCGCGTGGCCGCCTATGCGGGCATCAAGGCCGAGTGAGGCATGAAGGCCCTTCTGCCATGAAGCCGCGTGCCAATGCCGTGCGCATCGGTGGCGCCTCGGGCTTTTGGGGGGACAGCAGCGTGGGCGCCACCCAGCTGGTGCGCCAGGGCGAGGTGGACTACCTGGTGTTTGACTACCTGGCCGAGCTCACCATGTCCATCCTCGCGGCAGCGCGGCAGCGTGACCCCACGCTGGGCTATGCCACCGATTTCGTGAGCGTGACTCTCAAGACCCTGTTGCCCGAGATCGTGGCCAAGGGCATTCGTGTGGTGAGCAATGCCGGGGGCATGAACCCGCAGGCCTGTGCCAAAGCCATCACCGAGTTGGCGGCTGGGCAGGGCTTGCAGCTCAAGGTGGCCGTGGTCGAGGGCGACGACGTCATGCCCTGGCTGCCCCAGTTGCGCGCGGCCGGGGTGCGTGACCTCGGCAGCCAGGAAGCCTTGCCCGACACCCTGCTCAGTGCCAATGCCTACCTGGGTGCCTTGCCCATTCGCGATGCGCTGGACCAAGGTGCGGATGTGGTCATCACCGGCCGCTGTGTGGACAGTGCGGTGACCCTGGGTGTGCTGATGCATGAAATGGCCTGGACTGCCAGCGACTGGGATCGCTTGGCGCAGGCCAGTCTGGCGGGGCACATCATTGAATGCGGATGCCAGGCAACGGGGGGCTTGCACACCGATTGGCAGGCTGTGCCCGACTGGGCGCACATTGGCTACCCCATTGTGGAGGTCCAGGCCGATGGCTCGTTTGTGGTCACCAAGCCTCCCAACACGGGTGGCCTGGTGAGCGTAGCCACCGTGGGCGAGCAAATCCTCTACGAGATTGGTGACCCTGCCTGCTATGCATTGCCCGATGTGTTTTGCGACTTCACCCAGGTGCGCCTCACGCAAACCCAGGACAACGAGGTCAGGGTGACTGGGGCCAAAGGCCGCCCACCCAGCCACACCTACAAAGTGAGCGCAACCTTTGAGCAAGGCTTTCGCTGCAATGCAGACCTGGTGATCATTGGCATGGATGCCGTGGCCAAGGCGCACAGGACAGCGCAGGCCATCCTTGAGCGCACCCGCGAGTTGTTCCGCGAGCAGGGTTGGGCGGATTACACCCGCACCCATGTCGATGTGTTGGGTGGCGAGGCCTTGTTTGGACCGCACTCGCGCGCCCTGGCTGCGCGTGAGGTGGTGATGCGCCTGTCGGTCATGCATGACAACAAGGCCGCGTTGGCCTGCTTTGCGCGGGAAATCGCTGCGGCGGGGACCAGCTGGTCCACGGGAACGGCTGGCTCCATCTCCAGTGGTCGCCCCAGCCCCGTGCCATCGATTCGCCAATGTGCCTTCCTCATCGACAAAAGCTGGCTCAAGGTCAGCGTGGTCATGGACGATGCACGCCACGCGGTGGACATCCCAGCGGGTGACGAGCGCGCCTGGTCCAACTTGCCCCATGCCTTGTCCGCCACCGATCGTGCAAGGGCTAACCAAGAGGGTGAGCCCACCCACAAGGGCCTTGCCCCCATCGTCCCCCGAGCGGGTTTTGAAGTGGTGCCGCTGATCACTCTGGCCTATGCGCGCAGTGGCGACAAGGCCGACATCTCCAACATCGGGGTGATGGCCAGGCGTGCCCAGGATTACCCCTTGCTCAAAGCCCAGCTCAGTGCCCAGCGGGTGGCACAGTGGCTGGCTCATCTGGTCAAAGGTGAGGTGCTGCGATATGAGTTGCCTGGGTTTGATGCGCTCAACTTCGTTTGCCACCAAGCCCTCGATGGGGGTGGCATGGCTTCGCTGCGCAGCGACCCCTTGGGCAAAAGCATGGCGCAACTCCTGTTGACCCTGCCCATTGAAGTGCCCACCGAGGTGAGCCAGGCCTTGCAGCCCGCAACCCAACTCACCCCTTCACCTTGAGCCGCACCATGCCCCATGCCTCTGACCGTCTGATGGCCCAATCCTTCGAGTTGTCGGCGCTGCCTGCGGGCTTTCACGACAACCCCTATGCGGTCTACCGAGCCCTGAGGGAACACGCGCCCATCAAGCCCATGGCCGATGGCAGCTATTTCCTCACCCGCTACGACGACCTGGTGGCGGTCTACAAGGACACGCGCACATTCAGCTCGGACAAGAAAATCGAATTCAAGCCCAAGTACGGGGACTCGTTGCTGTATGAGCACCACACCACCAGCCTGGTGTTTTCCGATCCACCCTTGCACACGCGGGTGAGAAAGCTCATCTCGGGCGCTTTGACCCCCAAGGCCATTGCCAGCATGGAAAACGGGCTCATCGAACTGGTCGATGACCTCATGGACCGCATGAAGGCCAAGGCCCTGGGCGGCAACACGGTGGACTTGATCGAGGACTTTGCCTCGGCCATCCCCATCGAGGTCATCGGCAATTTGCTGGGCGTGCCCGTGGACGAGCGTGGACCTTTGCGCGACTGGTCGCTGGCCATCCTGGGGGCATTGGAGCCGGTCCTCACGCCCGAGCAGTTCCAGCGGGGCAATGCAGCCGTGGCGGAGTTTGTGGACTACCTCACTGGCCTGATCGCGCGGCGACGTGCCGCGCCGGGTCAGCCCGACACCGATGTGCTCACCCGGCTGATCCAGGGCGAGGCCGATGGTGAAACGCTCTCGGCCAAGGAGTTGCTGCACAACTGCATCTTCTTGCTCAATGCCGGACACGAGACCACCACCAACCTCATTGGCAACGGCCTGGTGTGTTTGCACGATCACCCCCAGGCGCGTGCGCGGCTCATTGAACAACCCGAGCTGATCAAAACCGCCATCGAAGAGATGCTGCGCTATGAAAGCTCCAACCAGTTGGGCAACCGCATCACCACACAGGCGGTGAATCTGGGTGGCGTGGCCATGCCCGCAGGCACGCGCCTGACCTTGTGCATTGGTGCGGCCAATCGTGACCCGGCTCAATTCGAGGATCCCGAGACCTTTGATGTGGGTCGCCAACCGAATCGGCATCTGGCCTTTGCCAGCGGTGCGCATGCGTGTGCCGGCATGAGCCTGGCGCGCTTGGAAGGTCAAATCGCCATTGGGCGATGGCTCAAGCGTTTCCCCGATTTCACGCTCGCAGGCGCGCCGGTGCGCGGCGGGCGCGTGCGCTTTCGCGGCTACTTGCGTGTGCCCGCCCACTTATGATGCGTGACACTGTCTTCATCAGGATGTCCTCCATGCCAGCTTCTTTCTTTTTCAAGCGCATCGCCCCCATGCTGTGCGTGTCCTGGATCGCCTTGAGCGGCGCTGCCTTTGCCCAGAAATACCCCGACCGCCCGGTGCGCATCGTGGTGCCCTTTGCCACCGGTGGCCCAGCGGACAACTATGCGCGCTTCATGGCCCAGCGCTTGAGCGATGCCCTGGGGCAATCCTTTGTGGTGGACAACCGCCCCGGTGCGGGCTCGCTCATCGGCACCGATGTGGTGGCCAAGGCTGCGCCCGATGGCTATACCTTGCTGATGATGTCCAACACCCAGACCGTCAACGAGACCCTGATCCCCAACAAAAACTACGCGCTCATGCGTGACCTCACAGGGGTTGCGCCCATCAATTATTCAGACCTGGTGTTGGTGGCCAACCCCGGCACAGGCATTCAAAACCTGGGCGACCTGATCAAGCGCGCACAAAGCCAGCCGGGCAAGCTCACCTATGCCTCCTCGGGCGCGGGCACCCCCTATCACATGGCGGGTGAGTTGCTCAAGAGCATGGCCAAGATCGATGTGCTGCACATTCCCTACAAGGGCAGCTCGGGTGCGCGCACCGATGTGCTGGGCGGCCAGGTTGACCTGATGTTCGATGCGGTGACCACCATGACCGAACAAGTCAAGGCAGGCAAGGTCAAGGCCATTGCCACCTCGGGTCGTCAGCGCTCGGATGTCTTGCCCGATGTGCCCACGCTCAGTGAAGCGGGTGTGCCCAATTACGAAGCCACCATCTGGTTGGGCATCATGGCCCCCAAGGCCACGCCCAAAGCAGTGGTTGAGCAGCTCAACGCAGCCATCAGCAAGATCGTGGGTCAAGCCGAAGTCAAGCAACAGTGGTCCAAGCAGGGTGCGACCCCCATGGTCATGAGCGTGAGTGCCTTTGACAAATACCTGCAAGACGACGTGCAAAAGTGGGCCACGGTGATCCGTGCGGCCAACATCAAGCTGGACTGAACCATGACCACCCTTCGCATCCTCAGTGGCGGCGCAGCTTTGGGGCTCATGCAAGCCTGTGCCCAGTCCTTGCAGACCGAATTGGGCGTGACCATCGAGGGTCACTATGGCGCGGTGGGTGCCATGAAGGCCAAGTTGCTCGAAGGCACGGCTTGCGATGTGCTCATCCTCACCCAGTCGCTCATCGACGAGCTCACCGCTTCGGGTTGGGTGCAGCCTGGCTCGGCGCGAGCGATTGGTCGGGTCAAGACGGGCCTGGCGGTCAAGCCTGGGCAGGCGCACCCCGCCGAGGGGGATGCCGCGGCCTTGCGTGAGGCCTTGTTGCACGCCACGGGCATTTACTTTCCCGATCCCCAATTGGCCACGGCAGGCATTCATTTCATGAAGGTGCTCAAGTCCATCGGCATCGATGAGCAGGTCGCCGATCGCCTGCGAACCTTTCCCAATGGCGCAGCCGCCATGAAAGCCATGGCCGCTTGCGACGACCCAGGGGTCATGGGCTGCACGCAAACCACCGAAATCCTCATCACGCCGGGTGTGCAGTGGGTGGGCGATTTGCCCAAAGCGCACGAACTGGCCACCACCTACACCGTGGCCATGGCGTCGCAATCGAGTCAGACCGATGCCGTGCGGGCGGTGATCGATCGCATCACCCATGCCGACGGGGCCAAGGCGCGTCGCGAGCTTGGGTTTTGGCCGATGTCGTGATCACGCCCTGACTGTTTCCACGGCTGCTTTCATTTCCTTTTCACGATTGCCCCCACCATGGCCCTCAAGTCCACTGTGTTCAAAGCCAGCTTGCAAATCGCCGACATCGATCATGGCTATTACGCAGATCATGCCCTCACGCTGGCTCGCCACCCCAGCGAAACCGACGAACGCATGATGGTGAGGCTGGCGGCCTTGGCCTTGAATGCCCACGCATTGCAGTCGGTGTGCCAGGGCGATGGTGTGTTGGCCTTTGGTGCGGGGCTCTCAGACCCTGACGACCCCGATGTGTCGCTCACCGACTTCACCGGGCGCAAGCGCCTGTGGATCGAAGTGGGGCAACCCGATGACAAGCCCCTGGCCAAAGCTGCGGGCAAGGCCGATGGGGTCATGGTCTATGCCCATGGGCATGCCGCCGAAGTCTGGTGGAAGGGCTTGGTCAACAAGGTCACTCGCCTCGACAGCTTGCAGGTCTGGCGTTTGCCCACCGAGGCCGTTGCGCAGCTCTCGCGCATGGCCGAGCGCAGCATGCACTTGCAAGTGACCCTGCAAGAGGGCGAAGTCACGTTCAGCAACGCCAACGACGCTGTGCACTTCGTTCCCCAACGCTGGAAATGATGGGCTAGCTTCGGCTAACGCGTCCCAAACAGGCGATCCCAAAACAGGGTGGTCACGCCGTAATGCCCTGGCCGTGCATGCCGGGCATGGTGTTGGGCGTGATAGATCTTGCGCTCGATCAGCCAGGGGTTGCTGAGCTTGGCGTGGTGCAGCGCATGGTGCACATGGGTGTAGATGGCATAGCCCACGAGCACGCCCAGGGTCAGGCTGCAGGCGCGCCAGAAATCCAGCAGCAACCAGCATGGCAAAAACACCAGCACCTGAATCAGGCTCAGGCTCATGGCAGTGGGCAGGCAAATGCGCGCGTTGGGTTTGAGGTGGTGTTGCTCATGCCACTGCGAGAAGGGCGGCAAGCCATGCAGAACAAACCGGTGCAAGGCGTATTCGATGAAGGTCCAGATGAAGCCCCCGATCAAGGCCAGCACCAATAACTCGGCTTTGGCTTCGCTCGGACCGTAAGCCCAGAGCAGCAGCACCAGGCACAGCGGTGCAATGCCATAAAAGAGCAAGTCAAAGCGGTATGCCATGGGGCTGCGTTCGGGGTCAAAGAGTCGCATGCAGGCATTGTGTTCATGCCCCATGGCGGTGACTGTGCGTTGCCACACATGCGCCAATCGCGCTTGCCTTTAGGCTGAGGGCGATTCAAGAGGGGATAGACCATGCAAAACATGCTTGCACAAACCACAAGAGACCATTTGATCAAGCTGGACGTGCCCCTGTGCGTGGTCTTGCCCGATGGTCGACAGATCACAGGCGCCTTGGGACGAAAGACCGCCCCGCGATTGACCCTCAAGAGCTGGCATGTGCTGTCGGACCTGGTCAGTGGCGAGCTCGGTGTGATTGGCGCAGACCTGGTGGAGGGACGGCTTCACTACGAGGGGTCCATGCGTCAGTTGATGGACATTGCCCAGCGCTTGCTTCAGATCGAACCCCACCTCAATGATCGGGGCGTGGTCACCCGGTTTTTGGAATTGGGCATGCACAAGTGGCGCAGCGCCTTTGCCCATAACCGGGCCAACGATGCCGCGAATGTGCAATCGCATTACGACGTGTCCGATGAGTTTTATGCCTTGTGGCTGGATCCCTTGCGTGTGTATTCCTGTGCCTATTTCGCGGACCACCGCATGCAACTGGAGCAAGCCCAGCAAGCCAAGCTGGATCTGATCTGCCGCAAGCTCATGCTCAAGGAGGGGGAACGCTTCCTCGACATGGGCATGGGCTGGGGGGGCTTGCTGATTTGGGCGGCCGAGCACTATGGTGTGAAGGCCACAGGTGTCACCCTCTCCACCCATCAATACATGCATGTGTTTCACCTGATTCGGGAAAAGCGACTGGAGGACCGCGTTCAGATCCACCTCATGGACTACCGCGATGTGAGCGAATCTCACCCGTTTGACAAGGTGGCCTCGGTGGGCATGTTCGAGCATGTGGGGCGCATCAACATGAAGGCCTATTTCGCCAAGATCTGGCGACTGCTCAAACCGGGGGGCATGCTGATGAACCACGGCATCACCGCCGGTGGGATGGGCTATCACCAGATTGGCTTGGGCATTGGCGACTTCATCGAGAAATACATTTTTCCAGGCGGGGAGTTGCTGCATGTGAGCGATGTGCTGCGCTACATGGGGCAGGCCAACCTGGAGTTGGTGGACGCTGAAAACCTCAGGCCCCACTACGCCAAGACCCTGTGGTCTTGGTCAGATCGACTGGAGCACAAATTGGACGAGGCCAGAGCCATCTTGCAAGCCGATCACGGCAATGACGCAGAAAAAATCCTCCAGGCCTATCGGTTGTACTTGGCCGGTTGCGCGGTGGGATTTGAGCGCGGCTGGACCTTGCTCTACCAGTTGCTGGCCATTCGAAACGATGCGCCCTCCGATTACCCATTCACCCGACAGCACCTGTTTGCTGCCGACACGGTGCAGCATTCACCGGCTGAGATTCATGTCCCTGCCATCGAACATGCCCAAGCTGAATCGGTGCGGGCTTGAGACCCCTTCCTCACAAAGGCCATCATGAAAACCGACGCTCAATTGGAAACCGATGTGTACCTCGCCATCAGAATGTGTCCCTACCTTCAGTCGGACAACGTCACGATGGGGGTCAGGGATGGGGTGGTGACCTTGTCAGGACAATCAGATCATCGGCA
>RGCL01000032.1 GCA_009919175.1 Betaproteobacteria bacterium
CGCTGCGGCTGCCCCTGCGGCAGACGAACAGGCTCAGGCCAGCACCGAAACCCAATCCGCCCAGGCCGGGGCGGATGAGCTGCACACACCTGACGCCGACGCGACCGCAAGCTCGGGGGACGCCGCGCAAGCTGTGCCCGAAGCGGAGTCCGCAGCCAAAACCAGCGCCGAATTGGCCCAGGATCAGGCTGCGCGCCGCCGCAAGGCCTTGGACGAAGCCGAGGCCATCCGCGCCATGATGAATGCACCCAAAAAGGTGCTGGTCGCGAAAAAGCCTGAAGAACCCAAATCCACCCTCAAGGGCACCCTGCACAAGCCTGAGCCCAAAGCGCCTGGCACCGCCAAGCCTGCCGCCGCCGCTGCGGGTGCGGCCAAAGACGGTCCCAAGGACGCCAACAAAGAAGTCAAGAGCGCCAAGCTCTCGTCCAGCTGGGCTGATGACGCTGGCAAGAAAAAGGAAATCAAGACCCGAGGCGACACCAGCGGTGGCGTGGGTCGCAACAACTGGCGCGGGGGTCCCAAGAGCCGCAAGGAACGCGACGACCAGCGCTCGGCTGCGCCCGAGCCCACACCCTTTCGCGCGCTTGAGGTGCATGTGCCCGAAACCATCACCGTGTCTGAACTGGCGCACAAGATGTCAGTCAAGGCCTCGGAGGTCATCAAGCACCTCATGAAGCTGGGTCAGATGGTCACCATCAACCAGCCGCTGGACCAGGACACGGCCATGATTGTGGTCGAGGAAATGGGCCACAAGGCCATCGTGGCGGCGCTGGACGATCCGGAGGCCTTCACCGACGAAGAATCGTCCATGCACCACGGCGAAGCCACGGCGCGTGCGCCTGTGGTCACGGTCATGGGTCACGTTGACCATGGCAAGACCTCCTTGCTCGACTACATCCGCCGTGCCAAGGTGGCTGCTGGTGAAGCCGGTGGCATCACCCAGCACATCGGTGCCTACCATGTGGACACACCGCGTGGCACGGTCACCTTTTTGGACACCCCAGGCCACGAGGCCTTCACGGCCATGCGTGCGCGTGGTGCACAGGCCACCGACATCGTGATCCTGGTGTGTGCGGCCGACGACGGCGTCATGCCCCAGACCAAGGAAGCCATCAAGCATGCCAAGGCAGCGGGTGTCCCCATCGTGGTGGCCATGACCAAGGCCGACAAGCCCGAAGCCAACCCGGACCGTGTCAAGGCCGAATTGGTGGCCGAAGAGGTGGTCCCCGAAGAATTTGGCGGTGACTCACCCTTTGTGGCCGTGTCTTCCAAAACCGGCCAGGGCATTGACGACTTGCTCGAGCGCGTGCTGTTGCAAGCCGAGATGCAAGAACTCAAGGCGCCTGTTGATGCCATGGCCAAAGGTTTGGTCATCGAAGCACGACTGGACAAAGGCCGTGGTCCTGTGGCCACGGTGCTGGTTCAGTCGGGCACGCTCAATGTGTCCGATGTGATCCTGCTGGGTCAGACCTATGGCCGCGTGCGTGCCATGCTGGACGAGAACGGCAAGCCCATCAAGCAGGCCGGCCCTTCCATCCCGGTTGAAATCCAGGGTCTCACCGATGTGCCGCAGGCCGGCGACGAATTCATGGTCATGGCCGATGAGCGCCGTGCCCGCGAAATCGCCACCTACCGTGCCGGCAAGTTCCGCAACACCAAGCTGGCCAAGCAACAAGCCGCCAAGCTCGACAACATGTTCACCGACATGGCGGCGGGCGAAGTCAAAAACCTGCCCATCATCATCAAGGCCGATGTGCAAGGTTCGCAGGAAGCCTTGGCCGCTTCACTGGTCAAGCTCTCCACCGACGAGGTCAAGGTCCAGGTGGTGTATGCCGCCGTGGGTGGCATCAGCGAGAGCGATGTCAACCTGGCCATTGCCTCCAAGGCGGTGATCATTGGCTTTAACACCCGTGCCGATGCAGGTGCGCGCAAGCTGGCCGAGTCCAACGGCATTGATCTTCGCTACTACAACATCATTTACGACGCGGTCGACGACCTCAAGGCGGCCATGTCGGGCATGCTGACCCCGGACCAAAAGGAAGAGGTCATTGGCATGGCCGAGATTCGTCAGGTGTTTCGCATCAGCAAGATTGGCGCGATTGCCGGTTGTATGGTCACCTCGGGCGTGGTGCGGCGCAGCGCCAGGCTGCGTTTGCTGCGCAACAACGTGGTGGTCTTCACCGGCGAGCTCGACAGCCTCAAGCGCTTCAAGGACGATGTGCGCGAGGTCAAGGAAGGCTTTGAATGTGGTCTCAACCTCAAGGGCTACAACGACATTGTCGAGGGCGATCAGATTGAGTTCTTTGAAATCAAGGAAGTCGCTCGCAGCCTGTGAGCCCCTCTGAGTGACCCAGCATGAGCCAAAAGCGCCCCACCGTTGCCCATCGCACGCACCAAGTGGCCGACCAGATCCAGCGTGATCTGGCCGAGCTGATTGCGCGCGAGGTCAAGGATCCTCGGGTGGGCATGGTCACCTTGCAGGCGGTGGAACTCACCCCCGATTACGCCCATGCCAAGGTGTTTTTCAGTGTGCTTGCTGGCGATCCCCAGCAAAGCGCCGAGGGCTTGAACCAGGCCGCTGGTTTTTTGCGCAGCGCCTTGTTCAAGCGCTTGCACATCCACACCGTGCCCACGCTGCACTTCGTGTTTGACCGCACCACCGAGCGTGCGGCTGACCTCAACGCCCTGATCGCCAAAGCGGTCTCCTCCCGTTCCAAGGACGACTGAGCATGAACGCGCCAAGCACACGGGTGCAGCGGCGCCCTGTGCATGGGGTGCTGTTGCTCGACAAGCCGCTGGGGTGGTCCAGCAACCAGGCTTTGCAAAAGGCCAAATGGTTGTTGCGCGCTGAAAAAGCCGGCCACACCGGCACCCTGGACCCACTGGCCACTGGGGTTTTGCCCATTTGCCTGGGTGCGGCCACCAAATTCAGCCAGCTTCACCTGGATGCTGACAAGGTCTATGAAACCACGGTGCGGCTGGGCGTGACCACCACCACCGGCGACAGGGAAGGCGAGCTGCTGCAAACCCGCAGCGTCGACTGCACCCCCGGCCAGGTGGTGGAGGTGCTGGACCAGTTCATGGGTCCGCAGGACCAACTGCCCCCCATGCACAGCGCGCTAAAGCACGATGGCAAAGCGCTTTACGAATACGCCAGACAAGGCCAGACCATCGAGCGCAAGCCCCGCGCCATCGTGATCCACGAGCTGGAGTTGCTGGACATGGATTTGAGCGGCAGCGAACCCCATTTGCGTTTGCGCGTGCATTGCAGCAAAGGCACCTACATCCGCACCCTGGGCGAAGACATCGCCCAGGCACTGGGCTGTGGAGGCCACCTCAGTGCCCTGCGGCGCGTCAAAACCGGCCCCTTTGGCGAGGACCAGGCGCTGAGCATCGAAGCGCTCGAACACCTGAGTGAGGACCAGCGCCTGCAGGCCCTGCTGCCGGTGAGTGCCTTGCTGCCAGCGCATGCCCCCATCGTGCTGGGCGCAGACGACGCAGGTCGATTCCTCACCGGATTGCGCCGGCGAGGTCCATGGCCAGACAGCGACTCGGTGTCGGTCTGGGCTGACCAGCCCAACAGTTTTCTGGGCACTGCCCACATCAAAGCCGGGGAACTCATCCCCGAGCGCCTCCTCACCCCCATTGAAATTCAATCCATTCTTGAGAGTACATCGTCATGAGTCGAACCATTCGCAACATTGCCATCATTGCCCACGTTGACCACGGTAAAACCACCATGGTGGACCAACTGCTGCGTCAGTCGGGCACCTTTGCCGCCCACGAAAAAGTCGAAGACACCGTGATGGACAACAACGCCATCGAACGCGAGCGCGGCATCACCATCCTGGCCAAGAACTGTGCGGTGAGCTGGAAAGAGACCCACATCAATATCGTCGACACGCCGGGGCACGCCGACTTTGGCGGCGAGGTGGAGCGGGCTTTGTCCATGGTCGATGGCGTGCTGCTGCTCATCGATGCGCAAGAAGGCCCCATGCCGCAAACCCGTTTCGTCACCAAAAAGGCTTTGGCTTTGGGTCTCAAGCCCATTGTGGTGGTCAACAAGGTCGACAAGCCCGGCGCCAATTGCGACAAGGTGATCAACGCCGCCTTTGACCTGTTTGACAAGCTGGGTGCCAACGACGAACAGCTGGACTTCCCCGTGGTCTATGCCTCGGGCATCAACGGCTGGTCCTCCCTCAAGGAAGGGCAGCCGGGGGAGCGTTGGGGCGAAGACATGTCGGCGCTCTTTGACACCATCTTGGACCATGTGCCCGCTCACCAGGGGGATGCCTCGGCACCCTTGCAATTGCAAATCTCGGCGCTGGACTATTCCACCTATGTGGGTCGCATTGGCGTGGGTCGCATCAACGCGGGCTTGTTGCGCCCTGGCATGGATGTGCTGGTCATGGAAGGTCCACAGGACGAAGGCGGCCGGCAATACAAGGGTCGCATCAACCAGGTCCATAAATTCCAGGGTTTGGACCGAGTCCAGGTCAATGAAGCCGGCCCTGGCGACATCGTGCTCATCAATGGCATCGAAGACATTGGCATCGGTGTCACCGTGACCGATCCGGAGCAACCCCGTCCCTTGCCCATGCTCAAGATCGACGAGCCCACGCTGACCATGAACTTTTGCGTCAACACCTCGCCGCTGGCGGGCCGTGAAGGCAAGTACGTCACCAGCCGGCAAATCTGGGACCGACTGCAAAAAGAATTGCAATCCAACGTGGCTTTGCGCGTCAAGGAGACCGATGAAGACGGCATCTTTGAAGTCTCCGGCCGGGGCGAGTTGCACCTGACCATTTTGCTGGAGAACATGCGTCGCGAAGGGTATGAGCTGGCCGTCTCCAAGCCTCGCGTGGTGCTCAAGCAGGTCCACGGCGAGTTGCACGAGCCCATTGAGCTCGTGACTGCCGACGTGGAGGAGAACCACCAGGGCGGCGTGATGCAAGCCCTGGGCGAGCGCAAGGGGGACCTGGTCAACATGGAACCCGATGGCCGCGGCCGCGTGCGCCTGGAATACCGCATCCCTGCGCGAGGGCTGATTGGTTTTTCCAACGAATTCCTCAACCTCACCCGTGGCTCTGGTCTGATCTCCAACATTTTTGACGGCTATGAAGCCCATCGGGGTGACATTGGCGGGCGCAAAAACGGCGTGCTCATCTCCATGGACGATGGCGAAATCTTCACCTATGCCCTGGGTAAGCTCGACGATCGCGGCCGCATGTTTGTGCGCGCAGGCGACCCCGTGTACGAGGGCATGATCGTGGGCATCCACAGCCGCGACAACGACCTCGTGGTCAATGCCACCCGCACCAAGCAGCTCACCAACTTCCGCGTCAGCGGCAAGGAAGACGCCATCAAGATCACGCCGCCCATCGACTTGACGCTGGAGTACGCCGTGGAATTCATCGAGGACGACGAGCTCGTGGAGATCACGCCCAAGAGCATCCGTTTGCGCAAGCGCCACCTCAAGGAGCATGAGCGCAAGCGTGCCAGCCGCGAAACGGCCGTGGCCTGATCCCAGCCTGGACTGCATGGAGGCCAACGCATGAGTCACGTGGACACCCAAGTCAGAGATGCCGTGGGTTTCATCACCCTGGATCGCCCTCAGGCCCTCAATGCCTTGTCGCTGCCCATGATCCGCGACCTGACTGCCGTGTTGCTGTCTTGGCGCGACGATCCGGCGGTTCGCGCCGTGGCCTTGCGGGGCATGAGCAAGCAAGGTCCCTTTGGCGCTTTCTGTGCCGGTGGCGACATTCGCTTCTTTCATGCGGCTGCCCTCGCAGGTGACCCCGCGCTGGAAGATTTTTTCACCGAGGAATACCGCCTCAACCACCTCATTCACCGCTACCCCAAACCCACCGTGGTGTTCATGGACGGGATCGTCATGGGCGGCGGCATGGGCTTGGCGCAAGGCTGCACCCTGCGGGTCGCCACGACCCGAACCAAGATGGCCATGCCAGAGACCCTCATTGGTCTCTTTCCCGATGTGGGCGGGGGCTACTTTCTGAGCCGCTGTCCGGGACATGTGGGCGAGTTTTTGGCGCTCACGGGTGAACACCTGGACGGTCACCAGGCGGTGCAGGCCAGCCTGGCCGACGTGGTGGTCGATCCCGTCGGCCTCACCAGCCTGTGGGAACAACTGCCCCAGCGTCTGAACCCGGCTGCCGCCAGCGACTGGACGCGGCTGGCACGTCAATGGCCAGAGGCCTTGCTCGACACCCATCCCAAGGGATGGCCGCCCGAATTGGAGTCGGTGTTTTCTGCGCCGGACTTGAACACCGCCCTCATTCATTTGGACCAGCTCTCTGCCCAAGGTTCGTCGTGGGCATCGCACCAACTCCAGGCGCTGTCCAAGCGCTCACCGCTGATGCTGCACGTCACCTGGGCGCAAATCCGCAAAGCCCGAGGCATGGCCTTGGCCGATGAATTGCGCATGGAGCGCGACCTGGTGCGCCACTGCTTTCATCCGCAGCACCTGTCGCGCAGCACGGCGCAATCCGACACCGTCGAGGGCATTCGTGCCCTGGCCGTGGACAAGGATCACCACCCCCATTGGATGCATGACAGCCCGGAGGCCGTCACCCAGGCGCAGGTGGCACCGTTCTTCCAAAGCCCCTGGCCGGCTCATGCGCACCCCTTGCACCACCTGAAGGACTGAGTCCATGAGCACCAAACTTCTTTATGGTTTCCACGCTGTGGGCGTGCGACTCAAAATGGCACCGCAAACCCTCAAAGAGGTTTATGTGCTCGCCAATCGCCATGACGCCCGCATGCGCCAGTTCCAGGCACGGGCCAAGGAAGCGGGCGTGCGCCTGATCGAGGCCGATGCCATGCGCCTGGCCAATTTGTGCGGCGGCCATCACCACCAGGGTGTGGTGGCGCTGGCAGATCCCATGGCCGCCTCCCACAACCTCAACGAGTTGCTCGAAGACTTGCCCTCGCACACGCCGGCCTTGGTGCTGGTGCTCGACGGCGTAACCGACCCGCACAACCTGGGCGCATGCCTGCGAAGCGCTGACGGCGCTGGCGCCCATGCCGTGGTGGCACCCAAAGACCATGCTGTGGGCATCAATGCCACGGTGGCCAAGGTGGCCAGCGGCGCGGCCGACACCGTGCCGTACTTCATGGTCACCAACCTCGCGCGCTCGCTCACCGAGATGAAGGACGCGGGCTTGTGGGTGATTGGCACCAGCGACGATGCCGAACAAAGCCTGTACGACGTGGACCTCAGCGGCCCCGTGGCACTGGTGCTCGGCGCAGAAGGCAAGGGCATGCGGCAACTCACGCGCAAGCATTGCGATCAACTGGTGCACATCCCCATGCAAGGCGGGGTGGAAAGCCTCAACGTGTCGGTGGCCAGTGCAGTCTGTCTCTACGAGGCCTTGCGCCAGCGGCGCGCCAAGGCCAAGACCGCCCCCTGATGGCGGGTGGTGTGTCCTGCACCCGCACAGGCACTAGACCCAGCCCAACACCCCAATCACCACGCCTGCGCCCATCATCAGCAGCAGGTGCACGCGCGTCTTCCAGAACACCCAGGCACAGCCCAGCGTGATGCCCGCACGCACCACCGACATCACATCGGCATGGTGTTCACCGCTGAGCAGCCAGGCGGTGGACATGAGCAAACCCACCACCAACGGTGCCATGCCCGCCTTGAAGGCGCGCACGCCCAGGCGGTGCCGGTTGCGGTGCGCCCAGCGTGTGGCCGTGTAGTTCAGCACCGACGACGGCAGCAACAGGCCAAAGAGGCACAGCAAGGCACCCATGAGGCCCAGCCAGGCGGCGTGGCTGCCCATGCCCAGACCGCCCGCTGAATTCACGCCCATGTCCCAGCCCAGCACGGCCACAAACAGCACATTGGGGCCGGGTGCGGCTTGGGCGAGCGTGATGGCGTTGGCGAATTCCTGACCGCTGAGCCAATGGCGTTGCTCCACCACCAGGCGGTGCATGTCGGGGATGGCCGCAATCGCTCCCCCAATGGTGAACAGGGACAACGCCATCATGTGCACGAACAGCGTGAGCCAGTCGGCGGTGCTCATGCCTTGCTCTCCTTGTTGGCCTCAAGGGCGCGCAGTTGTCGCGCAGCCAGCCAGCAAGCGATGGAGCCCAGCCCCATCAAGACCCAGATGAGGCGCACGTGCAGCATGCCCACCAGCAACACCGTGGCGGCCACCAAGCCCCACACCAGCCATTTGCCCAAAGGGTTGCTCTTGAGCGCGGGCGTCATGCGCAAGGCCGTGGCCATGATCACGCCCGCCACCACCAGAGACAAGCCGCGCAGGGCGCCTTGCACCATGGCCAGGTCGCTCACGCTGGTGAAGAGGGCGGCCAGCACCAGCACCAGGATGAAGGGTGCGAGCAGGATGCCTGCGGTGGCCACCACCGCACCGGCGAGGCCAAAGTATTGGCTACCCAGAATGATGCAGAGGTTGAGCACGTTGGGACCAGGCAGCACCTGGGCCACCGACCACTGCTCGACAAATTCTTCGATGGTGAGCCATTGGCGCTCGTCCACCAGGATGCGCTGCACCACGGCCAGCACGCCGCCAAAGCCTTGCATGGCCATGAGGGTGAACGCCCAAAACAGCTCCCACAGGGTGTGGGGTCGCGCCCGCTCGCTGCCCGGCGCAGGCGCAGGCTCGGGTGTGGCGATATCGGGTTGGATCATGGGGGCTGGGAATAAGGCGGTGGGCGATTGTGGGCATGCCAGGGTCTTGCCCCGGTTGCCCCGAGTTTTACTACACTGCCTGCCATGGCTTCCTACCTTGATGTCTCTCGCTTTCCAAGAGAGGCCAAACCCATCACGCAATACCGCAAATTCTGGGCGAGCCGTTTTGGCAAAGCGCCTTACCTGCCCATGTCACGCCAGGAAATGGACGAGCTGGGCTGGGACGCCTGCGACATCATCCTCGTCACCGGCGATGCCTATGTGGACCACCCCAGTTTTGGCATGGCGGTGATTGGCCGCGTGCTCGAGGCACAGGGCTTTCGCGTGGGCATCATCGCCCAGCCGGATTGGCAAAGTGCCGAGGCCTTCAAGCAGCTTGGAGAACCCACGCTCTTCTTTGGGGTCACGGCGGGGAACATGGATTCCATGATCAACCGCTACACCGCAGACCGCAAAGTGCGCAGCGACGACGCCTACACGCCGGGTGGCGAGGGCGGGCGTCGTCCCGATCGCGCCACACTGGTCTACAGCCAGCGTTGCAGGGAAGCCTATGCCCATGTGCCCATCGTGCTGGGCGGCATCGAAGCCTCCTTGCGACGCATCGCCCACTACGACTATTGGCAAGACAAGGTGCGCCGCTCGGTGCTGGTCGACAGCAAATGCGATTTGTTGCTCTACGGCAATGCCGAGCGGGCTTTGATCGAGGTGGCGCACCGCCTCGCAGCGCGCGAGCCCATTGAATCCATCACCGATGTGCGTGGCACGGCGTTCATCCGGCGTGAGACGCCCGAGGATTGGCTGGAGATCGATTCCACCGAGGTCGACCGCCCCGGTCGGGTGGAGTCCCATGTGAACCCCTACATCATGGTGTCGCAGCGCGATACCACCCCGGCGCAGACGCCCTCCAAGCCCCAGGACCAGGGCAGTGAGGTGGCCGTCGTGACCCTGCACCGCTCGCCCAAGCCCCAAAGCCTGCCGCGCGACAAGACGGTCATCCGGCTGCCCAGTTACGAGCAGGTGCGTGCCGACCCAGTGCTCTACGCCCATGCCAGCCGTGTGCTGCACCTCGAGACCAACCCCGGCAATGCGCGTGCGCTGGTGCAAGCGCATGGCACCGGGGCCACTGCGCGCGATGTCTGGATCAACCCGCCCCCCATCCCCTTGACCACCGAGGAGATGGACCATGTGTTTGATTTGCCCTATGCGCGCAGCCCCCATCCCCGCTACGCCGATGACCAAGGGCGGCATGACGGCGCCACCAAGATCCCCGCCTGGGAGATGATTCGGTTTTCCATCAACATCATGCGGGGTTGCTTTGGCGGCTGCACGTTTTGCTCCATCACCGAGCATGAGGGGCGCATCATTCAAAGCCGCAGCGAAGCGTCCATCCTGCGCGAGATCCAGGACATCCAGGAGAAGGTGCCGGGCTTCACCGGCGTGATCTCCGACCTGGGCGGTCCCACGGCCAACATGTACCGCATCGGCTGCAAGAGCCCCGAGATCGAGGCGGCCTGCCGCAAGCCCAGCTGTGTGTATCCGGGCATTTGCTCCAACCTCAACACCAGCCACTCGGCACTCATCCACCTCTACCGCAAGGCACGCACCTTGCCCGGCATCAAGAAGGTGCTGGTGGGTTCAGGCGTGCGCTACGACCTGGCAGTGGAGAGCCCCGAATACGTCAAGGAACTGGTCACCCATCATGTGGGGGGCTACCTCAAGATCGCGCCCGAGCACACCGAGGATGGTCCCTTGTCCAAGATGATGAAGCCGGGCATGGGCAGCTACGACCGCTTCAAGCAGCTCTTTGACCGCTACAGCCAGGAGGCCGGCAAAGAGCAATACCTGATTCCCTACTTCATCGCAGCCCACCCTGGCACCTCGGATGAGGACATGATGAACCTGGCCTTGTGGCTCAAGGCCAATGGCTTTCGCGCCGACCAGGTGCAAACCTTCTACCCCAGCCCCATGGCGACGGCCACGGCCATGTACCACTCAGGCAAAAACCCTTTGCGGGGTGTTCGCCGGGACAGTGAAGCGGTGGACATCGTGCGGGGCGACCGCCGCCGCCGTTTGCACAAGGCGTTTTTGCGCTACCACGATCCCAACAACTGGCCGCTGCTGCGCGAGGCGCTCAAGGCCATGGGGCGTGCGGACCTCATTGGCAACGGTCAGCACCACCTCATCCCACGTTTTCAGCCTGCCACGGGGGGCACCTACCAAAGTGCGCGTCGCAAAAACAGCACCCTGGCTCCCGTGCGTGCCCGGCGGGGTGAATTGCCCGAGGCCTCAACGCCCCAAGCCGGTCGCGCTTTGGGGGGCAAACTGCCGCGCATTCCCAAGGTCAATAAGCCCAGGTCCAAACCCCAGCGCTGAGCCGCGCGCTCAGTCCAGGGTGTGCATGGGCAGATCGTGCCGAGCGGCAAGGTCTTCGAGCTGGGCTTTGCTTTGGCTGGCAAAAAAGCGTTTGAGTTGGGCAGGAGCCTTGGGGCTCATGAGGTGAGCCATGGCATCGGTGCAGACCAGGCCAGCCACCTGGCACAGGCGATGCGCAAAATGGGGCTCCAGGGCTGCGACGGCCACACGCCCGTCTCGACAGGCATACACCCCATAGCCCGCATGCGCGCCGCCCACGGGGCCACTGGCCTGCGTGAGACCCCAATGCCAGGGCAGGCTCAAATGCGCTGCAGATTCGGACAACCCCACTTCCATGCGCCCTCCCAAGCCCTTGGGCGACTGAGATCGCTGCCACAGCAAAGCCAGGGCAGCCTCGCAAGCGGCCAAGGAGCCCGCCATGTCGGCGTAGAGGGTGGGCGGCAAATCCAGACCCTTGACCAAGCCGTGTGCGGCAAGGTAGGTCAGGTCGTGCCCCGGAATCTCGCCACGCTCGCCCGTCTCGCCCAGGATCACCACATGGCACAGCGAGGGATGGGCACGGTGCAGGCTGCGCCAGTCTAGTCCGAGTTTGGTGAGGGCAGAGGGGCGAAACGAAGTGATGAGCACATCAGTGCCCTGCAGGAGTTGATGCAAGCGGCGTTGCCCAGCTGCCGTTTTCAGGTCGGCATGCACCACGCGCACCCCTGCATGCAACTGCGTGTAGGCCTGGGGCGAGTAGATGGCCATGGGGTCGGCGCTGGGCGCACCCTTGGCGGGGGTGGGTTCGAGCTTGACGCATTTGGCCCCCAGGGCATGCAGGCGCATGAGGGCGGCGGGTCCGGGCAGGTTCAAGGCCAGGCTGAGCACACGGATGCCCCGCAAGGGGCGCGAGGGACGGGACGCCATGCTCAGTGTCCGATGACCTTGGCCAGGAAGTCGCGCGTGCGTTCGTTTTGGGGGCGGTCAAAAAAGTCGTGGGGGTTGTTCTGTTCCACGATTTGACCCTGATCCATGAAGATGACCCGATCGGCCACTGCCTTGGCAAAGCCCATTTCATGGGTCACACAGACCATGGTGATGCCTTGCTCGGCCAACTCGATCATTACATCGAGCACTTCCTTGATCATCTCGGGATCCAGCGCCGAGGTGGGCTCGTCAAACAGCATGATTTGTGGCGTGAGGCACAAGGCGCGAGCAATCGCCACGCGCTGTTGCTGGCCGCCCGAGAGTTGCAAGGGGTACTTGAGGGCTTGCTCGGCAATGCGCACGCGCTTGAGTTGCTGCATGGCGCGCTCTTGGGCTTCTTCCTTGGAGACCTTGCCCACCCAGATGGGCGAGAGGGTGAGGTTGTCCAGCACCGTGAGGTGAGGAAAGAGGTTGAACTGCTGAAACACCATGCCCACTTGCTTGCGCACGGCATCGATGGACTTGATGTTGTCGGTGAGCTCGATGCCCAGGACCTCCAGCTTGCCTTGCTGGTGTTCTTCAAGTCGGTTGATGCAGCGAATCAGTGTGGATTTGCCTGACCCGGAAGGGCCGCAGACCACGATGCGCTCGCCGGCTTGCACATCCAGGTTGATGTCCTTGAGCACATGGAAGGCGCCATACCACTTGTTGACATTTTCAAATCGGATGATGGGATTGGACATGACTGGACTTTCAGCGTGCATGACTGCGTGCGAGTTGACGCTCAACCCAGAGGCTATAGCGCGACATCGCAAAACAGAAGAGGAAATAAATGAGGGTGATGAACAAGTAGGCTTCGATTTTGAAGGGGCGCCAGTTGGCATCGCCTTCGACCGCCATCTTCATGGCGCCTGAGAGCTCGTAAAGGCTCACGACGGACACCAGCGAGGTGTCCTTGAAGATGGCAATGAAGTTGTTCATGATGCCGGGCACCACATGCGCGAGGGCTTGCGGCAGCACCACCTTGTATTGGGTTTGCCAATAGCTCAGTCCCAGGGTGGCGGCAGCCTCGAACTGACCGCGTGGAATGGCTTGCAAGCCGCCACGGACAATCTCGGCCAGATAGGCTGCGGCAAACAGGGTGATGCCCACCACCACGCGCAACAGCACGTCGGGCGTGGTGCCTTGCGGCATGAGCAAGGGGAACATGAAGCTGGCCATGAAGAGCACCGAGATCAGCGGCACGCCCCGCACCAGTTCCACATAGGTGATGCACAGGCTGCGGATGGCTGGCATGTCGCTGCGCCGACCCAGAGCAACCAGCACGGCCAGGGGAAAGGCCATCACGATGCTCAGGGTGGAGAGCATGATGGTCAGGGGCAAGCCACCCCACTGGTCGGTTGAAACGTGACTCAGCCCCAGGGAAACGCCAAACAGCGAGCCCGACATGAGGCCAAAGTAGGCCAGCAGCACCACCGCCCACAGCACCACCAGGGCGCGGTGCCAAAACAACCGGATGCAGCTCACCACCAGCAAGGCCACCATGAGGCCGGTGGCCACCAGGGGGCGCCATTGCTCGTCAAAGGGGTAGCGACCAAAGATGATGACGCGGTACTTCTCGGTCACCACGCCCCAGCATGCGCCCAGGCCACGGGCTTGCTGGCACAGCTCGGCGTTGCGATCGAAGACGGCGTTGATCCAGGTCCACTCGATCGCGCGGGGGAGGAACATCAGCAAGGCCAGCAGGATGACCAGCGTGATGACCGTATCGGCTGGTGAGCCAAACAGGTTGGCCTTGGTCCAGGCCAGCAAGCCCTGCGAGCTCGCAGGCGCGGGTCTGGCTGCAATGGGGGTGAAGGTGGCACTCATGATCAACGCTCCTTGATGGCCACTTTGCGGTTGTAGGCGTTCATCACGAACGAGGTCAACAGCGACAGGAAGAGGTAGACGGTCATGATGACCGCAATGCATTCCACCGCACGCCCCGTCTGGTTGAGCGAGGTGGTGGCGATGTTGACCAAGTCAGGGTAACCAATGGCCACAGCCAGCGAAGAGTTTTTGGTGAGGTTGAGGTATTGGTTGGTGAGCGGGGGCACGATCACGCGCATGGCCTGAGGCAGGATCACCAGCCGCGTGGTCTGCCAGGGCGAGAGGCTCAGGCTTTGCGCGGCTTCGCGCTGCCCCCGTGAGACCGACTGGATGCCGCCGCGCACCACCTCGGCCACAAAGGCGGCGGTGTAGAGCGTCAAGCCCAGCGTCAAGGCAAAAAATTCGGGGGTGAGGGTGAGGCCGCCCAGGTATTCGCCATCTACCAACTCGGGCAGGCTCAGGCCAATGAATGGCGCATGGTCCACCCACACCGGAAAGGCCATTTGCAAGCCCATCTTGCTAAAGAGCAGCCAGTTGCCCAACCGCAAGGGGGCATCGGGGTCAGGCATCCACTCGACCATCAGTATGTACCACATCATGAGTTGCAAGAGCACCGGGATGTTGCGAAAGAGCTCGGTGTAGGCATAGCAGATCCCACGGGCCAGGGCATTGCTCGATACGCGACCTACACCCACCAGCGTGCCCAGCACGGTGCACAGGATGATGCCCACCAAGGCCACACGCACGGTGTTGAGCAACCCCACGAGGAAGGCTTTCCAGTAGGGGTTGTCGGCATCGTAGGGGATGGGGCTCTCGCCGATGGCAAAGCCTGCGCTTTGCAGCAGGAAATCAAAGCCACTTTGAATGCCTCTGGCCTTCATGTTGACCAGGGTGTTGTTGATGAGCCAGCCGGCCACCAGCACCACGAGGGCGATGGCCAGGATTTGATAAAGCCAGGAACGGCCCGCTTGACTGCGCCAGTTGATGTTCATGTTTCAGGCCAAAGAAAAAGGCGGTTGACGACGAATCGTACAACCGCCTTGGGGTGGGTGCCGATCAGCGTGCTGGCAGACCGTACATCAGGCCGCCCTTGTTCCACTGGGCGTTGAGGCCGCGATTGAGGGCCAAAGGCGTTTTGGGACCCACATTGCGGTCAAACATCTCGCCATAGTTGCCGGTGGCGGCAATGGCGCGCGCCATCCAGTCCTTCTCCAAACCAAGCAGCTTGCCCATGTCGTCGGATTTGCCCAGCAAGCGGGCAATGGCGGGGTTGTCGGTCTCGGCCTTGAGTTTTTCAACGTTGGCCTGGGTGACACCGTACTCTTCGGCTTCGATCAAGCCATAGACCACCCATTTGACGATGGCAGTCCACTCGTCATCGCCACGGCGAACCATGGGACCGAGGGGCTCTTTGGAGATCAGATCGGGCAGGATCACATGGTCCTTGGGATCCTTGGCTTCTTTGGAGCGGATGGAAGCCAGGCCAGAGGCATCGGTGGTGTAGGCCTTGCAGCGACCCGAGAAGTAGGCGGCGGTAGAGGAGGGCAAGTCCGAGAAGGTCACGGGCTTGAGGTTGAGGTTGTTGGCCTTGGAGAAGTCGGTGAGGTTCTTCTCGGTGGTGGTGCCCGACTGGACGCACACCGTGGCGTTTTTGAGCTGCTTGGCGCTCTTGAGGGCCGATTTGGCCGGCACCATGAAGCCCTGGCCGTCGTAATAAGTGGGTGCAATGGCGGTCAAGCCCAACGACGCATCACGGGTGAGGGTGAGGGTGGTGTTGCGCGAGAGGATGTCGATCTCGCCAGACTGCAAGGCGGTGAAACGCTGAGGGGCAGTGAGGGGCACGTACTTGACTTTCTCAGCGTCGCCCAGGAAGGCAGCAGCCACAGCACGGCACACGTCCACATCCAAACCGCTCCACTTGCCTTGGCTATCAGCGGCGCCAAAGCCAGCCAGGCCGGTGTTGACCCCGCAGACCAACTGGCCACGCTGCTTGATGGCGTCGATGGTTTTGCCAGCGTGTGCCGGCAAGGACAGGCCCATGACGGTGGTCGCCAGACCGGCAACGATCAGGGCACGGTGAAGGGATGAGTGCAATTTCATTTGGCAGATCTCCAGACTAAAGAAACAAATTCTGACACCTAAAGGGTGCTTGACCCTGAGGGAATATACCGAGGAAAAAGGGCATGGAGATATTTTCTAGAATTCATCAACGGTAAGCCATCCCACAAGGAGACTGCGATGGAGTTTGGCGTTTTTTTGTTGGCACAACAGCGTGGCTACCACCAGTCCTCGGAGCACGTGATCCGAAACACCATCGAGCAGACCATCATGGCGGAGCAAGCGGGCTTTTCCTCCGCCTGGTATGCCGAGCACCACTTCAACAACTATTCCTTGTCGCCTTCGCCGCTGATGACGATTGCGCACATCGCGGCGAAAACCAGAACGATTCGCCTGGGCACGGCGGTGTGTATCCTGCCCCTCTACAACCCTTCACGCCTCTTGGCTGAAATCGGGTTTGTTGACACGGTCTCCAATGGCCGCCTGGATCTGGGTGTGGGCTCGGGCTATCAAGAGTTCGAGTTCGAGCGCTTTGGCGTCAAGATTGCCGAGTCCGGTGCCATCTACAACGAGTTCATGGACGTGTTGCCTCTGGGCCTGACACAAAAAACCTTTGAGTACCACGGCAAGTACCTGGACATTCCTCCCAGCTCGATTGCCGTGCGCTGCCTGCAGCAGCCGGCGCCCCCGATCTGGGTCACCTCTGGTCACCCTGCAACATTGGGGCGCGGTGTGCGTGATGGGCATCACCTGTTTGTGACGGCCTTGCTGGGTGGCAACGAGGCCCTCAGTGGCTTGCGAGACAAGATGGAGCAGGTGGCTCAGGACAACGGTAAAGACCTGGACCGCGATGTCAAATTTGGTCTCCTGCGCTGCGCGTATGCGAGCGACAGCACCGCCGAGATCGACAGCTACCTGGACAACGCACGGTTCCAGCGCCGGGTGTCCGAGAGCCTCAAGCACCGGCGCGCTCAGTCTGAAGATGGCTACATGGTCAAGGAGGAGCCCTCACCCACAGACCTGAGCTTTGACCAGCTCAAACAAAACCTGCCCGTGGGCTCGGTCAACCAGGTGATCGACAAGATGCTGACCGAAATCCGCACCCTCAAACCCAAGCTGATTGCCCTGCAAACCCAGCTCGGGGACTTCGATCAGAAGACCATGCTCAAGCAGCTCGAACTTTGGGGCTCGACCATCATCCCGGCCATCCGCAAGGAGCTCGGTTTAATACATATGTGAATTTGAGAGACATATGGGTGACCCCTGTTGTCAGCTTACCGATCGGTAAGGCATCATCATCCGCGTCCATTCAGCTGGATGCAACCCTTGGAGGCAATGATGACGACAAACCAGCCCAAGCGGGTCGATGTGTTGATTGTGGGAGGCGGCTTTGGGGGCATGTATGCCACCTACAAATTCCGTGAGATGGGTCTTGAGATCCAATCTTTTGAAGCGGGCGGCGGCCTAGGCGGCGTCTGGTATTGGAACCGCTACCCCGGTGCCCGTGTGGATTTGCCCTCGATTGATTACAGTTTTTCCTTCTCGCCTGAGATCGAGCAGGAGTGGACCTGGTCCGAGCAATTTGCTGCCCAGCCTGAATTGCTTGAATACATCAATTTCGTGGCCAAGCGCCTGGACCTCAACAAGCATTTCCAATTCAATACCCGCATCACCCGGGCCGCCTGGGACGAAGCGCGCAAAGTCTGGGTGCTCAAGACCGAACAAGGTCAGGTGTGGGAGGCCCCTTATTGCATCATGGCCACTGGCCCGCTGTCGGTGCCCAAAGACCCTGAAATCCCTGGGCTCGCCCGCTTCAAGGGCGAGTTGCATCGCGCTGCGCGGTGGCCGCACGAGCCCGTTCGTTTTGAGGGCAAGCGCGTGGGTGTGATTGGCACGGGTTCCACTGGCATTCAGATCGTGCAGGAGGTGGGCAAGACCGCTGGCGAGCTGTTTGTCTTCCAGCGCACCCCCAGCTTCACCATGCCCATGCGCAACGTGCCCCTTGAGCCCGATTACGTGGCCGAGGTCAAACGCAACTATGCGGGCATTCGCATGGCGGCGCGCAACAGCGCGGTGGGCGGCACGCGCCCGCAGTCGACGCGGGGTTTTTTCACCGTCACACCGGCTCAGCGCCAGACGCTGCTCGAGGATGCGTGGAAAAACGGCGGCTTGGCCATGCTGGGCACTTTCTCTGATTTGCTGGTCAATGAAGAAGCCAACGAACATGTGGCCAATTTTGTGCGCAACAAAATCAGCGAGGTGGTCAAAGACCCGGTGACGGCTGAAAAGCTCAAGCCCCGTGGCTATCCGATTTTTGCGCGCCGCCCCTGTCTGGACACCAGCTATTACGAAACCTTCAACCAGGCCAATGTGCACCTGGTGGACCTCTACGAGCAACCCATTGTGGAGATCACCGAGAAGGGCGTTCGCACCGAGAAAGGGGAGTTCGAGCTGGACATGCTCATCCTCGCCACCGGTTACGACGGGCTCACGGGCGCGCTGACTGCCTTTGATGTGGTGGGACGCCAAGGGCGCACCGTCAATCAGAAATGGAAAGACGGCGCATCGACTTACCTCGGACTCATGATGGAGGGATTCCCCAATCTCTTCATGACCACCGGCCCCACCGGACCGGCTGCCCTGGCCAACATCATCCGCATCAGCGAGAACGATGTGGATTGGATCGCTGACCTCATGGTCCACATGGAGAAAACAGGCATGGCTTCGGCAGAGGTCACGCCCCAAGCCGAAAAGGCCTGGATGGACATCGTGGGCGGGTTGGCCAAGAACAGCCTCCTGCTCAAGGCCAAGACCTGGTATTTGGGCGCCAACGTCAAAGACAAGCCCCTGGGTCTGACCTTGTTCACCGGCGGCTTTCACAAGTACCGTGAACACTGCGAGGCGGCCAAACAAGACGGCTACCGAAAGGTGCTCTCTTTCACCGCTCGGCAAGTCCAAGAGGCGGTGTGAGCCATGCCCCGCACGCCCTATGGAAAACACCTAACACATGCTTTCACACGGCCATTGAACGGCCAGAGGGCGACTGCTAGGATCAACTTACCGACCGGCAGGTGAGTTTGATGCCCCGATCGTGCCGCCAGCTTTTCCATCATCCCCATTCAACTGGTTTTCAGGTTTTTTTCAGCTTCTTTCCCTGTCCCTTCATCCCAACCCCGGCGAACACAACAACCCATCGCCCCGCCAAACGCTAAGGAGATATGCACATGGCTCAACTCAATCGCAAAACACTGCTTGCAACCGCAGTCACTGCCCTTTTGATCGCCTCGGGCGCTCAGGCACAAATCTCGGATGACGTGGTGCGCATCGGCGTGATGGCCGACATGACGGGTCCCTATGCGGGCAACGGTGGTCCTGGCTCGGTCCTGGCCGTTCGCATGGCCGTGGAAGACTTTGGCGGCAAAGTGGCGGGCAAGCCCGTCGAGGTGGTGATTGCAGATGACCAGAACAAACCCGACGTCGGCACCAACATCGCACGCCAGTGGCTGGAGCAGCAAAAGATCGACACCATCGTGGGCGGCTCGGCTTCTTCCATCGCCTTGTCGGTGAGCAACATGATGAAGGCAGCCAAAAAGCCTTACCTGATCGCTGGCACAGTGGCCTCTGACCTCACGGGCAAGGCCTGTTCCCCCATGAACATCCAGTTCGCGGTGGACACCTATTCCATGCCCAAGGCCGGTGTCCAGAGCTTGATGAGCCAAGGCATCAAGTCCTTCTACTTCATCTCGGTGGACTACGCCTTTGGCGCAGCCTTCCAGGCCGAGGCCACCAAGTTCATCGAGGCTGCCGGGGGCAAGGTTGTGGGCTCGGTCAAACACCCCCTGGGCACCACTGACTTCTCTTCCTATCTGATGCAAGCTCAGGCCAGCAAGGCGCAAGCCATCGTGCTGCTGAATGCGGGTCTGGACCAGACCAACGCGCTCAAGCAGGCCGCTGAGTTCCGCATTGCCCGCAGCGGACAAGCGGTCTCCGTGTTCGGCATGACCATCAATGCGGTGCATGCCATGGGTCTGGACGTTGCCCAAGGCTTGCAATTCACCGACCCCATGTACTGGGACCATACCAACGAGACCCGCGCTTGGGCCAAGCGATTCATGGATCGCAACAACGGTGTCGCACCCACCTACATCATGGCCAGCGCCTATAGCGCCACCACGCACTACCTCAAGAGCGTGGCAGCGGCCAACACCGACGAAGGCACTGCGGTCATGGCCAAGATGAAGGCGACGCCCATCAATGACTTCTCCATGAAGAACGTGCGCATTCGCGAAGACGGTCAGACCATGCGTCCGGTTTACTCGGCACTGGTCAAGACCCCGGCCGAATCCAAGGGTAAGTACGATTACTATGTGATCAAGGGTGAGATCCCTGCTGATCAGGTCTTCCGACCCATGGCCGAAGGCGGATGCGACTTCGTGAAGAAGTAAATCACTCTTCATGCCGATGCTGGACCTCGCAACCAACCACACCATGCTGCAGATCGACTCAGTGGGTGAGCAGCGTGATCGGCTGGGCGAGTGTCCACTCTGGGATGAGCGTCTTCAGGCCCTCTACTGGATTGATTCCAAGCGTTGTCTGGTTCATCGCTGGACACCCGCCAGTGGCGAGCTCCGCCATTGGCTGCTGCCCTCCGAGATCGGCTCCATTGCCTTGTGCGAGAGCGGCCGCTTGCTGGTGGCCCTGCAAAGCGATCTGGGCTTTCTCGATGTCGACCAAGCTGAGGGCAAGACCGTGCTGACTCACCTGGCCAGTGTGAGCCATCCCGAACCCCGCATGCGACTCAACGATGGGCGCACCGACCGCGCAGGGCGCTTCTTGGTGGGCTCCCTTCAGCTCGCGCCCGCCACACCCGTGGGGTCGCTCTACCAGTTGCAACCCACTGGCGAGTTGCGAACCCTGGATCAGGGCGTTCGCGTCTCCAACACCCTTGCGTTCAGCCCCAATGGCCGCCAGATGTACTTTGCCGACAGCCTGTCGCATCAGATCCGCATTTACGATTACGACCCGGCTACGGGCAACGCCTCCAACCAGCGTGTGTTCGCCAATACCTCCGACCTGGGTTCAGGTCCAGATGGCGCAGCGGTAGACGCCCAAGGCGGCCTGTGGGTGGCTTTGGTCATGAAGGGGCAGCTTGCACGATTCAAGCCCGACGGTGCGCTCGATCGCGTGCTGGATTTGCCCACACCCTATCCCAGCTGTGTGTGTGTGGGTGGCGCCGAACTCGATACCTTGTACGTGACCAGCCTGAGCGACACCGGCAACACCATCAAAACCGACGACCCGCGCGCTGGCCGCTTGCTGGCCATCCGTGGTGCGGGCGTCAAAGGATTGCCCGAGGTGCGTTTTGCCGATCGAAGTTGAAACCTTGTCCCACTGGGAACTGTGAAAGAAAGCCGCATGAATGCATCCAACATGAGCGCGCAAGCCCATTCACTGGCAGGGCGCGTTGCCCTGGTGACTGGCGGTGCGCGTGGGATTGGTCGCGCCATCGTCACGCACCTGGCGGACCTGGGTGCCACCGTGGGTGTGCTCGATCTCAAAAAGGAATTGGCCGAGGAGGCCGTGGCTGCCCTTGCCGCTAAAGGCCAAGCGGCCATGGCGTTTGGTGGCAACGTGGCCGAGCAAAGCACGATCATGGAGGCCGCCGCCCAACTCAAGTCCGTTCATGGGCGTCTGGACATCCTCGTGAGCAATGCGATGTGGGTGCGCTATGGCCCCATTTCTGAATTGACCCCCGAGATGGTCCGGCGCATGGTGGGCACCGGGTTTGAATCGGTGATCTGGGGCATCCAGGCCGCCGATGCCCACATGGGCGAGGGCGGCAGCGTGATCAACGTGTCCTCGGCAGCAGCCTTTCTTGGCTTGCCCCGTGGATTGACCTATGCAGGCGTCAAGGCCGGTGTGTTAGGTTTGACCCGCGCGGGTGCGGTAGACCTCGGTCCGCGGGGCATCCGCGTCAACGCCATTTGTCCGGGCTTCACCACCACCGAAGGGGTGATGGTCAACGTCACCCCAGAGATGGTCCAAAAACGCCTCGCGCGCACGCCCATGCAGCGCGTGGGCACGCCCGAAGACGTGGCGCGCGTGGCGGGTTTTCTGGCCTCACCCGCCAGTGGCTTTGTCACCGGCGAATACATCAAAGTCGATGGGGGGGCCACCTATGCCCACCTTTGATCAACCGCTCCCCAACTGACCCATTCCCATGAGTGAAGACTACATCCTCGAAGCACGCGGACTGAGCAAACAGTTCCGGGGTTTTTACGCCGTCAAGGACGTGGATTTGCGCGTGCGGCGTCATGGCATCCACGCCCTCATTGGTCCCAATGGCGCGGGCAAGACCACGTGCTTCAATTTGCTCACCACCTTTTTGCAACCGACTGCTGGCACCATCACCTACAACGGCCAACGCATCGAGCGCAGTGACCCGGCCAGCGTGGCCGCCATGGGCTTGGTCCGTTCCTTTCAGATTTCTGCCGTGTTTGGCCAGATGAGCGTGATGGAAAACGTGCGCGTGGCGCTGCAACGCCAGCGTGGGGGTAACTTTGCGTTCTGGCGCAATGAGGCCGTGCTCGACGAACTCAACGCGCGTGCCTATGCGCTCATTCGCAGCGTTGGTCTGGAGAAATGGCTGCATGCACCGGCAGCCGATTTGTCCTACGGCCGCAAGCGTGCGCTCGAGTTGGTGACCACCATTGCCATGGAGCCGGAGCTGATCTTGCTCGACGAGCCCATGGCTGGCTTGGGTCACGAGGACATTGGTCCGGTGATGGACCTGATCGCCGAGTTCGCCAAGGGGCGCACCGTCTTGATGGTCGAGCACAACATGAAGGTCATTGCCCGGCTGTGCGACCAGGTCACTGTGCTGCAATCGGGTGAGGTGCTCGCCGAGGGCAGCTATGAGCAAGTCTCGCAAGACCCTCGTGTGATCGAGGCCTATGTGGGAGGCGCACATGACTGAACGCGACAACTCTGGCCAGGCGCTGCTGCGCGTCACTCACCTGCAAGGCTTTTATGGCGACACCCAGGCCCTGCACGACATTAACCTGGAAGTCAAGCCAGGCGAAATCGTTTGCCTGCTCGGACGCAATGGGGCGGGCAAGACCACCACTTTGCGTGCCATCATGGGCTTGCTCGAGCGCCGCAGTGGGCGCATTGAACTCTCAGGCCAACCCACAGAAGGCCTGCCGCCCGAAGCCATTGCCCACTTGGGGGTGGCGTATTGCCCTGAAGAGCGCGGCATTTTTGCCAGCCTCTCTGCCGAAGAGAACCTGCTGCTGCCCCCGGTGCTCATGCCCGGCGGCTTGAGCCTGGACGAGATTTACGCCCTGTTCCCCAACCTGGCTCAACGGCGCAAAAGCCAGGGCACCAAGCTCTCGGGGGGCGAGCAGCAAATGCTGGCCATTGCACGCATCCTGCGCACGGGTGCCAAGTTGTTGCTGCTGGACGAATGCACCGAAGGTTTGGCGCCTGTCATCGTTCAAAAGATCGGGGAGGTCATCCGCACTTTGCGTGAACGCGGCTTCACCGTGCTGATGGTCGAGCAGAACTTTCGCTTTGCCTCGGCGCTGGCCGATCGCTTTTATGTGATCGAAGAGGGCGAGGTGGTGGCGCAGTTCCGTCGCGAAGACATTGTGGGGCGGCGTGAAGAAATTGAAAAACTGCTGGGACTGTAAGGAGCCAAGGCAAGTGAAGCATCGCATCATGGATCAAGTGGAGCACTGAGAGATGGACACCTTTTTTGGCGTTCCTACTCCGGCATTGGTGGGTCAAGTTGTCATTGGCTTGATCAATGGGGCGTTTTATTCCCTCATGAGCCTGGGGCTGGCCATCATCTTTGGCTTGCTGCACGTGGTGAATTTCGCCCACGGTGCGCAGTACATGATGGGTGGCTTTGTGGCCTGGGGCCTGCTGGAATATTTTGGCCTGAGCTACTGGTGGGCTTTGCTCATCGTGCCCGTGGTCATGGGCGTGGTGGGCATGCTGATGGAGCGATACATGCTGCGCCGCTTGTACGCTGTAGACCATGTCTATGCCCTGCTGCTCACCTTGGGGGTGTCTCTGTTGCTCGAAGGTGCCTTTCGCCTGAAGTTCGGCATCAGTGGTCAGCCGTATCCCAACCCCATGTCGGGAGGGCTGGACATCGCCATCAGCTTCATCCCCTGGTATCGCCTGTGGGTGATTGTTGTGGCCCTGGGGGTGTGCCTGGGCACTTGGTATTTCATTGACCGCACCAAACTCGGTTCCTACCTGCGCGCGGCCAACGAGAACCCCAACCTGGTTCGAACCTTTGGCGTCAATGTCCCTCGCATGCTCATGCTCACCTACGGTTTTGGGGTGGCACTCGCGGGCTTTAGCGGGGTCATGGCAGCGCCCATCTACCAGGTGAGCCCACACATGGGCGCCAACCTCATCATCGTGGTGTTTGCCGTGGTGGTGATTGGGGGCATGGGCTCCATCTTGGGTTCCATCCTGACCGGGTTCGGTCTGGGCTTGCTCGAAGGCCTGACTAAGCTGTTTGCACCCGATTACGCGGGCATCGTGATCTTCATCGTCATGATCCTCACCCTGGCATTGCGACCCAACGGCTTGTTTGGTCGCGCAGAATGAGTTCCACCATGAGCAGCACTTCTGTCCCCACCATCCCCGCCGCGCCCCAGCCACCGGCCTCTTTGCGCTGGTGGTTGCTCGCTGGCGTGGCTTTGGCTTGCGTTTTGCCCTGGCTGGTCTACCCCATGTTCCTCATCAAGCTGATGTGCCTGGCTTTGCTTGCTGCGTCGGTCAACTTCCTCATTGGCTATGCCGGTCTGTTGTCCTTTGGCCATGCCATGTTTTATGGATCGGCAGCCTATGTCACCGGCTTTGTCGCCAAGGCCTGGGGCTGGGACGGCAGCCTGGCCATCTTGGCCGGCATGGGGGTGGCCATGGTGTTTGGCCTGCTGACGGGTTTGTTGGCCATTCGACGCCAGGGCATTTACTTCTCCATGATCACCCTGGCGTTTGCCCAGATGGTGTATTTCTTGGCCTTGCGCATGCCCTTCACGGGTGGCGAAGACGGCTTGCAGGCCGTGCCGCGCCCGAGGTTTTTTGGCGTGCTCGACACCGAAAGCACACTGGTTTTCTACTATGTGTGCCTGCTGGCCATTGGCTTTGGCTTCTGGCTCATCTATCGCACCGTGCATTCACCGTTTGGGCAGGTGCTGCGGGCGATCCGCGACAACGAAGCCCGCGCCAAGTCGCTGGGCTACCAGGTCAACCGTTACAAGCTGCTGGCCTTTGTGCTGTCTGCCTCGCTAGCTGGTTTGGCCGGTGCCATGAAGGTGCTGGCCTTTCAGCTGGCCACGCTCACCGATGTGAGCTGGACCACCTCCGGTGAAGCCTTGCTGGTGTCCATCGTGGGTGGGCTCAACACCATGCTTGGCCCCATTGTGGGTGCCGTCATCATGGGCTCCATGGAGCATTACCTGGCAAGCTTTGCAGAATGGGTTTTGATCATCCAGGGTGCTGTTTTTGTGGTGGTGGTGATGGTGTTTCGCAAGGGTGTGGTGGGCCAGTTGCGAAATGTGCTCCCTTGGTCGGTGCGGTCCACCCCTGCCAAGGAGTCGACATGACACAGGGCTTGCTTCAAGACCGTTTGGTGCTGATCACGGGCGCGAGTCGCGGCATCGGTCAGGCCATTGGCGTGGCCTGCGCCAAAGCAGGCGCGCGGGTGGTGGCGACCGATCATCCATCCCTCAACTGCGAGGCCACCTTGGTCGCCATTCGTGCCCAAGGCGGGCAAGCCTGGTCCTATGGCCTGGATGTCACCCAGCCTGAGGCCTGCGCGGCGCTTGCTCAGCAGGTGGCGCGCGAGGTGGGTCAGGTGGACACCCTGGTGAACAACGCGGGCGTCATCATCCGCGAGGGCATCGATAGCCCCCGCGCCCAGGAAAGCATCCACAAGGTGTTTGACGTCAACCTGTTTGGCGTCTTCAACACCATTCAGGCTTTCTTGCCACACCTTCGCCACACGCGCGGCTGCATCGTCAACATCGCCTCGGGGGCGGCCTTGCATGGGCAGCCCAATGCCGTGGGCTATTCGGCATCCAAGGGGGCGGTCAAGCTGCTCACCCAATCCATGGCGGCGGATCTGAGCAAGGACGGCATCCGCGTCAATGCGGTTGCGCCAGGCGTCATCGTCACGCCCATGACCGAGGCGACCCGCGCCAACCCCGAAAGGCTGGAGCGTTTTGTCGCGCGCATCCCTTGTGGTCGCCTGGGGCAGCCCGAAGAGATTGCCGGACCTGTGGTGTTCCTCGCCAGCCCCATGGCCAGCTATGTCAATGGCACCATGCTCTCGGCAGATGGTGGCTATTCAGCGGTCTGAGGGGCGCTGGACGGCTCGCCAACCGTCCATCACCGGGCTCACCATCACTGTGTGTTGCAGCCCGCCATCCACCATCAACTCCACGCCATGCACATAGTCTGCATCGGGTCCGAGCAAAAAGGCCACTGCACCGGCGATGTCTTCGGGCATGCCGATGCGGCGAGCGGGGATGCGGGCTTCACGTTGTGCGCGCACCGATGTGTCCTGGTAGACGGGCGCTGTGCCAGGCGTGAGGGTCATGCCGGGCGACACCGAATTCACACGGATGCCGTGGGGTGCCCATTCCACCGACAACTGGCGCATGAGCATCAGCAAGGCCGCTTTGCATGGGCTGTAAGCCGCCAGGGGTGTGGTGGGGTTGGACGCCGAGATCGAAGTGGTGAAGACCACCTTGCCCTGCGCCTTCTGGAGCAAGGGGAAGCAAGCCTTGGCGAGCAGCCAGTGGGCGCGCACGTTGACGGCAAACATCTGGTCCCAGTCGGCCAGTTCGAAGCTGACGAGGTCACCGGGCTGGGCATAGCCCGCATTGCTCACCAGGCCATCGAGCCCACCCCATTGCGCAGCCGCCTCGGCCACGACCGTGGGCAATTGCACATTGGCCATTTGTCCCGTGATCACCTGAACCTCGGCATTGAAATGGGTTTGGAGGTGGGCGGCCACCGTGGCGAGCTCGTCGCCGAGCTGGTCCACCAGGACCAGGCGGGGCGTTTCACCCCGTTGGTGCGCATCGTGCGCGAGCCGCTCGGCGATGGCGCGCCCAATGCCGCGCGCGGCCCCGGTGACGATGGTTCTCATGCGTTAACTCCTGGCTGGTGTGGAGCAGTCATCATGCCCAAGCTGGGGCAGGGCGGCAAGCTATCCGGTCGCTTCACCCGCGAAAATCATCCATCTGAATGTCACAGGGCATGTTGATGACTGTCTCACCCATCAAGTCAGCGGTTCGTGTGTTGGAGGTACTGGATTTCTTTCGCCAGCACCGCGAACCCGTGTCCCTCAAGGGCATTGCCGAGCAACTCAACTACCCAGCCTCCAGTGCCACAGTGTTGTTGAAGAACCTCACGGCCATGGGCTACCTGAGCTACGACCGGGCAGCACGCACTTATTTCCCGACCCTCAAGGTGGCTGCGCTGGGCGACTGGATCAGTCACGAACTCTTTGGTCGCGGCGAGATGTTTGAGCTGATGCAGGACTTGCATGCGGCGACTGGCGAGACTGTATCGATTGCCTTGCAAAACGACGTCTACCTTCAGCACATTCGCGTGATCCAGTCGGCCCATCCTTTGCGCTTTCATACCGAAGAGGGGAGCTTGCGTCCGCTCACCCAATCGGCCACGGGCTGGTTGCTGCTGTCCACCCACAACGATGCGGCGGTCGAAAAACTGGTGCGCCGCGCCAACATCGCCATCCCCCGCAGCCAGGACCGCCAGCCACTCGCGTTGATGCAAGAGCGCATCGCGCAGGCGCGCAAGGAGCGAACGGCCTATGCCGAAAACATCCCGTTGTTGGGTGGTGCAACTGTGGCCACGTTGTTGCCCGTCAAGATTCAGGGCAAGGCCGTGGTGCTGGGCATGGGTGGCACCATCGATCGCATCCGCCCCAACAAGGACAAGTATCTGAAGCTGGTGCGCGAGTTATCGGCGTCCATGAAGCCCGACCCTGAAGAAACCTGAAGTCTCACAGTCCGGCGAGCATTGTGTAGAGCGCATCCTGGGGTTGGCGAGCCCCGTTGGGCTGGCGCACGCCAAAGCGTTGCGAGTCGCTGTCGGCACTCATGGGCTGCTGGCGGATCCAGTCATAAACGACGGTGCGCTGAGCAATGCGCCATTCGCCCTGACGTTTTTCAAAGCGGTCCACATAGCGGCCCAGCAGCATGGTTTCGCGGGGTTGGCCATGCTCGTCCCGGTCGGCTTGCAGGGCATGAAAGTAGGACTCCACGCCCGCCACATCACCGCGCAGGTCGATGAGGATGTTGCTGAGGACATGCACGCCACGCGCAGCATCTTTGAGCTTGTCGAGTGCCCATTCGACAAAGCCGGTGGCCGAGCCCTGATAGGGGCCGTGCCGATCGGTGGCATCGGGCCAATAGACTGACCTGAGGCAGGCTTCATCCATTCGGTCTATGCCGCGACAGTAGCGGTGCAGACAGTCGCGAATGGCTTCGCGGTCGAGCAGATCTTCAAGGGTGGTGGCGGGCTTGGGCAAACCAGGGGCAGCTTGACTCATGGGGCAACCTTTCGGGTGATGACGGCATCGAGACAGACAGCACCTTGCGCCATCACCACCATGGGGTTGATGTCGATGCTGTCGAGTTCATGGGCGTGCTGCCAGGCAAAGTCAGACAGAGCGCACAACGCATTGACCAGGGCATTGAGGTCCAGGGCTTGGGCGCCGCGCCAGCCTTTGAGCAGGGCGCTGGCGTGCACCTGCTCGATCAGCGCACGCGCACGCGTGGGGTTGAGGGGCGCTGAGGCCAGCGCCACATCGCGGTAGAGCTCCACCGCCGTGCCCCCCGCGCCAAACAGGATCAGAGGACCAAAGGTGGGGTCAACCTGTACCCCCAGAATGGCTTCGACGCCGCCCTTGACCATGGGTGCAAGCAGCACGCCGTCGAGTCGGGCATGCGGCATCGCATCACGTGCGCGTTGCATGAGCGTGGAAAAGGCGTCACGCACGGCTTGCTCGTCCTGGAGATTGAGCATCACCCCGCCGACCTCGGTCTTGTGCAGGATGTCGGGCGAGGCGATCTTGGCGACCAGGGGAAAGCCCAGCTCGCGCGCGGCCTCAGCGGCAGCTGTCGCGTTGGCGCACAGGCGCTCGCGCAGCATGGGTAAACCAGCTTCTCCCAGTGCCTGCTTGGCCAGGGCTTCGGTGGACACGTCGCCCAAGGATGCCGCCGCTGGCGCGGGTGATTGGGGCAAGGCATAGAGGTTCTGGCGGCGCTGTGCGATGCGCACCGCACCGGCCAGGGCGGCCATCGCGCGGGTCGGGTCGCCAAAGCAGGGGATGCCGATCTGGGCCAACTGCTGGTCGACTTCGGGCGTGGAGAGCATCACCAGCACCAGGTTCTTCTCGGGGTATCGCGCGCGCAAGTCGCGCAGTTGTGCCAGCGTGGGCGCAAAGCGCGAGGGTGCGAGGCCCGAGTGCGCGAGATAGGCCATCACGGTGCCGTACTGGCCGTGCTGCAGCATCACTTCGATGGTGCGACCCACGCCGCCAGGAACCGAGGTGACCTGAGCGGTCATGTCCAATGGATTGGCGGCCACGGCAAAGGGCAACAACGCGAGCGCTGCTTCCTGGCCCGATGCGCTCAAGGGCGACATGGAGATGCCCCATTCGCCCGCATGGTCGGCCATGAGCACACCAATCCCACCCGATCCGGTGACCACGCCCATGTCCTCATTGACGGGCAGTTGCCCGGTGACCGAAATAAAGTAAGCGATGTCGAGCATGGCCTCGATGGAGTCGGGGCGCATCGCACCACATTCGGCAAACACCGTGTCAAAGGCAGCGTCGTTGCCCGCAAGGCTGCCCGTGTGCGTGCTGGCCGCCGCCGCCCCGAGTTCGGTGCGGCCGACCTTCATCACCAAAACGGGCTTGCCGGCATGAGCGGCCTTGAGCAGGGCAGCACGCAGGCGATGGCCATCGCGGCAGGATTCCAGCGCCGCGCAAATCACATCGGTATCCGGATCGTCAGCAAAGTAATCGATGCACTCGGCCACGTCCACATCGGCCTCGTTGCCCGTGGCTACGATCTGGCTAAAGCCCATCCCCCTGAGGGATGCCATGCCGTAAGCGCAAGACCCGAAGGCACCGCTTTGGGTGGCCAGGGCAATGCGCCCCAGCTGGGGTTGCAGGCCATAGAGCACGGTGGAGAAGGTGGCGAAATACCGGTTCGCGAGGTTGAGGATGCCCAGTGAGTTGGGGCCGACCATGCGAACCCCTGCCGCACGACACATGTCACGCAAGCGGTCTTGCAAAGCGCGCCCTTCGGCGCCAATTTCCGCAAATCCAGCGGTGAGGATCAGCACGCACTCAACGCCCTTGGCAATGCTGTCGCGCACTGCCGCTTCGACACCGTTGACCGGTGTGAGGACGATGGCCTGGTCCACTTGGCCGGGCACATCGCTCATGTGGGCATAAGCCTTGAGCCCCTGGATTTCGGTGGCGCCACTGCGGTTGACCGGGTGAAGTTGCCCCTTGAAACCAGACTCGATGAGGAAGCGCAAGACGCGACCGCCGATGCGATCGGGGTCAGAAGACGCACCAATCACCGCCACCGATGATGGGGTGAACAACGGGCTCAGGGCATGGCGCCGAGGGGGCGCGTGCGTCGACATCAGGCCGCCTCCGCGAGGTTGCGTGCAACCAGCCAGTCCAGGCATTGCGCGTTGTCGCCCCAATCAAAGGCCGAGGTAATGGCACGCACCGCAAGGCGGGCAGCCTGGGTTTCGGTGGTCATGCCCATGCCACCGTGCAACTGAATGGCTGTCTCGCCCACTTGCCGCGACACGTGATTCATGTAGAGCTTGGCAGTCAGGATGTCTTTGAGCGATTGAGGGGAAGCGTTGTGGCTCAGTACCATCTGGCGCGTCATGCCGTAGGTGTTTTCGTAGGCCACATACATCTCCACCAGGCGATGGCGCAAGGCCTGGAAGGTGGAGAGGGGCACGCCAAACTGCACACGGGTGTTGAGGTAATCGATGGTCTGGCTCACCAGGCCAGCTGCAAAACCGACGGACTCCACGCAGGCCAGTAAGGCACCTGCAGCCAGTCCGGCTTGCACAGCCTGCTCGACGGCATGCGCTGGGTCGAGCAGGCTGTGCAAGCCGGACTGGCTGCAGGTGCCTTACTGG
>RGCL01000033.1 GCA_009919175.1 Betaproteobacteria bacterium
CGGTGAGCGCGCAAGGGCGTGCGCGCTTCAACCAGCTGGCCGCCAGCGCCAAACAAGAACTGGCTCAGGCCTCTACCCTGCAAACCCTCTCCGTGGAATGAACAGCATGGCATCGGCCGAGTGGTACATCGGCCTGATGTCTGGCACCTCGCTCGATGGCGTGGATGCCGTGCTGGCCAGCTTTTCGCCCCGCATCCAGGTTCACGCGCATGCCAGCGTGCCCATGCCCCAGGCCTTGCGCGAGCAATTCCTCTCCCTCAACCAGCCCGGTGCCAACGAATTGCACCGCGCCGCCCTGGCGGCCAACGCCCTGGTGGATTTGTATGTGCAAGCCGTCAAGGCCCTGTTGCAGCACGCCCCGGTGCAAGCGCAAGCCATTCGCGCTGTGGGTGCGCACGGCCAGACCGTGCGCCACCAGCCTGGCTTGCACGATGGCGTGGGCTACACCTGGCAACTCAATCAACCCGCCCTCTTGGCTGAGAAGGTGGGCATGGACGTGGTGGCCGACTTTCGCAGCCGCGATGTGGCCGCAGGCGGGCAAGGCGCTCCCCTGGTGCCCGCCTTTCACCATGCCTGGCTGCATGACCCGCAAGAGGACCGCGCGGTGCTCAACCTGGGGGGCATTGCCAACCTGAGCCTGGTGCCGGCATCGGGGCAGGTGCTGGGCTTTGATTGCGGTCCGGCCAACGCCCTGATGGACCGCTGGTGCGAGCTGCACACCGGGCAGCGCTTTGATGACCAAGGCCAGTGGGCGGCCAGCGGCCAGGTCCAACCCGACCTGCTTTCGCTGCTGATTGCCCACCCCTACTTTGAGCGCCCCGTGCCCAAGAGCACCGGCCTGGACGACTTTCACCTGGCTTGGCTGCAGGCACAGCTTGATCAATTGGGGCGCGACGTGGCTGGCGCCGATGTGCAAGCGACCCTGCTGGAGTTGAGCGTGCGCACCGTGGCCAACGACTTGAACCGCCATGCACCCCAGACGCGACAACTTGTGGTCTGCGGGGGCGGCGCCCTCAATGGGCGCTTGATGCAACGCCTGGCCGCAAAGGCTTGCGGGTACTGGGTGCGATTTACCCCGCCTGAGCCTGGAATCAGACCGAAAACGACGAGCCACAACCGCAGGTGGTGGTGGCATTGGGGTTTTTGATCACGAACTGGGCGCCTTGCAGGTCTTCCTTGTAATCGATCTCTGCGCCGAGCAGGTACTGATAGCTCATGGCGTCGATCAGCAAGGACACCCCGTTTTTGGTCATGGTGGTGTCATCGTCGTTGACGACTTCGTCGAAGGTGAAGCCGTACTGGAAGCCCGAGCAGCCACCGCCTTGCACAAACACCCGCAACTTGAGGTCGGGGTTGCCTTCTTCAGCGATCAGATCAGCCACCTTGGCGGCAGCACTGTCGGTGAAAAGAATCGGCTCATCAAATGCGGCGTCAGCGGTTTGGGTTGCGGTGGACATGGTGTTCTCCTATTAGGGTCAATCCTAGCGCAAGTGCGCCAACCCCGCTGGCCAAGGGGGCGCAAAGCAAAAAGCCCGGCAAGCCGGGCTTTTTGGGGTTCGCAATGGGATCAGCGCTTGCTGAACTGCTTGCGACGGCGTGCAGAGTGCAAACCGACCTTCTTACGCTCCACCTCACGGGCGTCGCGAGTGACAAAGCCAGCAGCCGACAAAGCGGGCTTGAGGCTTGCATCGTAGTCGATCAGGGCACGGGTGATGCCGTGACGCACGGCACCCGCCTGACCGGATTCGCCGCCACCGTGGACGTTGACCTGGATGTCAAAGGTTTCTTCGTTACCAGTCAGCACCAGGGGTTGCTTGGAGATCATGATCGAGGTTTGACGGCCGAAATATGCGGCGATGTCTTTGCCATTGACCGTGATCTTGCCGGAGCCTTTTTTGATAAACACGCGGGCGACGCTGGATTTGCGACGGCCGGTGCCATTGTTCCATTCACCAATCATTCCAGGTCTCCTCAGATCTCAAGCGCTTTGGGTTGCTGGGCAGTGTGCGGATGGTCGGGACCACCGTACACCTTGAGCTTCTTGATCATGGCGTAGCCGAGGGGGCCTTTGGGCAGCATGCCCTTGACAGCCTTTTCCAGGGCGCGGCCAGGGTGCTTGGCCTGCATGTCGCGGAAGTTGGTCGCGTAAATGCCGCCGGGGAAGCCCGAGTGGCGATAGTAGATCTTGTCGAGGGTCTTGTTGCCCGTGACGCGGATCTTGGATGCATTGATGACGACGATGAAGTCGCCGGTATCGACGTGAGGCGTGTAAATGGCCTTGTGTTTGCCGCGCAAACGGAGAGCAACTTCGCTGGCTACTCGTCCGAGCACCTTATCGGTGGCGTCAATCACAAACCACTCATGCTTCACATCAGCGGGTTTTGCGCTGAACGTGCTCATGGTTTTCCTTCAGAGTGGATTGCTAGGCCCTTTTCCACGGTCGGTGTTCCTCTGTTGGGAACCTCTTAGGTGGGTGAATGTTCTGCGCCGCGGGGCCATGGATTCGCTGCGAGAACCGGGCATTGTAGCGGCTAACAGCCTGCCCGTCCCGGCCGCCCCATTTGGGGCCAAACCGGGCAGCCCAACCACCCCGGCAATTGAGGACAATGCAGCCTAGGCCGGCGTTTCGCCCGGCCCCACAAGCAAAGCCTCCCATGTTCAGCTACCGCCATGCCTTTCACGCCGGCAACCATGCCGACGTTCTCAAACACCTGACCCTGGTGTCCGTGGTGGGGCATCTGACCCAAAAGGACGTGCCCATCCTGGCCGTGGACACCCACGCCGGCGCTGGCGTGTATGACCTGGAGCAGCGCCAAGCCCAGACCAGCGGCGAGGCCCTCAGCGGCATTGCACGATTGCGCGAGCGCCTGGCCGAGGTGGGCGCACCCAGCCCAGCCCTGGCCGACTACCTGCAGGCGCTGACAGCGGCCAACCCCAGCGGCCGGCAACGGCTTTATCCGGGCTCGCCCTGGCTGCTGCAGCACCTGCTGCGCGATCAAGACCAGTTGCGCCTCTTCGAGATGCACCCCACCGACTGGCGAGTGCTGGGTCAGCATGTCAAGGAATGGGCGGGGGCGCGGCGCGTGCGGCTGGACCATGCCGACGGCTTTGAAGGCCTGCCGCCGCTGATGCCACCCCCCAGCCGAAGGGGCCTGGTGATCATGGACCCCAGCTACGAAATCAAGACCGACTACGCCCGCGTGATCACCAGCCTGGAGGCCTGCCTCAAGCGTTTTGCCACGGGCGTCTACCTGGTCTGGTATCCCATCATTGCCCGGCCCCAGTCTCAACAACTGCCCAAGCAACTCACCAAGCTTGCACAAGCGGCGGGCAAGCCGTGGTTGCAGGCGAGCTTGCGGGTGCAGTCGGGCGGCAAGGGCACACCCCAGCGGCCTGGCGTGGTCAACCCCAGGTCTTTGGGGCCATTGAGCGCGAGCGGCGTGTTTGTGGTCAACCCGCCGCACACCTTGCACGAGCGGCTCAAGGCCGCGCTGCCCCAGTTGGTCAAAGCCATGGGGCAAGACCACTTCGCGGGCTTCACCCTGCACCAGGGCTAAGTCGCATCAGGCGGGGCGGTTCACGTCAGGCGCGCTGACAAGGCCTTGAGGATGTTGCCCACGGCCTGGCTTTGGTTCATGGTGTAGAAGTGCAGGCCTGGCACCCCAGCAGTGATGAGTTGTTCGCACAAATCGGTCACCACATCGTGGCCAAAGGCCTTGATGCTGGCCGTGTCGTCGCCAAAGGATTGCAGGCGCAGACGAATCCAGCGCGGGATCTCAGCACCGCACGCATCGGAAAAACGCATCAACTGCGTGGCGCTCAGAATGGGCATGATGCCTGGCACGATGGGCACTTCCACCCCTTTGGCATACGCATCGTCCACCAGGCGGAAGTAGGCATCGGAGTTGTAAAAGTATTGGGTGATGGCGCTGTTGGCTCCGGCCTTGACCTTGATGGCCAGGGCATCGATGTCGGCCTGCGGCGACTTGGCCTGCGGATGGGTTTCCGGGTAGCAAGCCACCTCGATGTGAAAGGCATCGCCCGCCGTTTGCCGGATGAAGGACACCAGATCGCTGGCGTAGCGAAAGCTGCCCATCTGGCCGTAGCCGCTGGGCAAATCGCCGCGCAAGGCAACGATGCGCTTGACCCCAATGGCCTGGTAATGGCGGATCTGTTCGCGCAAACGGTCTTCGCTCGCACCCACGCAGGAGAGGTGGGGCGCGGCATCAAAGCCCGATTGCAGCAACCACTCGACGGTGCGCAAAGAACCTTCTTGCGTGCTGCCGCCCGCGCCAAAGGTCACACTGAAAAACGCCGGATGCCAGGCCGACAAATCCTGGCTCACCGAGCGCAGCTTGGTTTCGCCCTCGGGCGTTTTGGGGGGAAAGAACTCAAAACTGATGGGCAGTTTCATGATGTCTGATCCTTGTGCTGGGGCTGGGGCTGATCATGCCCCCTGAGGCCGCACGGCCTGAATGAAAAATTCGCGGTTGCCGTCGCCACCGGTGATGGGGCTGTCGAGCCAGGCCTGAACCCGCAGACCCAATTCGTCACAGCATTGCCGCAGGCGTTGCTCCACCACGGGGTAGAGCGCGTCGTCACGCACGATGCCGCCTTTGCCAATGTGCTGAGGCTGCAACTCAAACTGCGGCTTGACCAGCATGAGCAGTCGCCCATCGGCCTTGAGCATGGGCACCAGCGCGGGCAGCACCAGCGTGAGCGAGATGAACGACACATCGCCCACCAGCAAGTCAAAGCCCTGAGCCGCTTTGGGGATGCGCGGGTCAAGTGGCTCGACACTGCGGGCATTGAGCCCTTCGATGCACACCACGCGGGGGTCTTGCTGCAAGCTGGGGTGCAACTGCCCGTGCCCCACATCCAACCCCACGACCTGAGCTGCGCCGTGTTGCAGCAAGCAATCGGTGAAGCCCCCCGTGCTCTGACCCACATCGAGGCAACGCCAGCCAGTGAGGTCCCAAGCCGTGGTGCGCAACGCGCCTTCGAGCTTGAGCCCACCTCGGGAGACATAGCGCGTCTGGGCATCGTCCAGCACCGCCAACTCGGCGTGGACCACGAGGTCCTCGCTGTTCTTGCTGATGCGCCTGAATTCACCATGGCCTACACGCCATTGCACGCCCGATGCGATCAACCGTTGGGCCTGAGCGCGCGAGCTCGCCAAGCCACGCTCCACCAACAGTTGATCCGCTCGCACGTTCAATAACGATAGGTGTCGGGCTTGTAGGGGCCTTGCTTGGGCACGCCGATGTAGGCCGCTTGCTCATCCGACAGCTCGGTGAGCATGGCGCCGACCTTCTTGAGGTGCAAGCGCGCGACTTTCTCGTCGAGGTGCTTGGGCAGCACGTAGACCTTGCCCGAGTCGTAGTTCTCGGGGTGAGAGAACAACTCGATCTGGGCGATGGTCTGGTTGGCAAAGCTCGACGACATCACAAAGCTGGGGTGGCCGGTGGCACAACCCAGGTTCACGAGGCGACCCTTGGCCAACAAGATGATGCGCTTGCCGTCGGGGAAGATGACGTGATCGACCTGAGGCTTGACCTCTTCCCATTGGCATTTGGCTTCGAGGTCAGCCACCTGGATCTCGTTGTCGAAGTGGCCGATGTTGCACACAATGGCCTGGTCCTTCATGGCGGCCATGTGCTCATAGGTGATGACGTCACGGTTGCCCGTGGTGGTGACAAAAATGTCCGCCTTGTCCTTGGCCCAATCCATGGTCACCACCCGATAGCCTTCCATGGCGGCTTGCAAGGCGTTGATGGGATCGATTTCGGTGACCCACACCTGGGCTGAGAGTGCACGCAAGGCCTGAGCCGAGCCCTTGCCCACATCGCCATAACCGCAGACCACGGCTACTTTGCCCGCAATCATCACGTCGGTGGCGCGCTTGATGCCGTCGACCAGCGACTCGCGGCAGCCATAGAGGTTGTCGAACTTGCTCTTGGTCACCGAGTCGTTGACGTTGATGGCGCGGAACATCAGGGTGCCCTTGGCAGACATTTCCTTGAGGCGGTGAACGCCAGTGGTGGTCTCTTCGGTCACACCAATGATTTGCGCGCTCTTGCGGCTGTACCAAGTCGCGTCTTCAGCCAGCTTGGCCTTGATGGCGGCAAAGAGAATACGCTCTTCTTCGCTGCCGGGGTTGGCGAGCACGCCAGGGTTTTTCTCGGCCTGCTTGCCCAGGTGCATGAGCAAGGTGGCATCGCCGCCGTCGTCCAGGATCATGTTGGGGCCTTCGGTGGGGCTGCCCTTGATGCCGAATTCAAAAATGCGGTGGGTGTAGTCCCAGTATTCGGTGAGGTTTTCACCTTTGACCGCAAACACCGGCGTGCCACGCGCAGCAATCGCTGCAGCGGCATGGTCTTGGGTGCTGAAGATGTTGCAAGAAGCCCAACGCACATCGGCGCCCAGGGCTTGCAGGGTTTCGATCAGCACCGCCGTTTGGATGGTCATGTGCAAAGAACCCGTGATGCGGGCGCCCTTGAGGGGCTGTTTGGCGGCATACTCTTCCCGTATTGCCATCAAGCCCGGCATTTCGGTCTCGGCAATTTTGATTTCCTTGCGGCCCCAATCGGCCAGGCCAATGTCGGCAATGATGAAATCGGAAGAAGGGTTGGGTTTAAGGACTGCGCTCATGGTGGACTCCGTTTGTCGAAGGGACCACAAGCCATGCACATTGAACCGGGCGGCTCACCGCACATGCTTGTGGGTGAGCGCGGTTTCGACCGAGCCTCACCCGCTTGGGGTTGCAGCGCTCCTCGGTTGAATAAATTTTAGCGGAATCGTTATCCCCCTCATGGAACAAGGCATACCCATCCCTAAAATGGCCTTGATGAAGCCGGCCCAAATTTACGACTTTTACTCTCTACTCAAGCGGCGATTCCCCCAGCGCATCAGACTGCTCCAGGACTTTTACTTCGCCTGCTTTGTGCCTGTGGGCCTGGTTTTGTTGCTGTTTCTTGCCGGGCTCTTGTTTCATCTGGGCATGGAAGACGATGCCCGCTGGGCCTTGATGGCGGCGCTGGGCGCATCGATCAGCCTGGTGCTGTGGATGCGGGGCTATGGCCGCACCAAGGCCTACATGATTTACCACTTGAGCCAGTTGAGCCTGGTGATTTATTCGGCTGCGCATGGCTTGGGGCTGCTCTCGCCCGCGCTGCCCTGGCTCACCATGATGGCGATTCAGCCCTACTTCATCCTCAACCGCGTCTGGAGCCATTCACTCATGGCATTTGGCGGCGTGTGCGTGCTGGTGCTGTGTGCGGTGCAATCGGCCGGGCTGCTGCCCCCCACAGCCACCACCGATCCCGGCATCTTGCTCATGGCCACCCTCACCTACCTGGGCATTCACGTGACCCAGGGCTTTGTGGCCTTTGTGTACGACCTCTATTACATCCACCAGATCCGCCACATCCACATGCGCAACGAGGAGTTGCAGCAACTCACCACCGAGCTGCAAAAAGCCAACTCCCACAAAGACCGCTTCCTTGCCATGGTGAGCCACGACATGCGAACCCCCTTGAACGGGGTCATGGGGTATTTGTCACTCATCCATTCGCAAAACAGCCTAGATAGCGAGACACGCCAGTACGTACACCAGGCCAACACCTCGGCCAAGCACTTGCTCGCCGTGATCAACGACTTGCTCGATCTGTCGCAATCGCGGGTGGGCAACCTGGCCATTCACCCCACGGTGGTCAACCTGCCCCAGACCTTGCAATGGGTGTTCGAGACCGTCATGCCTCAGGCACGCGAGGCCGGCCTCGACTACACCTTGCACCTGAACAACGAATTGCCCGTGTGGGTGCGCATGGACGGCAACCGCTTTGCCCAGATCCTCATCAACCTCTTGGGCAATGCGGTCAAGTTCACGCACAAGGGTCATGTGCGCCTGTTCGTCAAAACCGCCCCCATCCCCGATCAGCCCAAGATGTTTTTGTTCCAGGCCGAGATCGACGACACCGGCATCGGCATTGCGCCCGAATTGCTCAATGCCATCTTCGACCCCTTTGTCCAGATCAAGGTGCAAGAGGACGACACCAACTACCTCAAGCCCCACACGGGCAGTGGTCTGGGGCTCACCATCAGCCGCAACCTTGCGCAGGCCATGGACGGCGACATCGTGGCCAGCAGCGTCATCGGGCAAGGCTCCACCTTTGTCGTGCGCCTGGTGCTTGGCCACGCCCAAGCACCCTTGCAAGCCAACGACTCGCTCAACTTTCAGATGCCCTCGAACAACCGCGCGGTCAAGTTGCTGGTGGTGGACGACAACCCCGTTAACCGCAAGGTGCTCATCACCACCCTCAAGCGCAGCTTTGCCAACGCGCAGATCGACGAGGCCGACAGCGGCCTGAGCGCGCTCGAGCGGCTCACACACCACCTGTACGACGCGGTGATCATGGATCTGGTCATGCCAGACCTCGATGGGGCGGAGGTGGTGCGCCGCTTGCGAGCCCAGTTCCCCGAGCCCATGAGGTCGGTGCCGGTGTTGGGCCTCACGGCCAACCTCGCTGCAGACGCCCTCACCGCCTGCAAAACCGCAGGCATGAACGAAGTCATGGGCAAGCCCTTTGATCGGCAACAGCTCTTGCAGATCCTGCAAAAGTGGCTCGACGACCCCGAGTCCACGCAGACCTCGGCGCAAGGTCAGTTGCCCATGTCTGCGCGCGAATCCACCTCCTGAGCCGGCTCCTCGTCGTGCGCGCCGCGCGTGCCCTTGACCAGCACCACGGTGCACGGCGCATGCATGGCCACCTTGATGGGGACGGTGGCAATGAAGCGTTGGGTCGACAAGCCGTGCGTGGCCGCCCCCAGGATGATGAGGTTGACGTGATTGCCCCTGGCATAGGCGAGCAAGGCATCGGCCACCTGGCCTGACTCGATCACGTGGTAGGACACCTGGTGGCCTTCGAGCGGCAAGCCCTCAGCCCAGCGCTGCAGGCGCACCAGGTGCTGACGATGGGTCTCACTCTCGCTCTCGCCGCTGTGGCTGCCACTGATCACCGTCACGCACGACAAACGCGCACCCGGCCGCAAACCCAGGGACCGCGCCACGGCATCGCGCAGGTTGTCCAGTGCCTCATCACTCACATCCTGATGCGGCACACCCACCATCACAATTGGCACGTTCTCGGTGAGCTGCTTGGGCAAAGGTGAAGGGGTGTACTCGCGCCCGGCAGCGCGGATCCAGCGCCGAAAGTGGACCCAAAACCCGGTGCCCACCTCGCGCTTGCCGCGTTCGGTGACCTTGACCTGATCGGGGTGGGTCAAGTCAAACGCGAGTTGCGCCGCTGAGGCATAGCGGTCAGCGGCCTCGGGCTCCAGGCATCGCAACACCACCTCTTGCAACCAGTCGGGCACATCGGGGCGCAATTGCCGGGGCAGCCTGGGATCCATCCACAGGCGCTGGCGCAAGCCGCCCGCCGTTTGCGGCGCACCAAAAGGCAACTTGCCCGTGACCATCTCGTACAGGATCACGCCCACGGCAAACACATCGCTGCGCGCGTCACCGCGCACACCCACCACCTGCTCGGGCGCCATCCACGCGGGCGAGCCCACGGCCTTGCGCAATTCCTCGGCCAGCAAATCGGGCATGTGGGCATGGCAGGACAAACCAAAATCGAGCAGCACCGCACGCCCATCGGTTTGCATGAGCACATTGGCCGGCTTCAAGTCCATGTGACAGACGTTTTGCATGTGCAAGCTGTGCACGGCCTTGGCCAAGGCAGCCCCCAGCCGAGCGGCATCGGCAAACGGCATGGGGCCGTCCACCGCCTCCATGAGGTGCTCCAGCGTCTGGCCTTCTATGCGCTCCATCACCAGGTAGGGCAACTGGCTCAAGTCCCCCGCTGCGACAAAGCGCGGCACATGCCGCCCTTGCAAGGCCGGCATGATTTGCATCTCGACCTCGTAGCCCACCAGGTTTTCTGCGCCGTCGTTGCGCGTCATGCGTGGGATCTTCATCACCATGGGAAAGCGCGCCACGCCTGCTGGCGCCTTGCCCTCCACCCAGTTGACCTCGTGCACACGCGCCATGGCGCCCGCATAAAGGCGCGGACCCAGCACAAAGTCATCAATGACCAGGCCTTCTTCGATGTCCATCACGCACCCACCCCCAAACGATCGGCCATGAAGGCCGGCAAACCGGCCTTACGAATGGCCTGCGCCGCTGCCGAGTGGTCATAGGGCACGCGGTGAAACCAGATCTTGCGCGAGTCGGGCTCAAAGATGGCGTACATCGCACGCGGGTCTTTGTCGCGCGGCTGCCCCACCGAGCCCACCGTCACCACCCAATCGCGGTGGCGGGGAATGGGCACGGCCACACCTGGCGTGGGCTTGAAGGGCATCCACTCGCGACCCTGCCCCTTGTAATAGAGCGCCTGATGGTGGACATGCCCCACCATCACTAGGCGTTTCGCGAATTTGGCATTGGCCTCGCTCATGCACCGCGCAGCCGCGCGCGCATCGTTCACATACGGCCAGGTCTCGGGCTTGTCGGCGCTGGCGTGAACCAGCAAAGCGCTTTCCAATTCGGCAGTGAGCGGGAGGCTGCGCAAAAACGCCTTGTGATCAGCCTTGAGCTGCTCACTGGTCCACTGCGCAGTGCTCGAACCCAGCTGCCCATCGTCGCGCGGCTTGAGCGCCATGTGGTCGTGGTTGCCCGCAATCACCACCGCGCCCTGTTCGGCCATGGCCATGACTTGCTCGACCACCCAAACCGGGTCAGCGCCATAGCCCACCAAGTCCCCCAACACAGCCCACTGATCCACATGGCGCGTGCGCGCATGCTCCAGACAAGCGCTCAAGGCTTGCCGGTTGGCATGAAGGTCTGACATCAATCCAATGCGCATGATGATTCACCAGGTTGCATGTAGCGAATCATCATGCCATGGCTGACAAGGGGCTTGCGCCCCCGGCCTTGCACCATGCGCCTCGCTATGATGCGAAACCTTTTCCTTAGACGCCACCATGACCACCGCGCTCGAAGAAGTGCGTCGCAGACGCACCTTTGCCATCATTTCCCACCCCGACGCGGGTAAAACCACCCTCACCGAAAAACTCCTGCTGTTTTCGGGTGCGATTCAAATCGCCGGGTCGGTCAAGGCACGCAAGGCCAGCCGCCACGCCACCAGCGACTGGATGGAAATCGAAAAACAGCGCGGCATCTCGGTGGCCTCGTCGGTGATGCAGATGGTGTATCGCGACCACGTGATCAACCTGCTCGACACCCCTGGCCACAAAGACTTTTCAGAAGACACCTACCGCGTGCTCACCGCCGTGGACTCCGCCCTCATGGTGATCGACGCCGCCAACGGTGTGGAATCGCAAACCCGCCGCCTCATCGAAGTCTGCCGTCAGCGCGACACCCCCATCATCACCTTCGTCAACAAGATGGACCGCGAAGTGCGAGACCCACTCGACATCCTCGACGAAGTGGAGCGCGAACTCGGCATGCCCTGCGTGCCCATGACCTGGCCTGTGGGTCAAGGCAAAAGCTTTGGCGGCATCATCAACCTGCGCACCCTGGCCATGACCGTGTTCGAGGCCGGCAGCGAACGCCGCCCGCAAGACTTTGAAGCCATTGCCCTTACCCAGCAAGACCAGCTCGCCCAGCGCTTTGGCCACGACTGGGCACTCGCCATGGAGAGCATGGAGCTGGCGACCGGCGCCTCGCCCAGCTTTGACCGCGAAGCCTTTTTGGCGGGCAAACAAACCCCCGTGTTCTTTGGCTCGGGCGTGAACAACTTTGGCGTGATGGAAGTGCTCGACGCCCTGGTGGACCTCGCGCCCTCGCCGCGCCCGCGCAAAAGCTCGCTGGCCGTGAACAAAGAGACCGTCGAAAAAATCATCGAGCCCGAATCGGCGAACTTTTCGGGCGTGGTGTTCAAGGTGCAAGCCAACATGGATGCCAACCACCGCGACCGCATTGCTTTTGTCCGCGTGGCCTCTGGCCAATACAAACCCGGCATGAAGCTCAAGGTGCAGCGCACCGCCAAAGAACTGCGCCCCACCAGCGTGGTGACCTTCATGTCGCAACGGCGAGAGGCGGTGGACGAAGCCTTTGCCGGCGACATCATTGGCTTTACCACCCATGGCGGCGTGCAGCTGGGCGACACCATCACCGACGGCGTGGCCTTGCAATACACCGGCTTGCCCTTTTTTGCGCCCGAGATGTTCATGACCGTGGTGCTGCAAAACCCCTTGCGCACCAAGCAACTGCAACAGGGCTTAGCGCAGCTGGGCGAAGAAGGTGCGATTCAGGTCTTCAAGCCCGAGATGGGCGGCAACATGTTGCTGGGTGCCGTGGGGCAATTGCAGTTTGAAGTGGTGCAGCACCGGCTCAAAACTGAATACGACTGCGACGTGCGCCTGGAAGGCTGCCCCTACACGGGTGCGCGCTGGATCACGGCGCCCACGCCCGATGCCCTGCGCGAATTCACCCACACCTACCCCCAGCGCATGGCGCGCGATGCCGCCGACACCCTGGCCTATTTGTGCACCAGCCCGTATGACGTGCGCCTGGCGCAAGAGCGATTCCCCAAGATCGAGTTCCACCCCTTGCGCGAGCATGCGGGCTTGAGCCTGGGGACGGCGGGGTGAAGGCGAGTTTGCTCACGCAGGAAGCACTCAAGGCCTTGCCCGAGCGTTTGCCGCAGTGGCGCTTAAGCGCCGATGGGCTTTCCATTTCGCGCACGTTTGTGTTTGCCGACTTTGCCCAGGCCTTTGCCTTCATGACGCGCATGGCCGAGGTGTCGGAGCGGCTCGACCACCACCCCGAATGGCGCAATGTGTACAACCGCGTGGAAGTCACGCTCACCACCCACGATGCGGGTGGGTTGACCGAAAAGGATGTGGCGTGGGCGGAGGCAGCGAATCAAAGCCCGTGAAAACTAGCCTTAAGCTGAAACTGGTGCAGCAACTTGTCGAGTGATTGAAACGGTTCTCTTGCCATCCACCTCTTTCACCACATACTTTTGGTAAATCATCTTATGAACGTCTTTGGTGCGGGCAATGGCATCGACTAGCTTTGTATTGCCTTGGAACTTTGCAAGAACGGACATGCGCACCCATTGATCACAAGCAGCTGGGACAGCGTCTTTTCGTTCCCACAAGCTGACAGCGTTCTCGCTGAAATCCAAATGCACGCCCAAAGCCTCTTGAGACAAATCCAATTGCGTTCGCAAGAATCGAAACTCCTTGCCCGTTAAACGCCCTGGCTTATCGATCAGGGTTTCTGCAATCAATTTGTGCAGCCCATCCACATCTTTGACAGACACTGCATTGCCATATCGGGTCGACTTGACCACAAAGCCATTGGCTAACCATACGTTGTCTAATCCGCAGGCTGTGTAATGGAAGTGTTTGGTCATATTGATTACCTCATTCGAGTGATGACAGTGACGATCAGCAAATCAGGCGATGAATCAAGAAGCGAAACTACAACAGCCAAATTACGCGCAGATCCGTAGTGATCCATTCGAACTCTCACCTCTTGGTCATTTTTTAGCACCCTGGGTGGGCGCTGAACCATCCCTTCACGCAGACAAACAAATACTTCCCTATCGTTGACTCGCCTGAATTACATCCTGAGACAAGCGTGATCAGTGAAAAACACCGCACTTGAATCCAGAGCCAGGCGTCGAATGCAGGTCTGCAATTGCAGATTAGTCATTTAAGTGAATTTCATCTTAACACCCATAAATTTTGTGGGTAATGTTGGCATTCATTGCCCCTACTCCTCCGCGAAGAAGTCGCTATCCATGCGCTTGACGGCAAAGGTCTGGTGAATCGAGACGCCCAGGTTGTGCTCGATCATCAAGGCGGCGAGGCGGGCGCCGTCGATGAGGACGATTTTTTGGTCTGACTTGTTGCCCTGAACCGCTGCGCGGGCTGCGGCCGTGAAGTGGCTGGTGGTGAGCAGCACGCCCTTCTTCACGCCCTTGATGACCAGCGCACCAATGAAGTCGCGCACCGGGCCTTCGCCCACGGGTTCTTGCCAGCGCTTGGCTTGCAAGTAGATGGTGTCTAGGCCCAGCGGGTCTTCGTTGATGATGCCGTCGATGCCGTTGTCTGCGCTTTGCTGCGTGACTTGCCCCGCGTTCGCGCGGTTGCCGCCGTAGCCCATGGCGACCAGGAGCTGCACCACCAGTTGCTCAAAGAAAGCTGGGCTGGCGGCTTTGATGGTCTCTAGCAGCTCAGCCGCCAGGGCCTCGTTGGCCTGGTGCTGGATGTTCGCCATGCGCACCTCGGGCGGCTCGGGTGGGTCTAGCGCATCGTCTGAATCGTCATCACTGCCCAATGCAGTGTTCAACAAAGGGGCTGGGCTTTCTTGTGTGGCGAGCTGGCTGCTCTTCCAAGCCTGGTAACGGCTTTTGACTTCGGCCAGGAAAGCGGGACCGTCGTAAGGGGCGTTGACCACAGCGCGGCCTTCGCCGGTGATGGACCACACGCCACGCGACTTGGTGACATAGCCACCTTTACTCAACGCCACCGAGGCGAATGCAAAGATGGAACGCCAGCGTGTATGGCCGGTGTCGTAGACCGTGCGCGCCCAGTCGTCGAGTTCGACGGTGGACTCGATAGCTTGTAGAACTTGATCCCTGCTCAATTGCCCTGTGGGTGATGCAGCCAAGGCCGCGAGTGCCGCGTGGTGCATGGCGGCGATGAGGCGGGAGGAGCGGGAGGTGTGTTTTTTCATGAGTAGCGTCCTCATAAAATCACGATCAGGTGACACCGGCACGAATTGCGATGGTGGGGACCACCACAATGAATTTGGTCCATCCATATGCGGCATGAAGCCGGTGGATGGTGCGCAAATAGACCAGTGTTTTGCCTGTGCCGGTTTCCATTTCGACGCACACGTCGATGGGTTGATCGTCCTCAGGCTCTGTGAGGTTCGACTGCTCATCGCTGATGCGATGCCGCTGGTCGATGGCTTTCAGGTTGGCGCTGTATTGATCCCAGCTTAATTGGCATTGATTGCCGACTTGCTCATAGGCAGCGGCTTTGGGTGTGCCTTCAAAGACCCGAACCACCGCCTCAACCGCATCGGTTTGATATGGCAATGATTCGAGCTGGAAGGTGCTCATCAAACAACCCGACGACCTTTCGGTCGCCGGGTTCACACGCGTTTACTGATTGGCAGGCGTCGGTGCCTGGTAATACTTGATCAGCTTGCGACTCAGCCAGCCGTTGTCATTGGGGTTGCTGAAGTTCTTGATCACGTTGGTGGTGTTACCACCGCCCCACAGGATCGAGAACACATTGTTCTGCACCGCCATTTGCAGCTTGCCGTTGTCTTTACTCCAGTTGAAATTATTGGGTGCGCCTTTGTATTCCAGCAGGTAAGACCTGTAGTTGGAATTCGGCGTCAAGCAGTTGTACCGGAATTGGCCGCAGTCCATGATGGTTGCACCCACCGCCGTATTGGTGTTGCTGCTGGGCGGTCCCATGATGAGGTTGCTCAGGTCGGAGGCGAGGTTCTCGTCACCAAAGAAGTACACGGGTGCCGTGCTGAAGACATAGGAGTTGGGTGTTCCATTCAACAGCGGGGGGTTGGCTTCGCCCCTGTACGGCAGGTGTGAGCCCGGGATCTGCCACAGCATGATGGGGATGTTCTTCACCAGTTTGCTGAACTGCCCCACCGCCGCCAGGTAGTTGTCCCAGGATCTGGCGTTGTACAGGGTAGCGAAGCCGGGTGCCGCACTATCGTCCATTTCATAGCGGTCGAAGACAAAGAAGTCTGGGCTCAAGACATCGCTACCGCTCACCGTGCTGGGTGCATTGGTTTGCAACCACTGTGCCATTGGCAGCGCGAAGGTGTTGACGATGTCTTGTGTGCTCAGGTCCTTGTGGAGCCAATAGCCCGTGCTGACCGCCCACATGTTGTTCTGCCACCCAAAGGTCACGTTGCCGCGAGGGCTGAAGGTGCGGATCAGCCAGTTGTTGGCCTGCACCCAACCCTCGAATCCGGCTGGAAAGCGGGGGGGCGAGTAGATGCTCTTGTCATAAACCGGGTTGGTCACACAGTCGTTGAACCATGCGCCCACCTGGCTCAGCGTGCCGGTTTTAAGCCGCACGTTGCCCATGTTGATGTTCCAGTAGGCATCATCTTGGCTCTCGACGCTCCAGGCCGGGTAGCCGTCGTCCAGCATGGCCTTGAGGATCTGAACCGCGTTGCCCGTGTAGGTTTTCCCCAGGTAGGGTGCAGCCTGCACACCGTTGGGATCGTAAGTGTTGGTGTAGCGGCGGTTGTTGGTGAGCAGGCACAAGGCTTGTTCAACCGCTTGCGTCACGCGCCCGGCAGGGAGTGCGGCATTGGCCTTGCCAATGAAGCTGAATTGCTGAATTTGGCCCAGCAAGTCAGGGCTGATGATCAACGAGCCATAGTACTTGTTGCCGTTGTACTGCACAGGGAAATATTCCATCATCATGGTGTCTGCAGCCAGCGTGGCAAAGTGCCTTGCCATGATGTATGACGCTTGCGGTTTTTGTGGGTTTGACCCAGCTGGCCCGTTGGTGAAGTCGGAGATGCTTTCTCCATTGCTCATTTCCGCGGTGTATTCAACCATCACAACACGGGCTGGCCGTTGGTTGATCTGGCTCACCTGGGTCAAGTCCTTGGTCATGCGGTAGACATTGGTGGGCGGGTCGATGATGCCAGGGTCGCCGTCGCCATAGGCACCAGCGTATTTAAAGACTGCATCAACGGGCTTGCCGCCAAAGTCGTTATTGCCGCCTGTTGAACCCGCAGTGGGTGGCGTAAGGTTGGGGCCACCAATCGCACCCATGGCAAGGTATTTGGGCCAACCCGGCACACCTGAAGGTGAAGGCAATGCATAGGTGGGCTTGACCGTGCCAGGGGGAGCCTGATTTTGCGGTGATTGAGATGCTGGCGTCGATGGTGCAACAGCGTTAGCCCCTGGTGTTGAGGGTGCGCTGGGTGTTGTAGGCGTTGTGGGCGCGGCAGGTGTTGCAGACGCACCTACACCCTTCGCGACGGCATCCCAAGCTTGCGCGCCATTGAGGGTTGTGGGGTCAAAGCTTGCACACCAGCCGGTATAAGGCCACGGCTTGCACTGATAGTTGGTGCCATTGCTTGCCACCACCACCTCGCCAGCCTTGTAGGCTGTGCCCTTGGTCCAGGGGCCAATCGACACATTGTCGACAGGCGTAGGCGTGGGCTGCACAGGCGTAGGCGTGGGCTGCACAGGCGTAGGCGTGGGCTGCACAGGCGTAGGCGTGGGCTGCACAGGGGTAGGCGTGGGCTGCACAGGGGTAGGCGTGGGCTGCACAGGGGTAGGCGTGGGCTGCACAGGGTTAGGCGTGGGCCGCACAGGTGCAGCGCCGCCTACGAGCGACCAAGCTTGCGCGCCGTTGGGGGTAGCGGGATCACGGTTGATACACCAACCCGAGTAAGGCCAGGGCTTGCATTTGTAGGTCTGCCCGTTGGAGCCCCTGACCAGCGCACCCTCGGCATAGTTGGTGCCAATCGCCCAACTGGGAGCATCAGCGCCAGGGTTGGCAGGCTGCTGCTGCTGCTGCTGCTGTTGCTGCTGTGCTATGGGCGATGTTGAGGGCAAAGGCATCGGAGAGGGCGTTGGAGAAGGCGCCGGCGCTGCTGTCCCAGCCACGGTAATTCGGACGTTGGCACTTCGAGTGCAGACCGAATTCATACAGAGCTCCACCGCCAAGTCGGTGGTTTGATTGAGGTTCAATCTCACCTCACCCGACTGTGGGCCTTGCTCAGTGAGTGGTCCCGTCTTGGTGAAAGACTGCATGAAATTGCTTGCTGGCGCACCATTGGCCAGCAATCGCCACTGGTTGCCGCGCTGCCCCCACCACATGTCCCATCGCACCACAAGTTCTGAACCTGCTGATGCGGATGGATTCATCCAGGCAATTTGTGGGGTACCGGGGGTGGGGCCGTTCTGGGCTTGAATCGTGCCGCAGGCCAGCATCAGACTGACACATTGCACGACGTGAGCCGTGCGCCTCATTGCGTTCGTGAACACACTCATGGCTTTCCTCTTGAAAGACAAAATAATGTTTAATTGAACGCAATATGCTACATCAGGTTTACTTGAATAACTCTTTTATTTTAAATAACCGAGGCGTTGGGGACAACGCCATGTGATGGTTTACCCCAAAGCGGCTTCAATGTCCCCAGCCAGCTTGGCGGGTGCGTCCTGGGGCGCATAGCGCTTGACCACCCGGCCATCGCGCCCCACCAAAAACTTGGTGAAGTTCCACTTGATGCCCTCGGTGCCCAGCATGCCGGGGGCTTCGGCCTTGAGCCACTGGAACACCGCATGCGCGTTCGCCCCGTTGACCTGAACCTTGTCCATCATGGTGAAGCTCACACCGTAGTTGCGCTGGCAAAACTGGGCAATCTCGCCCGCCGTGCCGGGGTCTTGGCCGCCAAACTGATTGCACGGGAAACCCAGCACCACCAGGCCGCGCTCGGCATAACGTTGGTGCAGTTCCTCCAACCCCGCAAACTGCGGTGTGAAGCCGCATGCGCTCGCGGTGTTGACGACCAGAACCACCTTGCCTTGCAGCGAGGAAAAGTCAAAGGGGGTGCCATCAATGCGATTGGCAGAAAAGTCTTGGATGTTCATGGTGAGCCTTTCAATGCGGATTAGGTGTGGAATCAAGTCTAACCAGACTTCGATGAATTGAGGTCATTCACCCGGTCCAGTTTGCCCAAGGCTGGGAACCACCGCGACCACAAGCCCGCCACCAACACCGTGCCCACGCCGCCGCTCACCACCGACACCACAGCGCCGAACAAGGCCGCCACAGCGCCCGATTCGAATTCACCCAATTGGTTCGAAGCCCCTATGAAAATGCCATTGACGGCGGAGACCCGGCCACGGATGTGGTCCGGGGTTTCTAGCTGCATCACCGTCATGCGCGTGACCACGCTCACACTATCGGCGGCACCCGTCACCACCAACGCAACAAACGACAGCACAAATGATGTGGACAAGCCAAACACCACGGTCGCCACACCAAACAGGGCCACGGCTTGAAGCAGCCTGGGGCCTGCATGGCGCTGGATAGGCCAACGCGTGAGCACGCCCGCCATCACCAGCGCGCCCACAGCGGGCGCAGCGCGCAACACGCCCTAGCCTTCGGGTCCCACGTGCAGGATGTCTTTGGCATAAATGGGCAACAAGGCGGTGGCGCCGCCCAGCAGCACCGCAAACAAATCCAGGGTGGTCACGCCCAGGAGCAACTTGTTGTGCCACATGAATTGCAAGCCCGACAAGGCCGACGACCAGCTCACTGCGCCTTCGGGTGGCGCCTGCTTCACATGCACCCACCAGGTGAGCACAAAGCCCAGGAGCACCAACGAACAGCACACGGCATACACCGTCGATGCACCCCAGGCGTAAAGCAGGCCACCCAAGGCCGGTCCACCAATGAAGGACACCTGCATCACGCTGCTGGCAAACGCCACACCACGCTGCAGCAAGTGGCGCGGCACCAGCAGGGGCGTGAGCGATTGCTGCGCGGGCATGTGAAACGCCCGCACGGCGCCCAAGGCCACCGACACCAGGAGGATGACTTCGCGGCTCACCCAGCCAAAGGTGGTCGATGCCCACAGCGTCAGGGCAATGAGCACCTGCAAGCCCATGAGGTTGGAATACAAGCGCGCACGGTTGACGCGGTCGGCCACTTGGCCAGCGGGCAAGGTCATGAGCAAGGCCGGCACAAACTGAGCCAAGCCCACCAGGCCCAGATCCCAGGCGCTGCCGGTCAGGTCGTACATCTGCCAGCCCAAGGCCACCATCAGCATCTGGCTGGCCGTACCGCCAAAAAAACGTGCCGCCACAAAGCGCATGTACATGCGCACTTTGAAGAGGTCGCGCAGTTCAGACTGGCTCATGCATGCTCAGAAAGCCTTGCAAGGCAACGCCGGTGTGCGAGCGGCTGCGCACCACGCCCTCGGGGGTAGCCTGCGTGACGATGCGCCCGCCCTGGTTGCCACCTTCAGGACCGAGGTCAATCACCCAGTCGGCTTCGGCGATGACGTCGAGGTCGTGCTCGATCACCACCACACTGTGCCCGGCATCCACCAGGCGGTGCAGCACGCGAATGAGCAAATCCACATCGGCCATGTGCAAGCCCACGGTGGGCTCGTCGAGGACATACAAGGTGTGGGGGACTTTTTGTCCGCGCTTGCGGATGTCGTCGCGCACTTTAGAGAGCTCGGTCACCAGCTTGATGCGCTGAGCTTCGCCGCCCGACAAGGTGGGCGATGGTTGACCCAGCGTCAGGTAGCCCAAGCCCACGTCTTTGAGCAATTGCAAGGGGTGGGCAATGGTGGGCATAGTCCACGGCCTCGTCCACCGACAGGCTCAGCACATCGCCAATGTGTTTGCCGCGCCAGGTGACTTCCAGTGTTTGCGAGTTAAAGCGCATGCCCTTGCAGGATTCGCACAGCACTTTGACGTCGGGCAAAAAGCTCATCTCGATGGTGCGCATGCCCTGGCCTTCGCAGCTGGGGCAACGGCCTTCGCCGGTGTTGAAGCTAAAGCGCCCGGGTCCATAGCCTCGGGCTTTGGCTTCCAGGGTCTCGGCAAAGAGTTTGCGGATCACGTCCCAAAACCCCACATAGGTGGCAGGGCAACTGCGCGGTGTCTTGCCAATGGGGGTTTGATCGACTTCAAGCACACGGTCCACGGCTTGCCAACCGTCGATGTGGCTGCAGCCCGACCAGTTGGGCGCGCGTCGCTGGCTGACGGCCGCTTGCACGTTGGCCAGCAAGACATCACGTGCCAGCGTGGATTTGCCAGATCCGCTCACGCCAGTGATCGCCACCAGACGATGCAAGGGAATGCGGGCCGTGACCGATTGCAGGTTGTGCAAGTCCGCGCCTTCCACGGTGAGCCAGCTGAGTTCGTCAGACTGGGCAGTCTTGACGCTGCGTCGCGCTTGCAAGGGGTGTTGCATGGCCTGGCGCAAGTAGCGCCCGGTGACGGATTCTTCGCTCGCTTGCACGGCTTGCACATCGCCTTGGGCGACCAGGCGGCCACCGCGTCGTCCGGCTGAAGGGCCAATGTCGATGATGTGCTCGGCGTGGCGAATGGTGTCTTGATCGTGCTCGACCACCACCAGGGTGTTGCCCTGGTCGCTGAGTGTTTTGAGGGCGCGCAGCAAGATGCCGTTGTCGCGCGCGTGCAAGCCAATGGTGGGCTCGTCCAGCACATAGCAAACGCCTTGCAGGTTGCTGCCCAGCTGAGCCGCCAAGCGGATGCGTTGCGATTCGCCGCCGCTCAAGGTGTGTGCGCCGCGATCGAGGGTGAGGTAGCCCAGGCCAACGCTGGCGAGGAAGTCCAGGCGCGACGCGATTTCGGGGATGAGGTCGCGTGCGATGTCAGCCTCGCGGCCTTTGAGCTTGAGCCGGTCAACCCAGGCCTTGAGTTCAATCACGCTCAGGCGCGCCAGATCGGTGATGCGGTGGCCACCAAAGCGCACTGCGCGCGCCGTGGGGTTCAGGCGTGTGCCTTCGCAACTGGGACAGGGCTGGTCGCTCACCTCTTCCAATTCGGGTTCGGCAAAGGATTGTTCACGGCCACGATCTTCGTCGCGCTGGGTGTCGTCCAAGGCCTTGCGCTGGTCGCGCGTGAGCTTGAGGCCTGTGCCCACGCAATCGGGGCACCAGCCGTGCTTGCTGTTGTACGAGAAAAGGCGCGGGTCCAGTTCCACATACGAGGTGCTGCACTCGGGGCAAGCCCGGCGGGTTGAATACGTGGTGACTTCGCCAATGCCAGCGACAGAGCGGCCTTCGGCCATGGCTTGCCTGAGGCCTTGGATGCCACTGAGGACCTGCGCCATGCCTTTGCCGTGCACCAGCGCGGCCTCCAGCGCCTGGCGCAAGGCGGCTTCGTGTTCGGGGCGCACATCGAGGCTGGCTACGGGCAATTCGATGTTGTGTTCCTTGAATCGGTCGATGCGCGGAAAGCCCTGCGTGGGCAGGAATTCACCGTCGACGCGCAAGTGCGTGTGGCCGCGCGCCTTGGCCCATTCAGCCCATTCGGTGTAGACGCCCTTGCGGTTGACCACGAGCGGCGCGAGCACCCCGATGTGCTGGCTTTTGAAGCGCGTCATGCACTGGGCAAGGATGCGCTCCAGGCTTTGCGGCGCGACCTCGGCGTCATCGTGGATGCAGTGCTGGGTGCCCAGCTTGACGAACAACAGGCGCAGAAAGTGCCAGACCTCGGTGGTGGTGCCCACGGTGGACTTGCGCCCACCGCGCGAGAGGCGCTGTTCGATGGCCACGGTGGGCGGGATGCCGTAGACAGCGTCCACCTCGGGGCGGCCAGCGGGTTGCACGATGCTGCGGGCGTAGGCGTTGAGGCTTTCGAGGTAACGGCGCTGGCCTTCGTTGAAGAGGATGTCAAAAGCCAGGGTGGATTTGCCTGAGCCGCTCACGCCCGTAATGACGTTGAATTTGCCTCGCGGGATGTCCACCGACAAGCCCTTGAGGTTGTGCTCGCGGGCGTTGATGATTTGGATGGCGGTGGATTTGGTGCTCGGGATGGATGGGGTCAGAGCACCTTGCTCTTCGAGCAAGGATGATCTGACCCTGCCGGGTAACGCCGCAGCGCTCTCGTAGCTTCGCCCAGCCAAGCTGGGCTCGGCGGCGAGGAGGGTTTCGCCCATGTGTTCGGCGTAGTGCTTGAGGGCTTGGCCGGTGGCGGATTGGGGCAGGTCGCGCACCACCTCGGGCGGGCCTTCGGCGACGACCAGGCCGCCAGCGGATCCGCCATCGGGACCCAGGTCGATGAGCCAGTCGCTGGCGCGGATGACGTCAAGGTTGTGCTCGATCACGATGATGGAATGGCCTTCATCGAGGAGTCGGCGCAGGGCGCGCAGCAACTTGGCAATGTCGTCGAAATGCAAGCCGGTGGTGGGTTCGTCAAACAGGAACAAGGTGCCTTTGCGCGCCAGCAGTTGCCGCGTGGCACTGGCGGACTTGGCCGCCTCGGCCAGGTGCCCGGCCAGCTTGAGGCGTTGCGCTTCACCACCTGACAAGGTGGGCACGGGCTGACCCAAGCGGACGTATTCCAGGCCCACATCGACGATGGGTTGCAAGGCACGCACCACCTCGCGGTCGTGCGCAAACACGTGCACGGCCTCGCTGACGGTGAGCTCCAGCACATCAGCCACGGAATAGGCGCGCAAGGGCTGGTCTGCGCCGGGGCGGCGTTCGATCACCACCTCCAGCACTTCGGGGCGGTAACGCCGTCCCAGGCAATCGGGGCAGCGCAAATACACGTCGCTGAGGAATTGCATTTCCACATGCTCAAAGCCCGAACCGGAACAGGTGGGGCAGCGGCCGTCGCCACTGTTGAAGCTGAACTTGCTGGCGGTGTAGCCGCGCAGCCTGGCCAAGGCGGTGTTGGCAAAGAGGGCGCGCACGGCATCCCATGCGCCCACATGGCTCACGGGGTTGGAGCGCGCGGTCTTGCCGATGGGCGACTGGTCGACGAACACCACTTCGCTCAGGTGGTCTGCACCCAGCAGGCGATGGTGTGCGCCAGGTGTTTCGGTGGATTTGCCAAAGTGGCGCAGCAGCGCGGGCGCGAGGATGTCTTGAATGAGGGTGGACTTGCCCGAGCCGCTGACGCCGGTCACGCACACCATGCGTTGCAAGGGGAACTCCACACTGATGTCTTGCAGGTTGTGTTCGCGCGCCCCTTCCAGGATGAGGCGAGGCGTGTTCTCGCTCACCAGCCGCTTGAGCCCCATGCCCACGTGCTTGCGTGCGCCCAGGTACTGACCCGTGAGCGTGTCGGCCTGCTTGAGGGCTTGGGGCGTGCCGTCAAACACAATTTGCCCACCGCGCTCGCCTGGTCCTGGCCCCATGTCGATCACGCGGTCTGCCGCCCACATCACCGCCGGGTCGTGCTCCACCACCACCAGGGTGTTGCCGGCATCGCGCAGCCTCAGCATGGCCTGGTTGATGCGATCCATGTCGCGTGGGTGCAGGCCAATGCTGGGCTCGTCGAGCACAAACAAGGTGTTGGTGAGCGAGGTGCCCAGTGCGGTGGTGAGGTTGATGCGCTGCACCTCGCCGCCCGAGAGCGTGCGGCTTTGGCGATCCAGCGTCAGGTAACCCAAACCCACATGATTGAGGAATCGCAGGCGGGTCTGGATCTCTTCGACCAAGACCTGCATGGCCTGGTGTTCGGCGGCAGCTTGACCCCAGGTCTGGGGCTGAGCGGCAAATTCATCGAACCACTGCTTGAGGTCAGACAGGGGCATGAGCATGAGGTCATGCAGGCTCAGGCCGGGCAACTGCTGCAGGGTGTCCTCGCTCCATTGCACGCCTTGCGGACGAAAGCGCCGAAAGAGGCTGTCGCCACCTTGGCCCTGCCCCAAACGCCACAGGAGGCTTTCGGTCTTGAGCCGTGCGCCCGCGCAGTCGGGGCAGGTGGTGTAGGAGCGGTACTTGGAGAGCAAGACGCGGATGTGCATCTTGTAGGCCTTGGACTCCAGGTAAGCAAAGAAGCGGCGTATGCCATACCACTGCTTGTTCCACTGGCCTTTCCAGTTGGGGCTGCCTTCGATGACCCATTCACGATGCTCGGGGCTGAGTTTGCTCCAGGGCGTATCGCGAGGGATGCCCGCTGATTCGGCGTGGCGCATCAAATCGTCCTGGCATTCTTTCCAGGCCGGGGTCTGAATGGGCTTGATCGCGCCCGAGCGCAAGGTGAGCCGCTCGTCTGGGATCACCAAGCCCCAGTCCACACCGATCACGCGGCCAAAGCCCCGGCAGCTGTCGCATGCCCCCACCGGCGAATTGAACGAGAACATCGACGGCGTGGGCGCGCTGTAATGCGCCCCGCTCACGGGGTGATGCAGGCCACTGGAATAAGAGTGCTTCAAGGGCGCAGGCAAAGGTGAGGCGGCCCCGTCGTCGGGCTGGATCCACTCCACATGCACATCCACATGCCCGGCTCCGCGCTTGAGCGCGACCTCCAGCGCCTCCATGGCGCGGGTGGCTTCGGCTTGCGGCCAGCGCAAGCGATCGGCCACCACATCCAGCCATTTGCGCTCGCCTTCCAGTCGTTCGCTGTGCACGCGGGTGAAACCGCTGGCGCTGAGCCACTGTGTGAGTTCGTCCTCGGTGGTGTTGGCGGGCAAGGCCACGGGAAAGGTGATGATGATGCGAGCCGACTGGGTGCCCAGGCGCTGCGTCAAATCAGCCCAGATGCTTTGGGGGTTGTCTTCGCGCACGGCCTCGCCGGTGACGCGATCGTGCAGGTGCGCACACCGCGCAAACAGCAGCTTGAGGTGGTCGTTGAGCTCGGTCATGGTGCCCACGGTGGAGCGCGAACTGCGAACGGGGTTGGTCTGGTCGATGGCAATGGCGGGGGGAACGCCTTCAACGGCATCCACCTGCGGCCTGTCCATGCGGTCGAGGAACTGGCGCGCATAGGCGCTGAAGGTTTCCACGTAGCGCCGCTGACCCTCGGCGTACAAGGTGTCGAACACCAGACTGGATTTGCCCGAGCCGCTGGGGCCGGTGACCACCGTGAGCTGACCGGTGAGCAGGTCCAGATTCAGGTTTTTGAGATTGTGTTGCCGAGCTCCGCGAATGCGGATGCGTCCCTGAGTCATGGTGGCCTCTTTGCGCAATGAGGCAAACATTCTAGTGAGGGGTGGGATTCACCTGGCCTCGAAAGCCCAATGCGAAGGCGCAGGGGAAAGCCACAAACGACGCAAGGGTCGCAAGGACCCTTGGTGATGCACGCCAACCGTGATGCAGGGGCCATGCCCCTGGCCCATCACTGGGCTTTGGCGGGGGCAGCAGGAGCGGCGGGTGCGGCTGGCGCAGCAGGTGCTGCATCAGCAGGTTTGGCGTCTGCCGGAGCGTGGACCGCGTCGGCACCGTGCTTCTCGCCGCCCATGTCGAGGCTGTCGCCACCTTTGAAGATGACGTACATGGCCAGCGCCGCAAAAACCAGAAAACCAATGAAGATCTTGACCATGATGTCTCCTGAAAAAATGAAAAAGCCCTCCGTGAGGAGGGCTTGAATGTAGCCCCGGCCCCTGCCGGGAAGCTTACAAATCAGTCGTTGGCGTAGATGTCCACGTCTTTGGTTTCACGCACAAACAAGGTGCCGATGACGAAGGTCATGGCCGCAATGATGATGGGATACCACAAGCCGTTGTACATGTTGCCCGTCTGAGCCACGATGGCAAAGGCCGTTGTGGGCAGCAGACCGCCAAACCAACCGTTGCCAATGTGATAGGGCAAGGACATGGAGGTGTAGCGGATGCGGGTGGGGAACAACTCGACCAGCATGGCGGCAATGGGGCCATAGACCATGGTCACCAGGATCACCAGGTAGGTGAGGATGATGGTGATCTTGACCTTGTCCACCTGTGCGGGATCAGCCTTGGCGGGATAGCCGTGAGCCTTGAGCGCTGCGCTCAGTGCACCTGAGAAGACAGCGTCTTTGACCTTGCCATCGTCAGCCAGGGTCTTGGCCTTGGCTTCAGCATCTTTCACCGCTTTTTCGTCCACCGGAGAGGCCGCCTTGAGCTCTTCGAGCTTCTTGGCAGCGCCTTCACGAGCAGCAGCGATTTCCTCAGCCGTGGGGAACACGTTGATGGTGGTGTCGCCCACTTTGATGACGGCGGGGGTACCAGCAGGTGCGGCTTCGTTGGTGTAGCTCACAGAGCCAGCGGCCAGCTTTTGCTTGCCGATGTCGCAAGAAGAAGTGAACTTCTTGGTGCCCGTGGGGTTGAACTGGAAGGAACACTCAGCGGGATCTGCAATCACCACCACCTTGCCGTTCTTCTGGGCTTCATACAGAGCGGGGTTGGCCGCTTTGGTGAGGGCTTCGAAAACGGGGAAGTAGGTCAAAGCAGCCAGCAAGCAGCCCAGCATGATGATGGGCTTGCGGCCGATGCGATCGGACAGCGAACCAAACACGATGAAGAAGGGCGTGCCGATCACCAGCGATGCAGCCACCAGAATGTTGGCGGTTGCGCCATCCACCTTGAGGGCTTGCGTCAGGAAGAACAGGGCATAGAACTGACCCGAGTACCACACCACAGCCTGACCAGCGGTCAAACCGATGAGGGCCAGGATCACGATCTTGAGGTTCTTCCACTGACCGAAAGATTCGGACAAAGGTGCCTTGGAGGTCTTGCCCTCAGACTTCATGCGGGTGAAGGCAGGTGACTCGTTCATCTGCAAGCGGATGTACACCGAGATGCCCAGCAAGAGGATGGACACCAGGAAGGGAATGCGCCAGCCCCAATCGGCAAAGGCTTCTTCGCCCATGGCGGTACGGGTACCCAGAATCACCATCAGCGACAGGAACAAGCCCAGCGTTGCAGTGGTTTGAATCCAGGCGGTGTAGGCGCCACGCTTGCCGTGAGGCGCGTGCTCGGCCACGTAGGTGGCTGCGCCACCGTATTCACCACCCAAAGCCAAGCCTTGGAGCAAACGCAAAACGATCAGGATCACCGGAGCGGCCACACCAATGCTGGCGTAGTTGGGGAGCACACCCACGATGAAGGTGGACAAACCCATGATCAGGATGGTCACCAAGAAGGTGTATTTGCGACCGATCATGTCGCCCAGACGACCAAACACCAAAGCGCCAAAAGGACGCACGATGAAGCCTGCTGCAAACGCCAAAAGCGCAAAGATGAAGGCGGAGCCCGCATCAAGGCCGCTGAAGAACTGCTTGGCAATGATGGCGGCCAAAGAACCGTAAAGGTAAAAGTCGTACCACTCGAACACGGTGCCCAGTGAAGAAGCAAAGATCACCTTCTTTTCTTCACCGGTCATCGGACGTGGCTCTGCGTGTGTCGCTGACATAAGAGAGTCTCCTTGATTGAATTGTCGTTTTGACAACGCAACCACTATCGCGGAGGACTCTGACCCATTCCTTACCTGAGCGTCAGAAAGACATTAGGAATGACACTAGGTGGCGTACGCGGTTTTCGTCATTTTCAAGTAAGACATGTCAACGATAGGGAGCCGCATGAACGATGTTCTGTTCATCTTGCAGATTGCATGCGCCGCAACCATCGCCCCTGATCGGCTGCATGAATCCAGTCGCTGACTCGCCAGTCTCGCGCGCCTGGTCGGTGCGCAGCCGCCATTAGAAAGAGTTGTGCCGTGGCCCAAACATCGGCCGCAGCCTGATGACGTTTGACACACTGCACGCCCAACTGCGACATCCAATCATCGAGTGAACGCTGGGGTTGGGTGAGAAACGTACCGGGCAGGACATCGGCCAGATCCATCCAGGTCCACTCAGGTGGTGCAATTTGTTCGAGGCGATGAGCCCGTTCAATGAAGGCGCGGTCAAAGTCAGCGTGAAAGGCAACCAGCAGCGCATCGCCCACCCACGATTGAAACGCCCCTAATGCCTCTGCCCTTGGTCGGCCTTGCTGTTGAGCGCCCCACCCGATGCCGTGCAGCAGAACATTGGTTTCGCTAGCCCGATGAACCGCCTGCTTCAACACCACTTGAAAGTGATCGCCATGATCCAGGGTCCAACCGGCCGCATCTCGCCGCATGGCCACACCAGCGATGCACAACAGGTCGTCGTGACTGGGGTCAAGCCCCGTGGTCTCGACGTCGATCACAACCCAGCGCGATTCGCTGATCGGTTTGCGCTTGGCGCCCCATGAGAGCCATCGCTTCATCATTGGGTGTGATCCATTTCCAGGCGTTGCTGTAGCGTTCGAATCGACTGAAATGCTGACTTGAGCATTTGGCGGTCTAACAGGTTGAGGTCGGCCAACGGAATCTGGTTGGCGTTGCCGGCATGGACATCAACCAGGATCTGTCGCTTGAGTCTGAGCAGTTGCAAATGATCCAGCGCGCTCATCCATCCTTTGAACTCGGCCTGCGGAATGCCCAGGGACTCCCCTGCCTGCTCAAGCCGTGCATGCGTGGAGGTGGCCTGCAGGCCTTGCGAAAGTGCCAGGATGCGAGCCGCATCCACCACGATGGCGGTGCCGTGCAGCTTGACATCAATGATGTCTTGCCCTTCGTGGGTTTGGGCCTGTAATCCCCCAAGCCAATTGAGCGCAACACCCGTCTCTAGGTGCCGCGCCACCCAGGCATGAATGAAACGGGGTGTGGCGGCAATTGCCGAGGTGATGGCTGTGTGCAGGTTGTTGGCCCAATCAGCGCGCCCCACCAAGGCCCTAAGGTCAAAAAAAATCGAGGCCTTGAGCAGGTCCTCAGGATTTGCGCGATGGATCCAGTGCAAGGCATGTGAGCGCCATTCATTCAGGGACTGACACCAGGCTTCACGTGAGGCCATGACACCGCCGGTGCACAAGGGGTAGCCGCAGGCATCGAGCGCCTGATTCACTTGTGAGGCAAATGCCATCCAACGCGGTCGCTGGCGATCGGGCTCGTCGCTCATGAAGATCAAGGCGTTGTCTTGATCCGTGGCGATGGTCTGTTCTTCGCGCCCCTCGGAGCCTAGGGCAAGCCAACACATGTCTTGTTCGGCCAGGCCAGCCTCTGAGAGTTGCCAGCGGATGATGCGCTCACTCAAGCGGTCGTTGAGCGTACTGATGAGGCGGGTGAGTGCACGTGGCGAAGTGCCCTGGGTCATCAGGTGACGGGCGAATTCTCGAATGCTGTGGGCGGCATCCTGAAACTGTGTCAAGCCCTCAGCCGCATGGATCTGATTGCTGACTTGTCGAATCGATTGCTGTTGAATGGCAAACAGGTCATGCTCGGACACGATATTGACCACCCGACCCTGGCTGACCACCGGGACGTGCCGAATACCGTGGCGCGTCATCAAGAGTGCGGCATCGGCCAGCAGGCGGGTGGACTCGATGCAATGCACCGGCGCACTCATCACCTCGTGAACGGGCGCAGACAACGGCTTTTCGGCAAGGGTGACGCGCTGGAGCACATCGCGTCGCGTGAGGATGCCGCAAACGGTTTGCTTGTCATCGGTCAGCAAGGCCGAGCCCACATTGCGGGCATGCATGTGCTCGAGAACCGCGCGAATCGTCAGGGACGCTGACACCATGAGCACCGTTTTGTCGGGCAGGTCACTGAGGTGGCGCTCCAGGTCAGCGCCCTGGCCCAGGTGGGATTGCAACTCCTGCCGCAACTGGTCGCGAGTTGCCTGCAAGATGGTCTGGACTCGCTGAATCAGGTGATCGGCCAAGGGCACTGACTCGGCCATCAGGGCTTGGACCGCAGGCCAGGGAAAGCTCAAATAGAAACAATCGGTCTCAGCCCGGTAACGCGTGGTGCTCGGGCGCTGCGACATCAGTGCTGCCGTAGGCCAGAAATCGCCCGCCTCGAGCTCAAAAGCGTGTTGCGCCTGACCCTCTACGGTGCGTTCGCCCACCATGCGACCTTGCCGCAACCAACACAATGTTGTGGGCACGCCTTGCTCTGGACCCCATACCGCCGTGCCCGGTGCGGCATAGCGCTCCTGGGCCAGGCTCGCAATTCGGCGAACCTGTGCACTGTCCATGCGGGAAAAGGGTTGGTGCTGATTCAGTTCACGGGTCAAGAGGTGAATGAATGACCCCACTGTTTCTGTTGACATAGGCGGCTCCTGAGTCATTCAAGCGTGAATTAGCGAGAAATCTTAGGACGAAACCTCGGTGTTTGCCCTATGGGTGGTGCCAGTGTAAGAAATCGGTAAGGCGGTATCCACACAGTGCCCACATTCCTTGCAAAGAGGCCCAATGCTTGTCATTTTGAACGTTCTTCAACTGCTGGTTTACATCGGTTTGCTGGCCTTGGCGGGTCAAGGCCTGCT
>RGCL01000034.1 GCA_009919175.1 Betaproteobacteria bacterium
GGTCTGATCGCAGGCCAGGCCGTCTATGTCTACCACTTCTGGGTCGAACTGATTCATTTGCTTGAGGCTGCCCTGGGCAGCACGACCGCCTTGCAGGCGCTGGTGGAAGGCATTGGTTACAAGACGGCAGCGCCCGTCACGCACCTGAATGAAACCATCATCATGCTGGTGATCCTTGCCCTGATCGATGTGGTCATGATCTCCAACCTCCTCATCATGGTCATCGTGGGCGGCTACGAAACCTTTGTCTCGCGCATGTACCTGGAAGACCATCCCGACCAGCCCGAATGGCTCAGCCATGTCAACGCCTCGGTCCTCAAGGTCAAGCTGGCCACGGCCATCATTGGGATTTCCTCCATCCACTTGCTCAAGACCTTCATCAATGCCGCCAACTACGACGAGAAAGTGCTGATCTGGCAAACGCTGATCCACATCACCTTCTTGCTCAGCGCCTTGGCCATTGCCCTGACCGACCGGCTCATGAGTCACGCCCATGCGTCTCACGCCAGCCACTGAGCTGCCCACTACACTCCATGCCCAGATTGACCCTTTGATTGCCAACCTTTCCGAGAACCACCATGTCTGTCATCCGCGCCAACGATCTCATTGAATCCATCGCCGCTGCCCTGCAATACATCAGCTACTACCACCCCACCGATTACATTGAGCACCTCGCACTCGCCTACCAGCGTGAGCAGTCGCCCGCTGCGCGCGACGCGATTGCGCAAATCCTCACCAACAGCAAGATGAGCGCCATGGGCCATCGCCCCATGTGTCAGGACACGGGCGTGGTGAACGTCTTCCTCAAGGTGGGGATGAATGTGCGCTGGGAAGGCTTCACGGGCAGCCTCGACGACGCGGTGAACGAAGGCGTGCGCCGGGGTTACAACCACCCCGACAACACCCTGCGCGCCTCGGTGGTGAGCGATCCCCAGTTCGCCCGCAAAAACACCAAGGACAACACCCCCGCCGTGATCTTTTATGACATCGTGCCCGGCGACACCGTGGAGGTCACCGTGGCCGCCAAGGGGGGTGGCTCTGAAAACAAATCCAAGATGGTCATGCTCAACCCCAGCGACTCGCTGGTGGACTGGGTGCTCAAGACCGTGCCCACCATGGGCGCAGGCTGGTGCCCGCCCGGCATGCTGGGCATCGGCATTGGCGGCACGGCTGAAAAGGCCGTGCTCATGGCCAAGGAAAGCCTGATGGAAGACCTGGACATGTACGCCCTGCAAACCAAGGCCAGCCAGGGTGCCAAGCTCAGCCAGGTGGAAGAGTTGCGCCTTGAGTTGTATGACAAGGTCAATGCCTTGGGCATTGGCGCTCAGGGTCTGGGCGGCCTCACCACCGTGCTCGATGTCAAGATCAAGATGTACCCCACCCATGCGGCCTCCAAGCCCGTGGCCATGATCCCCAACTGCGCGGCCACCCGCCATGCCCACTTTGTGCTCGATGGCTCAGGCCCCGTCTACCTGGACCCCCCTTCGCTGGACGTGTGGCCCAGCGTCGACTGGAAGCCCGATACGCAAAAGAGCCGCCGGGTCAACCTCAACCAGCTCACCAAGGCCGAGGTGGCCAGCTGGAAGCCGGGCGACACCGTGTTGCTGACGGGCAAGTTGCTCACCGGCCGCGATGCCGCGCACAAGCGCATCCAGGACATGCTGGCCAAGGGCGAGAAGCTGCCCGTGGATTTCACCAACCGCGTGATTTATTACGTTGGTCCGGTTGACCCCGTGCGTGACGAAGCGGTGGGTCCAGCCGGCCCCACCACCAGCACCCGCATGGACAAGTTCACCGAGATGATGCTGTCTCAAACCGGCCTCATTGCCATGGTGGGCAAGGCCGAGCGCGGTCCCGAAGCGATTGCTGCCATCAAGAAGCACCAATCGGCCTACCTGATGGCAGTGGGCGGAGCCGCCTATTTGGTCTCCAAGGCCATCAAGCACGCCAAAGTGCTGGCCTTTGAAGACCTGGGCATGGAAGCGATTTATGAGTTCGACGTGGTGGACATGCCCGTCACCGTGGCCGTGGATGCAGGGGGTACCAGTGCACACATCACAGGCCCCGCCGAATGGCAAAAGCGCATTGCCTCAGGTGAATTCAAAGGGATTGGCATCGCCGCCCACTGAACGGGCTGGCGGCTCAGTGCAGATGACGGGGACGGCGGCCACCGCCGTGCCCTAGGCCACCCGATCCGCCCCCAGAGCCACGCGGGGGCTTGCCCAGCTCCAGCGAGTTGACCAGCGCATCAAAGCGCTCGCCAAAGAGTTGATCGATGGCTTCGACCACGCCACCGAGTTCGTTGGGATCGAAATGGCGTTCCATCAGATGTAACACGTCGTGGACCAGCAAGTCGCGCTGGACCTGCATGATGGCGGCGGGCGTCGGGCCAACAAACAGCATCATGAAGTCGTCGCGGGACTGGGCCTCATCGGCCTGCTCAGCGTCGTCGTCCTCTTCTTCGTCCTGGTCGAAGTGGACGTCGTAGAAGGTCACCTCCAAGGCTGCGCCCTGTGAAGCCACATCGTTGAGACCCATGCACACGTCGTCCAGGGTTTGACGGAAATCGTCGTCACCTTGCACCGTCCAGCACATCTGGATCACACGCCGTTCGGGGTCGAACATGATGCCCGGCTCTTCCTGGTGAAGACTCGAAGCGCCTTCGAGCATGGACCTCACCCCCGCGTAATTCCACAGCGGCCTGAGCGACTCTTCCACGTCGGTCGCGGACACGTCCTCCCGGACCTGCACTTCGCCGTGCAGGTGGATTTCGTAAGGGGCATCGTATCGGGTCATGGTGCCATGATAGCGCTCGAAGTCCGCCCGTAGCCAGCGACACCCGAGATTTCTCCGCCCGCCTCGATGCGAACGGCACAGTACTTGAATTCCGGGATCTTCCCAAAGGGATCCAGGGCGGGGTTGGTGAGTTTGTTGGCCGCCGCCTCGTAATAGGCAAAGGGCACGAACACAGCGCCGCGCGGGGTGCCCTCGTCCAGCCGGGCATGGAGGCTCACCTGCCCGCGCCGCGTGATGAGGGTGATGACGTCACCTGGCGCAATGCCCAGCTCGCGCATGTCGGCCGCGCACAGGCTGGCCGTGGCCTCGGGCTCCAGGGCATCGAGGACCTCGGATCGACGCGTCATGCTGCCGGTGTGCCAATGCTCCAGTTGACGGCCTGTGATCAGAACATGGGGGTACTCGGCATCGGGTTGCTCGTTGGCGGTGATCAAGTCCACACACACGAGGTGAATGCGCCCGTTGGAGGTGGGCACCCGGTCGGTGAACACAATGGGCTGCCCAGGGTCGTCCTCGCTCAGGCACGGGTAGGTGATGCTGTCGTGCGCTTGCAAGCGCGCCCAGCTGATGCCCCCAATGGCGCCATGCATGGCCTGGCGCATCTCCTCATAGACCATGGCCACGCCAGCGAAGGGACCGCTGTAGGACCACGACAAACCCAGTCGCTGGGCCATTTGCTGGATGATCCACAAATCCAATTGGGCCTGGCCGGGCATGGCCACGGCGGCACGACCCAGCTGTACCATGCGGTCGGTGTTGCTCACAGTGCCGGTTTTCTCTGGCCATGCCGAGGCCGGCAAGATGACATCGGCCAACCAGGCGGTTTCGGTCATGAAGATGTCTTGGACCACCAGGTGGGTCAGGCTGGCCAAAGCCTGCCGGGTGTGATTGAGGTCGGGGTCACTCATGGCGGGGTTCTCCCCCATGATGTACAGACCACGTATCTTGTGCGGGTCATCGTCCGAGGCCAAGGCCTTGTCCATGATTTCCACCACGGTGTAACCCGGCTGGGGATCGAGCGGCGTTTGCCAAAACGATTCAAACCACTGACGCGCCGAGGCATCGTTCACGCGCTGGTAGTTGGGATACATCATGGGGATGAGCCCCGCATCGCTTGCGCCTTGCACATTGTTTTGCCCCCGAAGCGGATGCAAGCCCGTGCCTGGGCGGCCAATTTGCCCGGTGATCGCCGCCAGCGCAATGAGGCAGCGCACGTTGTCCGTGCCGTGGATGTGCTGGCTCACGCCCATGCCCCAGAGGATCATGGCGCTGTGGGCGCTGGCGTAAGCGCGTGCCACTTCGCGCAGGGTCTGGGCATCGATGCCACACACAGGTGCCATGGCTTGCGGACTGAAGGCTTTGACATGCTCAGCCAGCGCCTCGAAGTTGTCCACCCGACTGGCGATGAAGTCACGGTCCACCAAGTCCTCTTCGATGATCACGTGCAGCATGGCACTGAGCATGGCGACATCGGTGTCGGCTCTGAACGGCAAGACACGCCAGGCATGCCGCCCCAAATCGGTGACCCTGGGGTCGGCCAGCACAATGCGTGCGCCGCGCTGGGCTGCGTTTTTCATCCAGGTTGCCGCCACGGGGTGGTTGGCGGTGGGGTTGGAGCCGATCACCAGGATGAAGTCGGCCTGGTCCACATCGTGCACCGGATTGCTCACCGCGCCCGAGCCCACGCCTTCGAGCAAGGCCGCGACGCTGGAGGCATGGCACAAGCGGGTGCAATGGTCCACGTTGTTGGAGCCAAAGCCCGTGCGCACCAGTTTTTGGAACAGGTAGGCCTCCTCGTTGGACCCCTTGGCAGAGCCAAAGCCCGCAAGGGCTTTGGGGCCGTGCTGTTGCTTGAGGTTCGCCAGGCCAGACGCGGCCTTGTCCAGGGCCTCTTCCCAGGTGGCGGTGCGAAACACCCGGTGCCATGCCGAGGCATCGCGACTGAGGGCTTCGAGCTCGGCCACGTCCTTGGGCGCATCGTCACGGCGAATCAGGGGCTGGGTGAGTCGGTGCGGATGGTGAGCGTAATCAAAACCAAAGCGCCCTTTGACGCACAGGCGCTGGTGATTGGCAGGGCCATCTCGACCCTTGACGCCGACGATGTGTTCATCGCGCACCTGGTAGGTGAGCAAACACCCCACCCCACAGAAGGGGCACACCGAATCGACCTCGCGGTCCACCGCTTGATCGCCCACCAAGGTCTTGGGCAACAAGGCTCCCGTGGGGCAGGCCTGAACGCATTCGCCGCAAGCCACGCAGGAACTCTCCCCCATGGGATCTTGCAGGTCAAAGACGATCTGGCTGTGTGCACCACGGTGGGCATGACCGATGACATCGTTGACCTGAACTTCACGGCAGGCTCGCACGCAGCGGTCGCACTGGATGCAAGCATCGAGTTGAACCAGCATGGCGGCATGGCTGGCATCGGGCGCACAGGCCTCGCGGGCCACAGCCTTGAGGGCGGGGCGCACCTGCACACCTAGGCGATGCGCCCAATCGGAGAGCTCGCCATACCCACCTTGCTCGGGCTGGGCGGACGACCATTTGCGTGGGGCATCGGGCATGTCAGACAAGAGCATCTCCAACACCATGCGCTGGCTGGCCAATGCACGCTCACTGTGGGTGTGGACCTTCATGCCCTCGGTGGGTTGGCGGCAGCAACTTGGCGCGAGCGTGCGCTCGCCCTGCACTTCCACCACACAGGCGCGGCAATTGCCGTCGGGGCGATAGCCTGGCTTGTGGCACAGGCGGGGCACTTCGTGGCCCAGGCGATCGGCCACCTCCAGCAAAGTCTCGCCCGCATGGGCTTGAACAGCTTGGCCATTGAGCTCGAAACGGATGGTGGGCAAGGCAGCGTTCATGTCAGCTCATTTCGTGTTTGAAATGCTCGCGGATGGACCGGATGGGGTTGGGAGCGGCCTGACCCAGACCGCAAATCGATGCGTCAGCCATGACGGTGCACACATCATCCAGCGTGGCCCAATCCCAGGAGGGCGACTGCATCAGGGACACGGCTTTGGCTGTCCCCACTCGGCACGGCGTGCATTGGCCGCAGCTTTCATGTTCAAAAAAGCGCAAGGTGTTGAGGGCGGCGGCACTTGCACGGTCCTGGTCACTGAGCACGATCACCGCCGCAGAGCCAATGAAGCAGCCATGGGCTTGCAAGGTGTCAAAGTCCAGGGGGACATCCCCCAGGTGCGCGGGCAGGATGCCGCCAGACGCACCACCGGGCAAATAGGCATAGAACTGGTGACCGGGCAGCATGCCGCCGCCATATTCCTCAATGAGTTCGCGGATCGTGATGCCTGCGGGTGCCAGCTTGACGCCCGGTCGGCAAACTCGCCCACTGAGGCTGAACGAGCGCAAGCCGCTGCGACCGTGACGGCCAAAGCTTTTGAACCAAGGCGCGCCACGCTCGACGATGTCACGCACCCAATAGAGCGTTTCAAAGTTGTGCGCCAGTGTGGGACGTCCAAACAGCCCCACATCGGCAATGTAGGGCGGACGCATGCGGGGTTCGCCGCGTTTGCCCTCCAGGCTTTCGATCATGGCCGACTCTTCGCCACAAATGTAAGCCCCTGCCCCACGGCGCAACTCGATGTGAGGCAGCGTGAATGCAGCGCGGGCACGCAAGGCTGCGAGCTCGCGCTCGAGCAGCAAGCGGCAAGCGTGGTATTCGTCGCGCAAGTAAATGTAGATGGACGAGATGCCCACCACCCATGCCGCCACCAGCATGCCTTCGAGGAAGCGGTGTGGATCGCGCTCGAGGTAGGTGCGATCCTTGAAGGTGCCCGGCTCCCCCTCGTCGAGGTTGACCGCCAGCAACTTGGGCGCGGGCTTGGCCGCGACGATGCGCCATTTGCGTCCGGCCGGAAAGCCAGCCCCCCCCAAGCCGCGAAGACCGGCATCTTCCATGGCCGCAACAACCGACTCTGCAAGGCGTTGGCCTGAGTGCAAGGCCTTGAGCAATTGATACCCGCCCTGTGATTCGTAGGCTTGAAGCCCCACCGCATCGATGACCGTGTGCAGCCGCTCTTGAGGGCTCACCACCTCACCCAAGACCTTGGCAACAGGATCGAACTGGGCCTGGTTCCCCCCCAACTGTGGCCAGCGCTGATCGGCAGCCACCGCTCGCATCACCTGTTCGGCTGTGGCCGCCACCACGGGCTGTTGATGCACCACGGCCACTGGCGCTTGCTCGCAGCGCCCAACGCACGGCGCTTGAATGACACGCACCTCGGGGTTGCGATGGAGGCGTTGCACCTCGGCCAGCAAAGCTTCAGCCCCGGCCAGGGCACAACTCAAGCCCGTGCACACGCGCACGGTGAGCTTGGCGGGCTGCTCGCCGTCGCGAAGCACCTGAAAGTGGTGATAGAAAGTGGCGACCTCATAGACCTCCACCACCGAGAGCTTCATCCAATCGGCCAGGGCCACAAGGTGCGCGTCGCTCAAGCCCCCTTTGGCATCCTGGATGCGGTGCAGATATTCGATGAGTTGGTCACGCTGGGGGCTCAGGCCTTTGAAAAGTGAGGCCAGCTCGGCACGCGCGGCATCGCTGGGCTGTCGCCCCTTGAGGCGATGGCGGGACTTGTGCACACGGATGGGTTGCGGTGTAGACATGCGATGCATTGTCGTAGCAATTGGTGGCGGATTGGCCAGGCCACAAGCTGTCACCTGAGCGAATGCACCAGACATTTGCTGTTGGTTAACCCTAGATCCAATTGGCCGCCGGACCTCTATATTGATTGAATCAGTTTTTTCAACAAGGAGCCAACCATGACCCGTTTCACCCGCCGCACCCTGGTGGCCAGTCTGCTGGGCGCTTGCCTGGGACTGGGCGCACTTGCCCCCGCACAGGCCCAAAACTATCCGACTCGCCCCATCACCATCATCGTGCCCTGGGGCGCTGGGGGCGGCACAGACGCCACCGCCCGCATCGTGGGCAGCCTGCTTGAAAAGGAGTTGGGTCAACCTGTGAACGTGGTCAATCGCACGGGTGGCAATGGCGTGGTGGGCCATTCGGCCATCGCCTCGGCGGCACCTGATGGCTACACCCTGGGTCTGGCCACCGTCGAAATCGGCATGATGCACTGGCAGGGTCTCACGCAACTCACGCATGAGGCCTACACCCCCATCGCCTTGATGAATGCCGATCCTGCCGGGGTTCAGGTCAGGGCTGACTCCAATTACAAAACCGTCAAGGATTTGCTGGACGCCATCAAGGCCAATCCGGGCAAGCTCAAAGCCTCGGGAACGGGCCAAGGTGGCATTTGGCACTTGGCCATTGCAGGCTTGCTGCGTGATCAAAAAATCGACCCCACAGCACTGCCCTGGGTGCCCAGCAACGGCGCTGCACCTGGCTTGCAAGACCTGGTGGCCGGCGGCGTGGATGTGGCCCCTGTTTCATTGCCTGAAGCCCGCTCGCTGATTGACGCGGGCAAGGTGAGGAGCATTGCCATCATGAACAGCAAGCCCTCGGCTCTCTACCCCAATGTACCCACCTTGAAGTCAGCCATTGGCAGCGACTGGACCATGGCCGCTTGGCGAGGCATCGTGGCACCCAAGGGCTTGCCTGCACCGATTCAAGACAAGCTGGCGACGGCGCTGAAAAAAATCGTCGAGAGCAAGGAATACAACGAGTTCATGAGCAGCCGTGGCTTTGGGGTGATTTATGCACCGCCCCAGGAATTCGCAACCTTCATGGCCAAGTCCAATGCAGAACTTGGCGCCACCATGAAAGCAGTGGGTCTGGTGAAGTGACCGCATGAAAATCAATGATGCCCTTTTTGGGCTCTTGCTTTTGGTATTGGGGGGGTGGGTCCTGGCGACTGTTCAGGGCTACCCCGCCATCCCTGGCCAAAAGTTTGGCCCTGATTTGTTCCCTGGCCTCATTGCCTGTGTGCTGTGTCTGTGCGGGGTCTTATTGATCTTGCGCGGCTTGCGGCTGCGACAGGTATCGCCCTGGTTTGAGGGCGGTGACTGGATGAAGAGCCCTCGCCATGTGCTCAACGTAGTGATCCTGGTTGCAGCCGTCGTGGGCTACATCGTCTGGTCGGAAGAGGTCGGCTTTTTGCCCCTCTCCTCGCTGACCTTGGCTTTGCTGATGATCAACCTGCGCATGCCTGTCATCAAGTCGGTGGTCCTGGCGGTGATCCTGAGCCTGGTGATTCATGTGTTGTTTTACAAACTGCTGCGCGTTCCCCTGCCCTGGGGCTGGCTCATGCCCATCGCCTGGTAACTGTTTGGGAGACTTATTCAAATGATGAGTGCATTCGCGCAAGCAGCAGGCATGGTGTTCGACCCTTACGTCATCTTTGTGATGATGCTGGCCTCTATCTATGGGTTATTTGTGGGAGCGGTGCCAGGACTGACTGCAACCATGGCCACAGCTTTGCTCGTGCCCGTGACTTTTTTCATGCCCCCCATCCCTGCCATCGCCGCCATCGTCACGGCCACCGCCATGGCGATTTTTTCGGGGGATATCCCTGGCTGCTTGTTGCGCATCCCAGGTACGCCCGCTTCGGCGGCCTATACCGATGAGGCCTTTGCGCTGACCCGCAAAGGTCAAGCGGAAATGGCGCTGGGCGCGGGCTTGGTGTTTTCGGCCATCGGTGGACTGTTTGGCACGCTGGTGCTGATCTTTGCTTCTCCCGCCTTGGCCGAGTTCGCGTTGCGCTTCAGTTCGTTCGAGTATTTCTGGCTGGTGCTGCTGGGCTTGACCTGTGCCATCGTGATCACCTCGCAAAGTCCGCTCAAAGGGGTGGTCACACTGATGCTGGGCTTGCTGGTGGCCTGCGTGGGTTTGGGCAATCCAGCCGGTTTCCCCAGATTCACTTTCGGCAACGCCGAGATGACCGGCGGCATCGGCATGATCCCAATGATGATTGGCATGTTTGCCATCTCGGAAGTGATCCGGTATTTGGTCAACACCAATCCAGAGGCAGAGTTGGTCGTGGAGAAAGTCGGTTCTGTGCTCAAAGGTCAGTGGGAGTTGACCAAGCAATACCCCAAGCAAATCGTTCGTGGCAGTGCCTTGGGCACTCTGGTGGGCGCCTTGCCAGGTGCGGGTGCCGACATCGCCGCTTGGATGTCCTACGCCGTGAGTAAGAAATTCTCCAAAACACCCGAGAAATTTGGCACAGGCCACATTGAAGGCATTGTGGAGTCAGGGGCAGCCAACAACAGTGCCTTAGCCGGTGCCTGGATCCCCGCCCTGGTTTTTGGCATCCCCGGGGACTCCATCACTGCCATTGTGATTGGCGTGCTTTACATGAAGAACATGAATCCCGGACCCACGCTGTTCACCACGCAACCCGAGAACATTTATGCCGTGTTTTTGTTGTTCATCGTTGCCAACATCATCATGATCCCGTTGGGTCTCATGTGCATCAAAGTCGTCAAGCAAATCCTCAAGGTCCCGCGCGAAGTGCTCATGCCCACCATCCTGATGTTCTGCCTGGTCGGCACGTTCGCCATCAACAATTCGGTTTTTGACATCGGCATCATGCTGGCCTGTGGCCTTGTGGCCTACGTACTGGAAGAAAACGGGTTCCCAGTGGCGCCCGCCATTTTGGGCGTGGTATTGGGGACCATGCTGGAAGAGAACTTTGTCACCTCCATGATCAAGTCAGGAGGAGCGCTGAGCGGCTTTTTCGAGCGCCCCATCGCTGCTGGCCTGGGTGTTGTGACTTTGCTGGTTTGGGTGATACCTGCGCTGATGGCCATCAAGCGACGCCATCAGGGTTGAGAAAGCCATCAGCCAGTTTGGGGATCTGGCCCAACATCATTTCCCTGCCACGCACCACGGTGCATCCGCACTGCACAGCCAGCTCCAGCAGTGGGGTTTGCTCTGGCATCACGATGGCGTCGAACACCACCAGATGGCCAGGTAGAGAGCTCACCGCCAAGGGCAATCGCGCATCAGACAGCATGCCCACAGGTGTGGCGTTGATCAGCACATCCATGTCGTTCACCACGGGCTCGCCGATCACCACCTCAGTGTCGGGGCTGATGCGGGCAATGCAAGAACGGATGTGATTGCAGCGCTGGGGATTCACGTCATGGATCCTCATGAGGGCTGGTCGCTGGGCTGCCATCGCGCAGGCAATTGCACCACCCGCTCCCCCAAGGCCCATGATCATCAGGCGTTGACCTTGAATCGGCAGACCTCTGGACTGGAAGGCCGCCACACAGCCCATGCCGTCTAGGATGTCGCCACTCCAGCCCCCATCCGAGCGCCTGACCATTTGATTGAGCCCCCCTAGCATTTGAGCCTGCAGGCTCAGTCGATCGACCCAGCGCATACCGCGCTGCTTGAAGGGGATGGTCAAAATGAAACCGTGGAAATTGGCCAGTTGCATGAGCGCTGGCATGACGGCATCAAACTCCGCCTGTGGCACATGCATGGGCACCAAGATCGCATCCACGCCGCGCTTTTGTAACTCCCAGGTGATCATCTCTGGCGAACGCACCTGTGCAATGGGATCCCCAATGATCCCGAACATGCGTGAGCTGCCTTTGATGAAATCGACTTGCTGGGCAGTCATGGGAACTCAGGCATTGACATCAAGGCGGTCAATTTTTTCGCTGATGTCTTTGAGGTATTCATTCATGGACACCAGGGTGGAGAGGGCACCGACGATCAGGACATAAACCACAAACACAACCAAGGCCACGATGTAGACGTAAACCGGCTCCAATGCCTCCGGACCGAGGAAGGACACCAGCGACTGCTTGTTCTGGTGATAGGCAATCAGGGCAAAGACCAAGCCGCCGATGACCACGACGTGCAGCAAGGACAACAATTCACTGAAGGTGCTGGCGATGAATTTGTTCATTGGGACTCCTAGACTGAATGAACGATGAATGAAGAGGGATCATGCAAGGCACAGGGCCTGCATCACTTGAGCGAATCCAGCCAAGGGAAGATGTCATTGGCCCACACATCGGGTCGCCAGGTGCCCGTTTCGTGGCCATCCTTGCGATCGAGTTGAGGGTATTTTTTGAACGTCACACCGTTTTTCTGGGCTGTTTCTGCAAACCAGACATAGTTCTCGTCATTGAACCGGTCTTTGGCAAAGTAGGAGTCATTCTCGAAGTAGGCCCAATACTGTTGCTTGAATTTGGCCGAGGACTCTTGAAACATGTCATGCGAAAAGCCGCCATTCCTGTTTTCGCAAAAGGCACTCCACACCCCGGCCAGACTCACGGCACCCAAGACCTGATCGGGATGCTTGGATGCGTAATGGGAAGAGAGGAAGCCGCCGCGCGAATGTCCCATCAGAATGACCTTGCCCACAGGGTATTTGCCTTTGACCCATTGGATGACCTGTTCGATCTGCGGCATGGCATCGGCCACCTCCTTGGTCAAACTCGCGCGATCGCATTTGCCTGATTCCTCCACAAAAACACCACCCGATTTGCCTCGCCCCTTGCGCATGAAGGTGACCATGACATAGCCATGATTGGCCGCCAGCCTGCCAATGCCCAAAAACTTGATGGATTCGGCAATCACGTTGGCCTTGCCGCCTGTTGAGCCATGGTTGAACACAATGACCTTGCCATTGGGCTGACGAGGCTCATAAATGAAGGCCTCCAGCCTGATGTCTTCGGACGTGACCGGGTCGATGTACTTGATCTCGGTGGTGACTTGGGCTTGGACCAGCAGTGGGAACCCAAGCATGAACAGCAAGGAAAACAGCTTCAAGGGACGCTCCTTTTTGGGTCATGCTAGGGGGCTACAGACATTTGTCAATCTGGTGGGCGTCAACCTCGCGATGCCATAATCAAATCATGAAATGCATTGTCCTCGTTGTATCCCTCTTGTCCTTCTTACCCCTGTTGGCCAGGGCTGATGCATCGCACTGCTACTCGATCCAAAACCAGGACCGCAAGAACTATTGCCTGGCCACAGCCCGATCAGATAAATCACATTGCTACAGCATTCAGGGCGAAGATGCGAAGAATTTCTGCCTCGCCCAGCAAGACAACAACAAAAGTTATTGCTACAGCATCCGCGAGCAAGACGCCAAGAACATGTGCCTGGCTGAACTCGACAACAACAAGAGCTACTGCTATTCCGTACGAGATGACGACAGCAAAAACATGTGCCTGGCACAACGCGACCGCAACCGGAGTTACTGCTACAGCATTCGCTCGCAGGACATGAAAAATCAGTGCCTCGGGGCGGTGCGCTGAACGCGCTAACTGGTCGCCCCGTCATTTCCCTTTGAAGCAATGGTTAAGGCGCAGTCAAATATTATTTATTTTGATAATATTTGTCAGCCAACTTTCTTCGAGAAACCAAATGACACCTTCGCATGTCAGCCCTCTGGGCCACTTCCTGAAACTGTCCTTGCTGGCGGTTTTATTTTCATTGTTGACCGGTTGCGGCGGGGTCTCTGAACAGAACCAGGCCAAGATCGCTCAGGTCGTCACAGCAAGCTCGCCTCAATTCGAGCAAGAGACACAAGCCTTCTTTGCTTCAGACAAACGCTTGAGCAAGCTGCGCAATGGTCAGTGGAAGTGGGAATATAAAAAGGGCGATCACGGTAAGTTTCTTGCCCAGTACGGCTTCAAGGGTGACTTGCCTTGGTGGAAGACCTTGTTTCAGGTGATCTTTGGCCCGATTGCCAACATCTTCATGGACACCGATGACTTCTACTTCAGGACGCTTGAGGTGGACATACAAGCCAACACATCCAAGCTCATCCCCAATCCGGATTGATGCGCATTGAGCTTTGCATGTGACTTGGCAGCCTGGCTATGCATGCGCGTGGCGCCCGGGACCGAAAGAATTACTGCCTGACGAAAGTCACCGCTGCCCTATGCCCTATGCCTCATGGGCCAACGAGTAAGAGGTGATTTAAACGACATGCTGATGTGCAAGTTAAGTGTTTACTATGATTTGCAACATGATTGGATGGCTTTCTAGGTCACTCATTACCCTGACCTTATTCATTTCTCTATGCCCCCTGTCCGTTAACGCTCAGGTTGCAGAGGATCGGATCGCCTTCATCATTGGCAATGGCAATTACCCCAAGACCTTGGCTTTAAAAAACCCGCTGAATGATGCCAGCGCGATTGAAAAGCAGTTGTCGGATTTGGGCTTTGAGACCCGGTCGTACAAAGACCTGAAGGTTGCTGAAGTGACTGGGCTCAGACAACAAATGGAGTCCCGGCTCAAGCGCAACTCAGTTTTGTTCTTTTATTACGCCGGCCATGGCGTACAAATGGATGGAAGAAACTACCTGCTGCCGATCGACGCCAATTTGAGTGATGGGGATCAAGCGCCTCAAGAAAGCCTGTATCTCGGCGACGTGCTACATGTCATTGAAAAAATGCGGCCCAAGATTGCAGTTGTCATTCTGGACGCTTGCAGAGACAACCCATTCAAAACGAATCCAAAAGCGTCTGCTGGCATCAAACAGGGTCTGGCACGCGTTGACCCTCCCACGTCCACAGTTGTGTTCTACGCCACCAGGCCGGGTGGCACTGCGCAAGATGGCGATCAAGATAACGGCGTATTTACCAAAGCGCTGTTGCAAGAGATGGTCAAGCCGGCTCAACCTTTGGAGGTGGTGTTTCGAAGGGTTTCTACCTCGGTTTTTAATTCAACAAAAAGCGAGCAAGAACCTTGGATTGAAGGCGTGATCAGAGAAGAGTTCGTGATGAATCACGGTAATTTCTCAAAGACTGCCTCTGCTGAATCAATTGCAGAGGGGGCAAGGCCCGCAGCTTCCACCCCCTTGCTGGCTGATCAAAAGGCAGCCCCTCCTTCAGTCAACCCAACAGCACTTGATGCCCAGCCTGAGTTGTCAGCCCATGTCTCATTGGATGAAGCCATCCTTCAAATCAGATCCATCAAAGACAAAACCAACTCGGAAAGCGAGCCCACTCATTTCGCCTGCAATGGGGTGGTGTGTGAACGCTATCGATCTTGGGTTCAAAAATTCAATGCCGATACATCTCAGGAAATCATCAAAAAAGTAAACGCAAAATTTTTGAATGCCTCTTTCATGAAGGCATGTGAATACGACTTGGAAAAAAAATCATGCAAAGGCAATGATGTCAGGTTTCCTTTTTACGGTACGAACTTAATTTTGACCAACACCCTCTTCCTTGAAGGTGCCGGGATTGATAACGCCCAAGTGAATAAGGCAGGCGGTGTATCGTTCTCTACGAAATGGAAGGCCGGTTCCGTTTGGTATTTTGGTAACAAATTCTCAGTATCCTGCGGCCAAGCAGATGGCAAGATCTCTTACGCGCGGGATCGACTTGATTTTGAAATTGCACGGTCTGTTTGTGTTGCACTCACTGTCTCTACAGTGAAGTCCAAAATAAATGTTCTTTTGTTCGATTATTTAAACAACGAATACATTGCAGAAATAGACGCTGCCATGATAGGTATTGGTGTTGCTGGTGGTGGCAAAAAAATAGTCAAGTTTTATTTCTGATCGGCCATGCGATTTCTGTCTCTCAGCTGATATGGGCCGTGGTGCCCGGGACCGGAATCGAACCGGTACGCCCCTTATTCAGGATAGCGGCGGATTTTAAGTCCGCTGTGTCTACCAATTTCACCACCCGGGCACGGATCTATTGTCGATCAATTCTTGTTTGAATTGACTTGCGCGGGGCGGTTGTTCACCGGCTGTTCAACGAGTCGCACACGGGTTGCAGCGCCAGAAGGCATCACCACTTTGGAGCCTTGGAAAAACACATCCACCGTCGCCCATTCTTTGCTGGACAACACCCAGGGTGCAGGGCCATAGACACTACGACCCACGCCAGCGCTCAGTTCGAGCCGGGTCAGCTTGCCCTGGCCATCCACCGCGCACACCACCGCTGAGGATTTGGCGATCAGGTAGACGTATTGGGCTGGCTTGTCGATGGAGATGGGTGAAGCCTGCACGGGCTCTGATTTGAAGTCTTCACAGGCCGAGGGTGGATTCGCGGCAGCCTTGGCCACCACGGGTGCGGGCTCAGGTGCTGGAGCAGGGGTAGGCGCAGGTGCTGGCACTGGAGCAGGCGCCGAGGTGGCGGGTGCGGGCGGAATTGCCAAAGGTGTGACTTCGGTCACGGTGACCGAGGCCTCCTTGCCCGCAGCCGCTGGTGCTGCCGCATTGGCTTCACCGGGCTTGTCGTCGGACGCGGTTGCAAGGGCCGGTGAAGCGGTGGGCTGGACCGACACGGTTTGCATGGTGGGCGACGAGAAGCGTTCTTTGAGTCCCGTCAAGAACTCGTCCACTTCCTCGTAGGGATAGGTCCAGACAAGCACGATGACCAAGCCAAGCAGCACGGCCAGCCAACCCACCCAACCGGGCATTTCCATATGGCGGGTAGTGGGGAATCGGGGGTCTTCAAACTGGTCGCCCGCCTGGCTCAGGCGGATGATGCCTTGGATCACGCCCTGGTTTTGCTGACCGCTGCCATCGGGTGCGGGCGTGCCCAGAGACGAATTGGCAGCCATGGGCTCGGTTGCAACGCCCAAATGGCGCAACACGCGCCGCAAAGCCTGCTGTTTGATGGTGTCGGAATAAAAGTGGCCGCTGCCGCCCTCTTCCAGTTCGCGCAACTGAGCCACCGACAGCGAAGTCGCGCTCGAGAGCGTTGCAAGATCGAGCTTTTGAGCTTCACGCAAGGCTCGCAGATCAGGTGACTGATCTTGATCTTCCACCATATGTCCTTTGATCTGTGGGCGAAAACCGGAGGATTATCACCGTCAATGCCCCTAGAAACGGGCGGGTTGTCCCTTAGGAAGGGCCTGTTCCAGGCCTCACAGCCGCCAGCAGGCGCTTGATTCCCAGCCATTGTTGCTGCCAAAAGCCTTGGCCATAGTCGCGCCCCTGATCCACTTGGTCGCGAATGCCGGTGGCGTAGAAGTGCTCGTCATACCGGGCCGTGCCCAAAAGCTGATCCCACCAGGGCAGCAACACGCCAAAGTTGTGGCCGCCTAAAACCTCACCCGGAAATTCATGCCCAATGCCGATCGCATGGTGCAAGCGATGAAAACGTGGGCTGACAAACAGGCGTTCAAACCACGGTGACCAGGCCAGGCGCACATTGGCATGCTGCAGGCTCTCGCACAGCTGGGTCAAGGCCACCCAGCCCAAAAACTGGCTGGGCTCGACGCCGATCAACAAGGCCACCAGGGCCATCACGCTGGCATGCAGGGCGTCATCGAGCAGGTGGTTGCGGTTGTCGGTCCAGGCGTTCATGTGGCGCTGCGAATGGTGCAAGGCATGCAAGGCCCACAGTGGCTCCCATTGGTGCTGCAACCGGTGGTAGAGGTAGTTCACCGCATCGAGCACCACCAAATAAATGACAAAGCTCACGCCCGCGTGGTCGGTCACGCCTGGCCAGAGCTGATCGATGCTGAAGGTGGGCAAACCGGCCAGCCGCAAGGCATTGATCCCCAACTGAACCAGAGGCTCCAGGGTAAAGAAAAAGAACAACCTGAATAAGCCCAGCCGGTGGATGAGGGTGTAGAGGACATCCACTCGCACGGCACGACTCCATTGCGGGGGCTCAACCGGCCTCAGGCGCTCCAGGGGCATGAGCACCAGCGCTATGACCGCCACCTGGACCAGGCCGATCCAGAACCAGTTGATGGCGTCATAGGCCATCTCCAGCCGGTTCCCCAGACCCCATTCATAGAGCCAGGGGGCAATCCAGGTGTTGAACCATTCGTCCTGCCAGTTTTCGAAGAGGGTGAGCCAGTCCATTGCAATGTGGTGAGAGGTTCAGCGTTTGCCAATCACCCATTGCCGGTAGGCGGGGTGATGGTCCAGGGTATCAAAACAAAATCCTTTGGCCTGCAAGCCCTCAATGAGGGGTTTGAGCACAGCGGGCGCCCAGGGATCTTTGCGTGACCAGATGCCCAGGTGGGCCACCAGGATGTCGTTGGGACGGATGCGCTCCAGCGCCTGCCTGAGCAGCACGTCGTTGGGATAGCGTTCGCTGGGGAGTTCGTCACCCAAAAAGCCTGCGGGTGCCCAGCCCACATGGGCATACCCGCACGAGCGGGCGGCAGCCTCCAGGGCTTTGGAGGTTTTGCCACCGGGGGCTCGAAAAAGAGGCAGGCTGGCTTGGCCAGTGAGTTGCTCGAGGCGGTGGCTGGCGCGCTGGAGCTCGGCGCAATATTGGGCGGTGTTCATCACCTCGGTTTTGCCTTGGCGTGGCCCGGCGCTGGGGCGCACCTGAAATTCACCATGGGGCAAATCGGCACGCCAATACACATGGTCAAAGGTGTGAGAGGCGAACCGATGCCCTTCAGCGGCTCTGGCCTTCCACCACCCTGCCCAGTGTTCTCCGAGGGTGCCATCGCCCACCTGGGTGCGCTCATTGGCGGCAAAAAAGGTCACGCGCACACCGGTTTGCCTGAGCACGTTGGCGATGTGATCGGCCACGCCCATGTGGCCGGTGTCAAAGCTGAGGTAGATGCGCTTGCTGCATTGCGCGGGGGGCTCAGGAATGAGGCTGGCCACAGGTGCGGCAAAGGGTGCGGCAACAGAGGTGCCCGCAGGCGCTGGGTTGGCCGCCGCCATGGCCGAGGCCCAAAGTAGAGCAACGCAACCAGCATGCTTGAGGCAGCCAAGGCGGTCAGGTCCACGCGCGGGGCGTGCACCTTCTTGCCAGTCACTGCGGCCGCGCACGATCCAGGGTAAAGATGCCATGGGGCGATTTTCCAACTTTCACCTGGCGAACGACTTGGCCAGACGCCAAATCCACCACGCTCATGCGGCCGATCCAGCGGGACGACACCAGCAATTGCTTTTGATCTGCCGTGACTTCCATGCAGTCTGGCCCCCCTGGCGCGGGAAAGGTGCGAACCACCTTGAGGGTGGTGTAGTCGATCTGGCTGATGGTGTTGGCCACGCGATTGCTCAAAAACACATGGCGGCCATCGCCCAGGGCGCGAAAAGCATGCGCCCCATCGCCGGTTTCAATCTGACCCACGCGCTTGGCCGGGTTCTGGGTGAGGTCATAGATCTCGACGTATTTGTCGCCCGTGAGGGCCACCAACAGGTATTTGTCGTCGGGTGTGCCAAAGACATCGGCAGGCATCTTGCCAGTGGGCACACGCCATTTGAGGGTCTGGGTGGCGAGGTCCACGGCCACGAGCTCGTTGCTGTCTTGCATGGTGGACCACATGGTGGTGCTCTGGCTGTCGATCCAGATGTGGCTGGGCGTTTTCCCCGAGGGGATGCGTTTGACCAAGGTTGGGGTCTGGCCGTCCCATCGGTAGATGTCGATGTGGTTGAGCCGGTTGGCCACCGTCACAAACCACTTCATGTCGGGCGAAAAGCGCAAGTGGTAGGGATCCATGGTCCCACGAACAACGCGCTGCACCTGAGCCGTTTGTGGGTCGATGAAGGTCAGGGAATTGGAGGTGGCATTGGCCACGATCACCGACTTTTTGTCAGGGGTGAGGTAGAGGTGATGCGGCTCTTTGCCAGTGGGGATTTTCTTGATGATTTGCCAGGTGGTGGGGTCCACCACGCTGACATCGGCATCCAGTGAGTTGAGGACGAACAAGGGATTGGCCGCATTGGCCCAGGAAGACAGCATGACCCACGAGGCCACAACCACAGAAGCAATCAAACGCATAAAACACCCATCCAATGAGACCCGGTCAGTGTACGGCTTGGCCCTATGATGAATGCATGACTTGGGTCAATGTCCATGAAGTCCAGTTGGAAGTGATGCACCTGAGCCCCCAGGGGGGCGCCAGTACCGCCCAGGCCAACGCCCCGACGCTGGTTTTTCTTCACGAAGGCCTGGGCAGCGTGGCCATGTGGCACAGCCGCACCCCGTGGTGGACTCAACAACTCTGTGACCGCCTGGGACTGCCAGGCCTGGTGTATTCGCGACATGGCTATGGGCAATCCAGTCCCATCGTGGATGTGCGCGGCGCCAACCGCCTTGGCCCCGATTACCTTCACCGCCATGCCTGGGAGACCCTGCCCGCACTGCTCCAAACGCTGGACATCGAACGCCCGGTGCTGATTGGTCACTCGGACGGCGCCAGCATCGCCCTGCTGCATGCCGCACGCCACCCGGTCACGGCCTGCGTGGTCATGGCGCCGCACGTGATGGTCGAGCCCATTTGCATCCAGTCCATCCGCGAGGCTCAGCGGTCTTTTGAAACAGGCGAACTGCGCCAGCGCCTTGCGCGCTTTCATGGCGATGTGGCGTCGGCATTTTGGCAATGGTGCGATGTATGGCTGTCCGAGCCGTTTTCCCACATGGACTTGCGCCCTGACTGCCAGGCCATTCAAGCCCCGGTGCTGGCCATGCAAGGCCGCGACGATGTCTATGGCACCTTGGCCCAGATCGAAGAGATCCACCCCAGTGGCCCGATCGAGCGCGTGGTCCTTAACGATTGCGGGCATTCGCCGCATCGGGATCAACCCCAACTCACGCTTGACCTGATCGCGCGTTTCGTGCAAGGTTTGATGTGAAAAAATCACATCTGTCCCTCATCACCCAAACCACATGACTGCTGAAGCCCTTCACACTGAACGCTTTCATCGATTCCTGGCGGAGTTCACCCAGTTCATCGATGGTCAGCCCGATGAGCCCGCTGTTTTCAGTCAGGGTCGCGAGATCCTCTCGCGCCTGGTCGCCCATGACGATTGGCTCAGCCCCGAGCTTGCCCAACCCCACCCACAGCACTACCAGCAGTTCTTGCTCTACCTGGACCCCCAGGAGCGATTCAGTGTGGTGAGCTTTGTCTGGGGACCGGGTCAGGCCACGCCCGTGCATGACCACACGGTGTGGGGCTTGATTGGCATGCTGCGCGGCAGCGAATTAGCCCAGCCTTATGCCCGCATGAGCGATGGCCGCTGGGCACCGGCAGGTCTGGCCTTGGAATTGCTCCCTGGTGATGTGGAGGTGGTCTCGCCCCGCGTGGGTGACGTACACCAGGTCAGCAATGCCCACAAGGACCAGGTGTCCATCAGCATCCATGTGTATGGCGCCGACATTGGCAAGGTCAGCCGCCATGTGTACCTGCCCGATGGGGGGCGCAAAACCTTCATCTCGGGCTACAGCAATCGCCCTGCGCCCGGGGTCGCCCCCTCTGCCTCGCCCACTGCAGCGACGTCCACGGCCGCTGCCGGGGCCACTGTGCACGCGGGGAATCCGACTGCCGCCGTGCAGGCAAGCCCCGCAGCCGCTTTGAGGACCAGGTCCGAACAAAGCCAGGCATCTGCATCGCCCGCCGCTGTTGCGCCCGACAGCTCGGCGCCACCAGAAACCGCCCCCAGCCCAGCCTCGCCCTTTCGCCTGGTGGAGCCCCACGAGGTGCACCAGGCCTGGAAGAACCGGGACGAAATCGCCTTGCTGGATGTGCGCGAAGAAGATCCCTATGCCCAGGGGCATCCGCTTTTTGCTGCCAACCTGCCCATGTCCCGCATCGAGGTCGATGCCTTGCGCCGTTTGCCTCGCCAATCGGTGCGCATCGTGGTCTTTGATGCGGGTGAAGGCTTGGCTGAACAAGCTGCCTTCAAACTGCAAGGCCTGGGCTACGGACACATCGAGCTGCTGCGCGGTGGGCTCACCGGCTGGGCAGCGTCAGGCCTGGAGCTGTTTCGCGACGTGAACGTGCCCAGCAAAGCCTTTGGTGAATGGGTGGAAGACCAGCGGCACACGCCCTCGATGTCGGCGCAGGAAGTCAAAGCCCTGCTCGATCGCAAGGCCGATGTGGTGGTCCTGGATGTGCGCCGATTCGACGAGTACCAGACCATGAACATCCCTGGCAGTGTGAGCGTGCCCGGCGGTGAATTGGTCTTGCGCGCCCGCGCACTCGCCCCCAATCCGAGCACGCGCATCGTGGTCAATTGCGCTGGCCGCACGCGCAGCATCATTGGCACGCAATCCCTGGTGAATGCGGGCATCCCCAACCCGGTGTGCGCCTTGCGCAATGGCACCATTGGCTGGACGCTGGCGCAGCAGGCGCTGGAACATGGCGCCAATCGCCGCTTCCCCGATGAACTCCCCCCCGATGTGGTGGAACGTGCCAGGCAATCGGCTTTTGCCCTCACGGTGCGATTGGGCGTGGGGCGCATCCAGCGCGAGGACTTGCAAGCCTTTTTGGCCGAGCCAGATCGCACCACCTATGTGCTGGACGTGCGCACACCCGAGGAATACGCCCAAGGACACTGGCCGGGCGCCCTGAGCACGCCTGGCGGGCAACTGGTGCAGGAGACCGATCACACCGTGCCCGTGCGCGGCGCAAGGGTGGTGCTGTGCGACACCGATCAGGTGCGTGCCCCCATGACGGCTTCCTGGCTGGCTCAAATGGGCTGGGAGGTGCATTTGCTCCAAGGCCTCACACCCGAAGACCTCAGCGACACATCGGCCTCGCCCAACCCCCAACCGCCGCTGCCCGAGGGCGTGACCCCGGTTGAACCTGCGGTGCTCAAGGCCTGGCTGGCCGATCGCAGCAACCTCACCCAGGTGATTGATGTGGGACCCAGCGCGGCCTACGTCAAACGCCATATCCCCGGCGCTTGGTGGGTGTTGCGCTCGCAACTGGCCACCGACTTTGCGCGCGTGCACAAGGCCAACCGCTACGTGGTCACTTGCACCGATGGCCTGCTCTCGCCCCATGTGGTGCCGCAACTGCGCGCCCTGGTGCGCGCGGGGGTGGACGTGCATTACCTGCAAGGGGGCAATGCTGCATGGTGGGCACAAGGCCTCAGTGGCCAGCAAGGCGAGTCCTATGTGGTGAGCCAACGCACCGACCGCTACCGCAGACCTTACGAAGGCACCCAGGTCTCACCCCAGGCCATGCAGGCTTATCTGGACTGGGAATTTGGCCTGGTGGCCCAGCTCCGTCGGGATGGCAGTCACCACTTCAAGGTGGTGTGACCCTCACAAGGGCATGGCGGCTTCCACCAGGCTGGCATGCAAGGCCGCGCCCAAGGGCAGGATGTCGTCGTTGAAGTCATAGCGACTGTTGTGCAAAGGGTGCTTGCCTGGTCCATCAGCGGCACCCTGGCCGATGCGGATGTATGCCCCTGGCTTGGCCTGCAGCATGTAGGAGAAGTCCTCCGCCCCCATGCTGGGGATCATGTTGCGGATCACTCGTTCTTCGCCCACCAGCTTGGCAGCAACATCGGCCACAAAGTGAGCCTCCTCGGGTGTATTGACCGTGGCGGGATAGCCCCGCTCATAGCTCACTTCAGCACTGGCACCAAAGCTTTGGGCCAAGGTCTGGCACAGGTGATGGAGGCGGCGCTCGATGTCGTCTTGCACCGCCTGGGTGTAGGTGCGCACGGTGCCCACGAGCAAGGCCTGCTCTGGGATCACGCTCATGGCCTGCACATTGCCAGCTTGCAAGGCGCAAATGCTGATCACCGCCTGGTCAAACGCCGAGATGTTGCGTGACACCAGGCTTTGGATGGCAGTGATGAGGTGGCCGCTCACCAGAACCGGATCCACCGTGTGGTGCGGTCTGGCGCCGTGGCCGCCGCGCCCGCGCACCAGGATCTGGATCTTGTCGGAGGCAGCCTGCATGGGACCAGGCGTGACGCCCACCATGCCCAGGGCCGCCTCGGGCGAATTGTGTTGCGCAAACACCTTGTCGCAGGGGAATCGCTCGAACAGGCCGTCTTCCATCATGGCGCGTGCGCCTGCATAGCCCTCTTCTCCCGGCTGGAAGATCAAGGCCACCTGGCCACGAAATCGCCGGGTCTGGGCGAGGTAGCGTGCCGCCCCAATCAGCATGGTGGTGTGTCCATCGTGGCCGCAGGCATGCATGAGGCCTTGGCGGGTGGAGCGCCAGGTGAATTCATTGTGTTCGTGCAAAGGCAAGGCATCCATGTCGGCGCGCAAGCCAATCATGCGCGGTCCGCTGGTTTGGGGCAGCGCAGGCTGCTGACCACGGATGAGCGCCACCACACCCGTGCGACCGATCCCGGTGTGGATCTCGTCCACGCCGCACAAGCCCAGCGCTTGCACTACGCGCTCTGCGGTGTAGTTTTCTTCAAATCCCAATTCGGGGTGGGCGTGCAAATCGCGCCGAAAGGCGGTGAGCTCGGGGTGGAACTGGGCAATGTGCGCAAAGACCGGACCTAGGCCCAAACGACTGGGATTCATGCGTTGCTCTCCAAAGGCTTGACGGGCAATTGTTGCTTCTTGAATTCTCGCCACAACAAATAGGCCCCACTCGCGACCACCACGCAAGCGCCCCAGATCACAGACCAATCGGGGACTTGCCCAAACAGGATCCAACCCCAGGCGGTCATGTACAGAATCTGCTGGTACATGAAGGGCGCGATGACCGCGGCAGAGGCATAGCGATGGGCAGCTGCCGAAAAGTAGTGCCCCAGTCCGCCACACAGGCCAGTGACCACAAAGGCCAGCCAGGTGAGCCAGCCTGTCGGGGTATGCCAATCCCACAAGGCAATGGGCGCGAGCGACACGGTCGACACCAAAGCCGACACCCATTGCGTGGCCGCAGGATGTTCATCGCGACCCAGGCGGCGCGTGAGCAGATTGAAGAGGGCATAGAACACGGCATTGAGGACGCTGAGCAAAATCGCCGGGTGAAATCCGTTGGTGCCCGGGCGGATGATGATGAGCACACCCACAAAGCCCAAGGCAATGGCCAGCCAGCGTTGCAAATCCAGCGACTCCTTCAACCAGAGGGTGGACATGAGGGCAATCAGGATGGGCACTGAGAACTGCACCGCGCCCGTCTCAGCCAGTTGCAAATACTGCAAGGCCCAAAAATTCATGGCGGTCATGGTGACCAGCATCACCCCGCGCAGGATTTGCAGGCCAGGGCGCTTGACCTTGACCAACTGCCAACCCAGGCCAGGGCCAAACAAGGCAGCAGTGATCAGGGTGTGGAGCAAGAAGCGCACAAACACCACTTGAATCACGGGAACGGTCAGGACCAGCCATTTGGCGCTGGCATCCAGGGTGGCAAACATCAGCGTGGCCAGGGACAGCAGTGCGATGCCCTTGCGACGGTTGTGAGCGGTGTCGCTCATCCATTCACCCATTCCAGCCCCTTAGCCCGTTGGTTGATGGGGTGATTTTGACTCAGCGCCGCTTGCCAGCCTGTCACGCGCAAGGCCCGCTGCTGGCTCTAAGATGTTTGAATCGTTCACCACCCAGGCAGGAATGCGCATGCTAGACCCCCAAGCCCGAACCCTCATCCAGCTGCTGGCCGACAACAAGGTGCCCGCTGTCAATGAATTGCCCGTTGATGCGGCCAGACAAGCCTATCGCGAGCGTCGTGCCTATTCCCAACCCCCGGCTCCCGAGTTGCCGCTGGTCAAGGACCTGAGCATCACGTCACATGGCGCGAGCCTGGCCTTGCGCATGTTTCGACCGACCTCGGCCTCCGGACCTCAGCCCACGCTGGTGTACTTTCACGGAGGCGGCTGGACGATTGGCGACCTCGACACCCACGATGTGCTGTGCCGTCAACTCGCACTGGCCTCGGGGTGCGTGGTGGTCTCGGTGGACTATCGCCTAGGCCCTGAACACAAATTCCCCGCCGCCTATGACGATGCGGTGGCTGCCACCCGTGCATGTTTTGCCCATGCGAACGAATGGGGGCTGGACACCACGCGCATTGCGGTGGGCGGCGACAGCGCGGGGGGCAATCTGGCGGCTGCCGTGAGCTTGGGTTTGCGGGGCACACCCGAGGCACCTGCATTCCAGTTGCTGATCTACCCGGCGACGCTGCAAAAGCCAGATACCCACTCCTATCACGCCAACGGTGAAGGCTATGTGCTCACCAAGGCCGCCATGCATTGGTTCACCGATCAGTACCTGCGCAGCGACGCCGATGTGAAAGATTGGCGAGCCTCGCCGCTGGTCGCAACAGACCATGCCGGGCTGGCACCCGCCTTGGTGATCACCGCAGGCTTTGATCCGCTGCGCGACGAAGGCCTCATGTATGCCGATGCGCTGTCCAAGGCTGGCGTGCCCTGCCAATACCTGTGCTTTGAGCGGCAAATCCATGGCTTCATCACCATGGGGCGCATCATTGACGAAGCCCACACCGCCGTTGAACTGTGCGGCATGGCTTTGCGCCGCGCCTTTGGGCTTGCGCGCTGAACACTGAGCGCCAAGCGCCTCAGCTTCTGACTTCGTAAATGCCCAACTTTTTTTGCAATGGCGATTCGTCTGCCATGAAGACAAAACTGGGCTGGTCCTGGCGCAAGTTGGTGAGCGTGACCTGCACATAGCCGGGCGCGCAACTCGTGTCGGCCTCGTCCAAGCGGCACTCATGACCAGGCTGGCTCACCTGCACACCGCCCTCGATGAGGTGAAACACCACCGCAGTGGAGCGGGTGGGCAATGTCAGGCGTTGGCCAGGCTTGAGCATCAAGGCATAAAAGCCCAGGATGTTGAGTGCGTCCTGCCCCGTGTTGGGGTTGATGTAGGTGACCTGAATGGATTCCTGGTAAGGATGACTGTGCGCCATGTGCAGCAATTGCGCGCGCACCGAAGCCCAGGGGTAACGCAAGACGGGGTAGGCTTTTTCAGAGCGCTGAAAAAAAGGCGTGGGCAGGATCCCGCCCACGGCATGTAGCTCATCGCCCCGTTCTGGGCTCACCGGTTGGGCACTGCCATTGACGTGATAGGAGGCCTCGAGGTAGTAAACCAGGGGCAAGTCCAGCACATCCAGCCAGGTGACGGGGTCTGTGCCGTCGTGGCCGTGCTCATGCCACAAGCCTGTGGGGGTGAGGATGAGGTCGCCGCGTGACATGGGGCATTTCTCGCCTTCGACCGTGGTGAAAGCACCTTCGCCCTCGATGATCATGCGCACCGCATTGGGTGTGTGGCGATGCGCCGGTGCCCACTCGCCCGGCATGAGCAATTGAATGCCCAGGTACATGGCCGACGAGGCTTGCATCTTCTCCAGACCATGACCTGGGTTGGCCAGGACCAGCACCCGGCGCTCAGCCTTTTCAATGGGGGTGAGGCGCCCGGCCTCCATGAGCAAAGGTCGCAAGCCCTGGTAGGGCCAATGGGTGGCCACCGTGCGGGGGCGCGGCGTATTGGCAGGCATGACGCCCCTGAGGCTTGGCCACAACGGCACCAGATTGCGCTCGGTCAGTGCGGCCACGTACTCCGCAGGGAGGTCTTCGATCCGGCCCAAATCATTCATGGTCGCTTCCTTGGCTGTAGCCGTTGAATGCGGCTCGTTGCGGTTGATGGCGGGTCATCGCAGGTCAGTGCGTGCAAGTGTAGCCAGTCACCCCCGTGGGTTTGAGCCAGGCCGCCCACAACTTGAATTGTGGCCAGTCTTGCTGGGGCGACCAAAGCAATTGCCAATCCGCGTCTGGTGCCTGGGCTTGCATGCGCAAGCGCAGCACGTGTTGGTCTGGCTGGCGTGCATTGAGCATGGGTTGGGCATGGACGGGGTCATCGGCATCGATCAACAGCATGGGCTTGGCCCCATGCGCCAACAACATCCCGACCACGTGGTTGGGGGCCTCGAACGACATCAAGGGCTGATTGCAATGCGCTTGCCAATGCGACATCACTTGACCCGCGATGTCTTTTGAAGAAATTTTTCGTAAATCCGCCTGATGCCGCTCGATCTTCCCGGTCATTTGTAAAACGAGCATGACCAGACCCACGCTCTGAAGCACCGCCCAAAGCCACCATGCCTTGGCCGTGGGTGCCCCCCATCGCCGGGCACACCCCAGCGCCAGCAGCAGCACCACGAATTGCAGGGTCTGCATGCCCCAATGGCTTTGGAGCTGAATGCCCAGCATCGCCATCATCAACAAGGCAAGACTTGGCAACCACACCAAGCCCCAAATCAGTGGATGCCCAGGGGTGAGCTCGCCGCTGGGTTGATCCTCTGGCGATTTCTTTTGAATCAAGGCCAGCAGCAACAGCACCACCAAGGCGGGGATCCAGTTGCGCAGCTGCAAAACAAAAAGGCCTGCTGCATCGCGCCAGGCTGATCCGGTTGAGGCATCCATGGAACGGTCGGCATATTTGAGGGTTTGCCCATCGTGTTGCCACAACCAATGCACATGGGGGGCCAAGACCAGCACCGTCACCGCCAGCGCCACCATCAAACCTGCCAGCACTGGTTGCAAGCGAGGGGGCGTGAGCGAAGACGCGCCTGTAGTGGACTCAAACCACTTGGGCTTGATCAGGGTGAGCACGACCACCAAGCCCATGCACAACACGGGCAACATGGCCTGGTACTTGGTGAGCAAGGCCAGGCCTGCGCACAAGCCCACCCACCCCCAATCCATGATCCTTCGGGTTTGCAAAGCCACCACCAAGCGCCAGGCCAGCGCAGCCACCAGCATCACCAACACCGAGTTGTGGTTGAACACCTGGGCGCGCCGGGTGAACCCGTTGTTGAGCGTGAACAACAAAGCCACCCACATCACCGCAGCCGGCGGCATCACCCGGCTGGCCAACAACCCCGTGAAGACGAGGGTCATCACACCGCACAAGCCCCCCAGGACATAAGGCCAAACCGCTGAAGGTCCCCACACATGCTGGGGCAATGCCATGAGCCAGGTGGTGAGGGGCGGGTGCTTCCAATAGCCCCATTCGAGGTGTTGAGCCCAGACCAGCTGCTCCCAGCTGTCATTGAGTTGGGACGGGTTGAAAACAGCCCCAGCCAAGGCCCAGGTCAGGATAAGACAAGCCGCACCAATCCATGGCGCAAATTGTTTTTTCAAGTAGGACATGTGAAGGGATGGTACATCCCCTCGAGTCCCTAGAATGCCCATCAAAGTTGATTTGCCCACCCAATTGATTAGGAGTTTCTCAATGGAATGCACCGTCACCTGGACCGGTGGAGCCGGCACACGATCCCCCATGGGCTTTGTGGCTGAAACTGGCAGTGGGCATGTCCTGCACATGGACGGCGCGCCCGACGAAGCACGCCCTGAAAACGGGGGGCGCAATCTGGCGCCGCGACCCATGGAAACCGTGCTGGCTGGCACGGGCGGTTGCACGGCTTACGACGTGGTGCTCATCCTCAAGCGCGGTCGCCATGCGGTCAGCGGCTGTTCAGTCCAGCTCAAGGCTGAGCGCGCTGCCACCGATCCCAAAGTGTTCACGGCCATTCACATGCATTTTGTGGTGCAGGGCAAGGGCATTCCTGCGAGCGCCATCGAGCGCGCCATTGCCATGAGCCATGACAAATATTGCTCGGCCAGCATCATGTTGGCCAAAACGGCGCAGATCACCACCAGCTTTGAATTGATCGAAGCCGCTTGACGCGGCGTTGATCGTCGATCGATTCAAGCTGCTTCCCCTTTCCTTTTGCCCATGAAAAAACCCCGCCACGTTGCCGTGGGCGGGGTTGGACGTTTCACATCACAAGCTGGCTAGGCCAGCGTGGGATTAGAAGGT
>RGCL01000035.1 GCA_009919175.1 Betaproteobacteria bacterium
GATCAGCCGCATGCAGCGCGGCCGCTTGCCAGCCGTGCAGGTCGGCCACGGGGTTCATGTCGTCCATGCCCTCGCGCACGCCCGCTGCGCGCGCGGTGCCCATGCCTCGCACACGCGCATGCGAGCAGCCTGGGGTTGGGGTCTGGTGGTGCAGGTGCTGCTGATGCTGGTGCTGGCTGCGGTCATGTCCTGGGGTGGCATGCCCGCACAAACCCAAGCGTCCACCGCGCGCGCAGCGGGCGTGCGCGAGGGCATGGACGACATGAACCCCGTGGCCGACCTGCACGGCTGGCAAGCGGCCGCGCTGCATGCGGCTGATCTGGCCAAAGCCCAGCAATTGCCTGGCTTGGCGGTCACCAACTGGTCCTTGGCCAGTCGCCTGGCCTGGTATGCCAGGCCGTTGTCAGTTCGTGTGGTGGACGATCATGGTGACCAATTCAACATCTGGTTTGGCCGTTTTGCCCCTGGGGACTCGGTGTTGTGGGTGGATTGGTCCCAGCTCACCCATGAGCCGCCGCAAGGTCCTGGCCGTTTCGCCACCTGCCAACCGCTGGATCGACTCGATGTGGTTCGCTGGGGGCGAACGCTGTCACACTTTCACTTTTACCGCTGCGAGAACTGGCAAGGCTCATGAGCATCCAACCTGTCCTGATGGCAACACGCCAGCAATTGGTGACCGTGGCCTGGTCAGGCCTCATCCTGTTTTTTCTGGGCTTGGCCCTCAAGCAATGGTGGGGCGTGCCCGAGCCCGGTTTCATGTGGGTCAACAGTTGGGGTCGCCAAACCCCTGAGCTGTGGGCTTGTCTCACGCAACTGGGCGACACCAGCGTGGTGTTTGCCTTGCTCGCACCGGTGTTGTGCCGCCATCCCCGCATATACCTGGCCTGGCTGGCAGCGGTTCCAGTGGGAGGCGCGGTGTCCTTTGTGCTCAAGCGAGGCCTGGATTGGCCGCGTCCGCCCGATGTGATGGCGCTGGACCAGTTGAACGTGGTGGGTCTGGTGCTCAATGGCCGCAGCTTCCCCTCCGGTCACGCGATCACGGCGGTGGCGGTGGCCATGATGGTGGCGCTGCACCTGCCTGTGCCTCATGCCTGGCGCAGGCCCGTGCAGCTGGGCCTGCTGAGCCTTGCCCTGGGGGTGTTGCTGTCGCGCCTGGCGGTGGGGGCGCATTGGCCCACCGACGTCCTTGCCGGGGCAGGGGTGGGTTTGCTGTCGGCTGTGGTGGCGGCCACGGTGTTGCACAAAATGGACGTTCGTCCACCCGAATGGGCGATTTGGCTGGCCTGGGCGCTGCTGGGTGGCACCAGCCTGGCTTTGGCCGATCGCGTCCTGGACAACGAGCCGGGACAGGCCGTTCTCGCTCTGGCCGCCCTCTCAATCTGGTTGTCTTTCCTCCGCGCGGTCTGGCTGAGGGTGCGTTAAAGGGCCTTTAATTTGTCCATGTAAAAAATTAATAATTGAATACAAATGACTGATTTTTAAATTAAAATTCCGTAGACCTGACAAAGTTTGTTAATATTTGTCCAAGATAAACATTTGCTTGGAGGTCTTCATGTTTTCTAAAAGAACATTCAGCGCGGTGGATGCCACTGTGGTCATTGCAAGCCAACAACAAGGCATGACGGTGAGCACCCAAGACATTGCAGACCTGCTAGGTCTGTCTGTTTCCTACCTGGAAAGCATCCTCAAGGTCCTCAAGGCCAACGGCATCATCCGTAGCTACCGTGGTCCCGGCGGTGGTTATCAAATCGATGCAGATCCTGCCGAATTGAGCATCTGGGATGTGGTGTCCCTGTTCGAATCTGAGGCACACAGCGATGAAGGCCAGGACAACAACCCCAAGATCCTCAACGCCTGCTTTGAAGGCCTCTACGGCCTGGCCAAAAGTTACCTGATGGAACAAAAGCTGGGTGACTGGGCCAAGTTGGAACTGCCCCAGAAAAACAAAGTGCCCGTATTGCAAGGGCGCTTCAAACTCAAGCCCATGCCCTCCATGGCTTTGCCCAAGGTGCCCAACTCGGTCTTCCAGTTGCCCACCTACGACTTGCCGATGAGCCGCGTGGCTTGATCGTTGGCGTTCAGGCCGTCGCTCCCATGCGGCGACGTGCCACGCCCACCACCCCATGGGTCTCCAGGGTGGGTTGAATCCAGTTCCCCAACCACTTCAATCCCTGTTGCTTGAGCGGGTTCATCCGCGTGGCTTGCACAGGCATCTCCATCATGGCTTGAGCCCATCCCGGCAAGGTCTGCAAGGCCTCGTCCAGCAAGGCGCGCATGAGCACGGGCTGCGGGCTTTGATCGGGCAGTGAGCGAATCCACGCATGGGTTTGACGCGTTCGCTCGTTGACGAGCAACTCCCCGCGCCGGTCTTCCAGGCCTTGCATCAAGGCTGCTTGCGTGGTGGGCAGGCTTCGTGCGCCCAAGGCCATGCCCACGCGGGCGGTTTCACGCAAGTACTGATTGATTTGGACAGGACCCAGCGGCGTGGTGCTCAGGCGTTGATAGGCTTGCAAAAAACAATGCACTTCGCCCAGGTGCACCCACTCGATCAGTTCGGGTTCATTGGCGGTGTAGGGTGAACCATCGGGCATGTGCCCCCGAATGTGGGCATGGATGTGATTGACCCTGTCCACCACCTGCTGCGCAAGGCTTGAAGGCCCGTAAGTGGTGGCAGCAATGAAATAAGCGGTGCGCCCCAGCCGACCTGTGAGGTTGTCGCGGAAGTTGGAGTGGTCCCACACGGCAGCCAAGGCACGCGGGTGCAAGGCCTGCAAGAACAGGGAGCCAATGCCGCCCACCATCATGGATACAAAGTGAGCATGCACCTGCCAGACCATGGACTGCGGTCCGTGCCAGCCGGGGTCGCCCTGTGGGGATTCAAAGGCGGTGAGGTCACCCCCTTCATGGCCGGTGATGCCCCGGATTTGGCGCATCACCCAATGGGCGGGGTTCAGTGATCCAGCCAGCGGCAAATGGGTTTCCATTGGTCCAAGTCCTGTGCGTAGCGAGCAGCGGTCACATCAAAAAAACTCAAACCGTGGGCGGCAAACTGAACGTAGTTCTGGGTGTCTCTGAGCATGCCCCGAACAGGGATGTGCAGCTCTGTCATGAAGGCTTCGAGGTGACGCGCTGAAATTGTTCGGGGCACCACCCGCATGCCAACCGCGCCCAACATGTGGTCATTGCGGCCAAAGTGCTCGCGCAATTGAATGAAAAAAGCCCGTGTGGCTTGCATGTCAAAGGTGCTGGGTTGAACTGGAATCACGATCTTGTGGGCACGCTCGATGAGCCGCTCCATGCGCCAGCCATGAACGCTGCCAGCGGTATCAATCACCACATGCGACACCCCTTGGGGCGCAGTGGCAGAAATGGCCAAGTCGGCTGGCAAATCCCAGGTCTGGATGCGCGCCACGGTGGCAGGCCTCACCCGCAGCCAGTTCTTGGCCGATTCCTGGACATCGGCATCCCCGAGGATGACGCCATGCCCTTGGTTGGCGTAATAGCCAGCAATCTGGGTGGACAAGGTGGATTTACCAACCCCCCCTTTGGGATTCATGACGACAACAATTTTCATCAGGACTTCAGGTCAAGCCTCCAGACCCAAGTCTGGAAAACCGCCATTCTAGGGAACCTTCGCGTCACCCCCCGCTGGATGCGGCCAAGCTGCGTGCTAGCCTCGTAGGTTGGACATATCCGCATGAGCACACCCGCCCCACGTTCCGCTGCATTCCTTCAGGGTTTCAAGGACGCCTTGCGTGCTCCCGTGTGGGTCTTGTGCGCGAGCATGGTGGGCTTTGGGGCGGTGGGGCGCACCCATGACCTGTCGGTGGGCTGGATGGTGCTCACCACGTTGCTGATCTTTGCCTTGCCCGGACAAATCCTGCTCATGGAGATGATGCTCTCTGGCGCATCCTGGATCACCACGGGCCTGGCCGTCAGCCTGAGTTCTTCGCGATTTGTCACCATGGCGGTGACGTTGCTGCCCCGCCTGGACCGCGCCGACAAAACCCCCAGGCTCTATGCGCATGTCCACCTCATGGCCATGACCAGTTGGGCCATTTGCATGAACCGCTTTGATCGCATGCCGCCTGGGACGAGGTTGCCTTTCTTTCTGGGCTTTGCCTTGCCTTGTTGGGCTTTGTCGGTGCCCGCCACGTGGCTGGGTCATGCCATGGCCACGCATGTGCCCACGGCGGTGACCTTGGCCCTGGTCATGCTCAACCCCTTGTTTTTCATGTTGTCATTTGCCGCTGCCAAGCCCACCTCCAACCGATTGGCCGTGGTGCTGGGTTTGTTGCTGGGGCCATTGTTTTACCTGTGGGATGAGGGCAGCAGTTTGCTGCTCACTGGCTTGGTGGGCGGGACGCTGGCTTTTGTGATCAGTGAGCATGTGGCCAAGCGGGCCTCAAGCGCCAAGCGGTCTGAGCCATGATTGACATGGAGCTGAACTGGACTCATGGCTTGTTGGCCGCTGCGGTGGGCACGTACGTCTGCCGTGGCCTGGGCGTGTTTTTATCGGGCCGCATCGATGCCGATGGGCTGTTTTTCCGCTGGGTGTCTTGCGTCACCTATGCCATGGTGGCCGCGCTCACCATGCGTTTACTGGTTTTTCCTGTGGGCTTGCTCCAGACCATGCCCTTGGCCTTGCGCATGCTCATCGCTGCGTTGGGTGTGGGCTTTGTGTGGCTCAGACCCCAAGCCAGTTTGCTGTGGCCATTGGCTGGAGGCATGCTGGCCACCCTGGCCTATGGCACATGGGTTGGGGTTTGAGGCTCGCTTCAGAGCAACAAACCACCCTGGGGTTGCAAGCCCAGGGCACTCTGGCCATAAGCGGCGGCGTGCACATCCCAGGTCAGGGCAATGTGGGCGCTGGCCGCATGCACATCGCGGAATTGACGCTGCAAGGGCAAGTGCGACATCAGGCCTGAGGCGCCCGCGGCGGGCATGAGCGTGTCGATGGCCTTGACGCACAGGGTTGTGGCGTAGGCCGCATTGCGTTTCCAGCGCAGCTTGGTTTCCAGGCTTGGGAATTCGCCCCGCATCACGCCTTCTTCGAGCGCAGTCCAGTCCCGGCGCAACACCGCCTCGGCAAATTCCACGCAAGCCGAGGCTTCGGCGATGCGCGACTGAACCGGTCCGAGCTCGGCCACGCGAGCGCCGGTGTAGGTGCTCGCGCGATGGCGCATGCCATCGGTGAAGGAGTCCACCGCTGCTTTGGCCGTCCCCAGGGGAATGGATGACAACACATAGGCAAAGGCGGCAAAGGTGGGCATCTGGAACAGCGGGTTGGGGTAGAGGCGTGCACCGGGCAGGTTTTGCCCCGCCGCAAACACCTCAGCCGAGACGCTGCGGTGTTCAGGCACGAACACCTCGTCCATCACCACATCGTGGCTGCCGGTGGCGGTCAGGCCATAGGCATGCCAGTTGTCCATGGGTTTGAAGTCGGGTGCCTTGACCACGAAAAAACGTCGCTCGGGTGCGCCACCGGGGCGCTCGGTCATGGCACCCACAAACATCCAGGTGCAGGCGTCCACCCCGCTGCCAAACGGCCATTTGCCACTCAGTCGATATCCACCCGCCACAGGGGTGGCTTTGCCGCAGGGAAAGGCCAGGCCAGTGGCACCCAGGGCATCGGGGTCTTGGTCCCAGATGTCGTGCTGGGCTTGGGCTTCGAGCTGCCCCAGGTTCCAGGCATGTGAGGCCAGGTTGGAATACACCCAGGCGGTGGAGGCGCAGCCGCGCGCGAGCTCGAGCACCACATCCATGAGGGCACACAATCCCAGCTCGGATCCCCCAAAGGCCTTGGGTTGCATGAGGCGCATGAGGCCGCTGGCATGCAACTCGTTGAGGGTCTCCTCGGGGATGCGGCGCAGCGATTCAGCCGCTGCAGCCCGTTGGGCCAAACGCGGGCTGATGGCCTTGGCCGCTTCGACGGCTTGTGCGTGCGTCAGGCGCGGTGGCGCGCTGCGGGAAGTGGGCACATGTTGGGGCGGGCGTTGATGCAGTTGAGCCACGTTCATGGATTTGCTCCTGAAAGGGTTGCGAGAAAGTCAGCCATTGATCTTGAGGTACATGGCATAGAGCGAGGTGGTGCCGCAAATGAACAGGCGGTTGCGGTTGAGGCCACCAAAGCACAGGTTGGACACCATCTCGGGCACACGGATGCGGCCCAATAGCAGACCCTGGGGATCAAAGCACAAGATGCCCTGGGCGGATGAGGTCCACAAGCGGCCAGCCTCGTCCACCCGAAAGCCGTCAAAGAAGCCCGCCGGGCAGGTCATGAGCACCTCGCCACCGCTGAGCCCCTTGGCGTCTTTGTTCACCGTGAAGCGGCGAATGTGGCGTGGCGCCTGGGGATCTTCGGTAAAGCCGCTGTCGGCGATGTACAAAAACCGCTCATCGGGGGAAAAGGCCAGGCCATTGGGATGATGAAAGTCATTGGTCACGCAATGCACCTTGCCCGATTGGGGATCGAGTCGATACACATGGCAACCCGATTGCTCGCTTGGCGCGCGGGCGCCCTCGTAGTCGGCCATGATGCCGTAGTCGGGGTCGGTGAACCAGATGGCGCCGTCGCTGTGCACCACCAGGTCATTGGGTGAATTCAGGCGCTTGCCCTCGTGGCGATCGGCCAGCACGGTGATGCGGCCATCGTGCTCGGTGCGGGTGATGGCTCGGGTCTGGTGCTCACAGGTGAGCAGGCGACCCTGGTGGTCCACCGTGTTGCCGTTGGCATACCCACTGGGATGGCGAAAGACCGAGACTGAGCCGTCGGTCTCATCCCAGCGCAGCAACCTGTCGTTGGGCAAGTCGCTCCAGATCAGGTAGCGACCCGCTGCAAACCAGGCCGGTCCCTCTGCCCAGCGGCATCCGGTCCACAAGCGGTCGAGTCGCGCATGCCCTACAAAGCAAGACGCAAATTCGGGCTCGACGATCTCAAAGCCACTGCCTTCGATTTGACCGTAGAACATGGATGGTCCTTGTTGAAACCCTCAGGCCTTGGCCATCAGGTCCTGAGCCAGTTGAATGAGGCGGCGGTCGCTGCCGGGTGGGCCAAGCAGCGACAAGCCAAAGGGCGCACCCAGCCGCTGGGCCAGAGGCAGGTGCAATTGCGGAAAGCCACTCAGGCCCGAGAGGCACAAGAGCCGGATGGCATTGTTGCGATAGCCCTCCAGGGCTTGGGCCGGCTCATCGATGCGAGGCGCGATGTCGGGCATGGTGGGCATGACCCACACCGTGTCATGACCCAGCCAGTTGCGCAACTGGGCGGTGAAGGCCTGACGAAGCTTGCGCGAGTCATCGGCTTGTTGCGCGGTGACCGTGCGCGACCAGTCAAAACGTTGCGCGATGTCGGTTCCCAGGGGCGGGTGGTATTGGTCGATGAATTCCCCATCGACCTGCCAGGCCTCCTGGCCCTGGATGTAGCGAAACGCCCAATAGAGGGCATCGAAATCCATGGCGCAATCGGTTGCGTTGTGAAGCGGCCCCATGACCCGCTCGATGCGCTCAAACACGGGTGCGAGGCTTGCCACGGCCGTGGCATCCAGCAAGTCCCAGCAGGCCTGGGGTTTGACCCATTTGAGCTGGGCGGGCAGGGTCACGGTGTCGGGTCCGAGGAGCACATCGGCCACTCGGGCAAAGGTGGTCACGTCGCGGGTAAACCAGCCCAGGGTGTCAAAGCTGGGGGCCAGGTCCCATGCGCCCTTCAAGGAGATGCGCCCGTGCGTAGGGCGCAAGCCCCACAAGCCGCAGTGGTTGGCCGGCGCGCGGATGGAGCCCCCGGTGTCGGTGCCCAGGGCCATGTCCACCAGGCCATGCGACACAGCCGAAGCCGAGCCACACGACGAACCGCCGGTGATGCGATCGGGGGCAGCCCCATTGATGGGCGCGCCGAAATGGGCGTTGCGCCCGTTCATGGAAAAGGCCAGCTCGTCGGTGATGGTCTTGCCCGCAAAGGCGGCACCCGCGTCGAGCAGCCGTTGAACCACATCGGCGTGACGCGTCTTGATGCCCGAGCGGGCCAACATCAGGGGTTGCCCATTGCTGGTCGGATAGCCCGCCACATCCATGAGGTCTTTGACAGCAAACGTGAGGCCCGACAAAGGCCCTTGCGGGGCATGCGCCACGGGCGCATCGGGGTAGGGCATGTAGGCTCGGGTGGCCTGGCGGGTGGACTGCATGTGAGGCTTTCTTCTGTGACCCCTTCAGTGTGTCATTGGATGACCCCCGCTGCCATACGGAATATCACGGGCATGACAGCCCGTGATTCCGAGGAAAGACCGCCCGCTTAGCCCGCCCTTTGAGCCAGGCGCTTGTTGCGGGCGCGGATGTTGAGGGTCTCCACACCCAGGGAAAACGCCATGGCGGCATAGAGATAACCCTTGGGGATGTGAACCTCAAAGGCCTCGGCCACCAGGGCCATGCCCACCATGACCAGGAAGGCCAAGGCCAGCACCTTGACCGAGGGGTGACGGTCCACAAAGTCGCCAATGGGTTTGGCAGCCACCAGCATGACCAGCACCGCAGCAATCACGGCAGCCACCATGACACCGAGTTCGTCCACCATGCCCACGGCGGTGATGATGGAGTCCAGTGAAAACACAATGTCGATCACGCCGATCTGAACGATGATGGATGTGAAGGCGGACTTGGTGGCCGAAGTGGCGTCGCCACCTGAGGCCTGAACCTGAGCTTCATCAGGCGCCTCGACTTCGATGAAGATTTCGTGCGCTGCCTTGTAGAGCAGGAAGAGGCCACCAAGGAAGAGCACCAAATCGCGGCCACTGATGCCTTGGCCCATGACGGTGAACAAGTCGGCGCGCATGCCCATGATCCAGCTCAAGGAGGCCAGCAACAGCAAGCGGGTCACCAGGGCAAAACCCAAACCCAGGCGGCGCGCCAAGTCGCGCTGGTGTTCGGGCAAGCGCCCCACCAGGATAGAGATGAAGATGATGTTGTCGATGCCCAGAACGATTTCCAGGGCAGCGAGCATGAAAAAGGCGATCCAGATGTTGGGGTCGAATAAAAAGTCCACGGGGTCCTTTAGAGGAGTTGAGAAAGTTCATCGAGATCATCGGCAAACATCTCGCCGAGTTCAATTCGTTTGAGAATGCCCTTTCGATCCATCAGGAAAAGTTGGGGCAGCCCCTTGCGTTGTTTGAACAGGGCTTGCCAAGGCGCATTGGCCAGGCCCACGGTGAACACATACCCATGTGCGTCCACGTAGCGCTGCACCGCTTGAGGGTCTTTGTTGTCAATATGAACTGCATACACCTGCAAACCTTTGCTGCGGTGCTGTTTGTAAAAGGCATTGAGTACCGGATTTTGTCGGGCGCAAAACGGGCATTGGGTGTGCCAGAACTCGACGATGACCACATCTTGGGTGGGCTTGGCAAAAGTCTGCACGCTGCCGCCCAACAGGGGCAAGGGCGGTAACTCGATGCGTTGTCCCAACTGCCACGATGCAGCGCCAGCTGCTGATGCCGCCAAGAGCCACGGCGCGTGGAGGCTGCCCGCCACAAGACCTGCGGCCTGCATCAGATGCCGCCTGGACACGCGGTGAGCCTGGGCAGTGGGGTCCGTCCTCATCGTGATCCGTTCGCTTGGGTTGGAGGTGCTCAGCGCAAGGCCTGATTCACCCGGGGCATGACCTCGTTGGCAAACAACTCCATGGACCGCTTGGCCAAGGTCGGGTCCATCCAGTCGTGACAGGCATAGACCAGGTTGCCAAAGTCACCGATCTGATCGCGAAACGCCAGGATCTGATCCACCACCGAGTTGACGGTGCCGGCAATCACCAGGCGCTGCGTGATGTAGTCGGGGGTGAGCATCTCATCGGGCATGCTGGGGTCGGTCTTGAAGAGGTTGCTGCGCCCACCGCCTTTGATGAGCTTGTAGGACAGTTGCTTGAAATAGAAGTGATAGGGGCCACCAGCTTCGAGTGCATAGCGGCGAGCCGTGGCCTCATCGTCGGCCACAAAAATGCTTTTGGCCACCCGCCATTCAGACGGGTGAGGCACTGCGCCCACGGCCGTGCGGCCTTGCACATGGCTGTCCCAATGGGTTTTGACCCACTCGGGCATGAGGAAGTTGGCCGAGATGGCTCCCCATCCCCGTTTGGCCATTTCAGTCACGCCCTTGGAGAACGGCGCCACAGCGGTGCCCACGATGGGCGGATGGGGTTGCTGGTAGGGCTTCATGATGAAGCCCTGGCCGATTTCAGGAATCATGGTCTGGGCGACCGAGACTTTCCAGAACTCTCCCTCGATGTCGTAGGGCGGGTCAGATGCCCAGATTTTCAGGACCGTGTTGATGCACTCCACAAACATGGCGTTGCGGTCCTTGCCAAAGCTGCCAAACACCTCCGCATCGCTCATCAGGCCGCCCGGGCTGATGCCCATGATGAAGCGACCCTTGAGCAAGTGGTCCAGCATGGCCACATGCGAGGCAATCGCCACGGGGTGCGAGTTGGGCAGGTTGAGCGTGCCTGTACCCAGTTTGATGTGCTGGGTTTGATCGGCCATGGTCGCCAGGAACACCAGGCTTGAGGTGACGGTTTCGGCGGCATCGGTGGCGTGCTCGCCCACATAGGCTTCCTTGAAGCCCAGGCGGTCGCCCAGCACAATGGCCTGGCGATCTTCCTGAAGGGATTCGGTGACATTGCGCCCAGGCGGGTGCAGGGGCATCATGAAAAGGCTGTAGTCCATGAGTCAGAGTTCGGGAGTGAAACGGTGAGGGGTAAAGCGAACAGGGGTTAAACCGTGGAGAGGTCCAGGGGCATGCTTTGCGCATACTGCCCCTGGCAAAAGATCAGGGTGGGCTTGGTTTGTGACTGGAACTGAACCACCTCGCCCAAAAACAGGATGTGGTCTCCCACATCCAGCCGCTGGGTGGTCACGCATTCAAAGGTGGAGGCGCAGTCCTGGATGACGGGCAAGCCCTGCAGGCCGCCCAGGTGTTCAATGCCCTCGAACTTGTTGCTGATGGAGCTGGCAAAGCGACGCGAGACCTCCACCTGGTCCACCGCCAGCACATTCACCACAAAACGGCCGCAGTGATCAAAAGCGGCGAGGCTGGGGGAGGTCTTGAGCAGGCTCCAGAGCACGATGAAGGGCTCCAGCGAAACCGAGTTGAAGGAGTTGGCCGTCACCCCCACCTTGCGGCCATCGCTGGCCAGGGTGGTGACCACCGTGACCCCGGTGCCAAAGTTGCCCAGCGCCTTGCGGATGTCCAGGTGGTGGGCGGGGGGAGAGGTTTTCATGGGCAATTCGGATCTGAAGATGACAGATCAGACCATGATACGGTCCCCCAGATTGTCACGCAGGTGCATGCCCATTGCCACGCCGTGGGCGTCGGCGCCAGGCTTCAAGGGTCATGGGGGTATGAGGTGTTGGGTCTGGTCGATTTGCAAGGGGCTTTTCAACACCGTCATGTGCAGACCTCACAGCGCGTTGATCGGAATCTTCACGTAAGCCGTGCCGTTGTCCTCCTTGGGTGGCAACTCTCCTGCGCGGATGTTGATTTGTACCGCCGGCAGGATCAGCACCGGCATCTCCAAAGTGGCATCGCGCCGGGTTCTCATCTCGACGAATTGGGCCTCGCTGATGCCGTCATGCACGTGGATGTTTTGGGCGCGTTGCTCGGCCACGGTGGTCTCAAACGCAATGGGGCGCTCGTTTGGCGGGTAATCGTGACACATGAAGAGGCGCGTCTGGGGCGGCAGGCTCAGCAGCTTGCGCACTGAGCCATACAGCGTCTTGGCATCACCACCGGGGAAGTCACAGCGGGCCGTCCCCACATCGGGCATGAACAGGGTGTCTCCCACAAACACGGCATCGCCCACCTGATACGCCACACAAGCCGGTGTGTGGCCTGGGACGGCCATCACGCGGGCGGTCAGGTCGCCGATGCGGAACTCCTCCTCGTCCTTGAGCAGCGCATCGAACTGCGAGCCGTCCAGGCGAAATTCGGGCTCCAGGTTGAAGATGCCCTTGAACACCTTCTGCACCCGCGTGATCTGGTCGCCGATGCCGATCTTGCCGCCCAGCTTTTGCTTCAGGTAGGGCGCCGCGCTCAGGTGGTCGGCATGCGCATGGGTCTCCAGGATCCACTCCACGCTCAGGTCATGGGCCTTCACGTAGTCAATCACTTTGTCAGCCGAGGTGGTGCGGGTGCGACCGGATTTGGGATCGAAGTCAAGCACAGAGTCAATGATGGCGGCGGCAGAGCGGTCTCCATGGTGAACCACATAGGTCACTGTCCAGGTTGCAGGATCAAAGATGCCGTGAACTTGCGGCTTTAGCGAGGCGTTGGTCATGGGACTCCTTTCAATTAAACTCCGGATAGTTTATTGACAAACAATATATATGTCAATAAACTATTGGTTGTGCATGAATCAACGCTCTCAATGTGAGGTTCTCAAGGAGGTAGGAATGAAATCAGTGGCGCTGGAGTTATCTGAGATGCAAACAGCGGCTGGTCAGGCATGCAGGCTGCTGAAAGTGCTGGCCAATGCCGATCGCCTCATGATTCTTTGTCTGCTGAGCCAGGGCGAAAAGCGGGTGGGTGAGCTCGAGGAGTTGCTTGGCATCGTGCAGCCCACGCTTTCACAACAGCTCACCGTGCTGCGCGACGAGGAATTGGTGAGCACCCGTCGCGAGGGCAAGAACATTTATTACACGCTTGCCAGCCCCAAAGCGCTGGCGCTGATGGCGGTCTTGTACGAACAATTTTGCGGGTCTTCCGAAGGAGTATGCAATGGCGATTGATTGGGCTCATTTCACCCCTTGGGCGTCTTTGCTGGGGGGCGTTGTACTTGGGCTGGCCTCGGCCATCTTCATTTTGTTCAACGGCCGCATTCTGGGCATCAGCGGCATTCTGGGGGGGTTGGTGCCTCCCCGAAAGGGCGACATCGGCTGGCGCCTTGCCTTCTTTTTGGGCATGGCGGCAGCACCGACCGTTTTTGCCTGGTTGGCACCAGCCGGTTTTTTAGAGGCCCCACGCATCGACGCAAGCTACGGTCTCATTGTGGTGGCGGGCCTCCTGGTCGGGCTTGGAACGCGTTACGGCTCGGGCTGTACCAGCGGGCATGGTGTCTGCGGGCTCTCTCGCCTGTCGCCGCGCTCTCTGGTGGCGACCCTCGCCTTCATGGGCGCGGGTTTTGCGACAGTGTTTGTCGTGCGTCATTTGCTCTAAAGGAAGAGATCATGCAAAAAGTCACTGAATTCATGGCCGGCCTGCTGTTTGGCATGGGTCTTTTGCTCTCTGGCATGTCCGATCCAGGCAAGGTGTTAGGTTTTCTCGATCTCTTTGGCACCTGGGATCCCTCGCTCGCCCTGGTCATGGGTGGCGCGATCCTGGTTGGCATTTTTGCCTTCGCCCTGGCCAAGAAGCGAACCACGAATTTCTTGGGCGGTGCCTTGAACCTGCCCAAAGCCAACCACATTGACCGCCGACTGGTGATCGGGTCCATGGTGTTTGGCGCGGGATGGGGCCTGGCGGGCTTTTGTCCGGGTCCGGGCTTTGTGTCCATGTTCTCGGGGCAACCCAAGGCCGCAGTTTTTGTGCTGGCCATGGTTGCCGGCATGGTGCTGTTTGAGGCAGCCGATCGTTTCATCCATCAGCCCCGCGCCCGGCGGGCAATGAACCGTTGATGCCTGCATCAAGGATGAATCTCATGGAAACCCAATTTTTGACCCCTGAGCTGTCTGTTGCGGCGCAAATTTCGGTGGCTGACCTGGCTGGGCTTGCTCAGGCTGGATTCAAGTCAATCATCTGCAACCGACCCGATGGCGAGGCTGCTGACCAGACGGCTTTTGACGACATCGCCAAGGCTGCTGTGGCGCTGGGTCTGCATGCACGCTTCTTGCCCGCTGAAACCGGCAAGGTGAGCGACGAACAGGGCGCTGCCTTTGGGAAACTGATGGATGAGTTGCCCAAGCCCATCCTGGCCTACTGCCGCTCGGGCATGCGCTCCACGACCTTGTGGGCTCTGGCCAGTGCCGGCAAGTTGCCGCTGCCAAGCATCTTGAACGCTGCCGAACGTGCTGGCTATGACCTCAATGGTCTGGCGCACCGCATCAGCAATGCCAGCTGAACACCGCGCTCAGTCATCCATGCCGACATGATGGCACCCGCTGACCGCCCCTTTCGCCCTATGCGCATGCTGCCTACGCTGCCGATACTGAAGTGGGGTCGAGCTTACGACCGCGAAGCCCTGGTCAGTGACCTGGTGGCCGCGCTCATCGTGACCATCATGCTGATCCCGCAGAGCTTGGCCTACGCATCACTGGCCGGTCTGCCGCCAGAGGCTGGTCTGTACGCCAGCGTGGCGCCGCTTCTGCTTTATGCCGTGTTTGGCACCAGCCGAGTGCTCGCTGTCGGCCCGGTGGCGGTGGTCTCGCTCATGACGGCTGCAACGATCGGCGAGCATGCTGTGGCGGGCACTCCACACTATTGGGCGATTGCCATCACGCTGGCATTCATCTCGGGCGCCATGCTGCTGATCATGGGCGTGTTGCGCCTGGGGTTCCTGGCGAATTTCCTCAGCCATCCGGTGATCTCAGGCTTTATCTCTGCGTCGGGCCTACTGATCGCTGCCAGTCAGCTCAAGACCCTCATGGGCGTGAAGGCGGAGGGACACAACTTCTTCGAGTTGGCGCAGGCGCTGATCTCGCAGATACCCAACATCCATTCGCTCACGCTGGTCGTCGGCGTGCTGGCCACGGCTTTCCTGTTCTGGGTGCGCAAGGGGCTCAAGCCGCTGCTGATTCGTTTGGGGGTGAACGCCCGCCTGGCTGATGTGCTGGCCAAGGCCGGGCCGGTGGTGGCCATCGCCGTGTCGGCTCTGCTGGCCTGGGCATGGGACTGGATGGGGCAGGGCCTCAAGGTGGTGGGCAGCGTACCGCAGAGCCTCCCGCCCTTGACTCTGCCGGTGTGGGACCTGGCACTGTGGCAGTCATTGGCATTGCCAGCGCTGCTCATCAGCGTCGTTGGCTTTGTGGAATCGGTGTCTGTGGGGCAGACGCTGGCGGCCAAGCGGCGCCAGCGCATCGAGCCTGATCAGGAATTGGTGGCACTGGGTGCGAGTAACCTGTCAGCAGCCTTCACTGGGGGGTTCCCGGTGACCGGAGGCTTTGCCCGCTCGGTGGTGAACTTCGATGCCGGGGCTCAAACGCCAGCAGCGGGGGTCTACACCGCAGTGGGCATCGCGTTGGCTTCGCTCTTTCTCACGCCCGCGCTCTTTTTTCTTCCGCAGGCCACGCTGTCTGCAACCATCATCGTGGCGGTGCTCTCACTGGTGGACCTGGGCATCCTCAAGCGGACCTGGACTTATTCACGCGCCGACTTCATGGCCGTGATGACCACCCTGGTCATGACGCTGGCCAAAGGGGTTGAGGTCGGGCTGGTGGTGGGCGTGGCTGTGTCGCTAGCCCTTTTCTTGTACCGAACCAGCCGACCTCACATTGCGCAGGTGGGGCTCGTACATGGCACTGAACATTTTCGTAATGTATTGCGGCATGACGTTGCGACCAGCCCCCGGCTTGTGAGCCTACGCATGGATGAAAGCCTTTACTTTGCCAGCGCCCGCGCGCTGGAGGATCGAATCAATGACTTGGTGGCTGAGCACCCTCAAGCCAGGCATGTGGTACTTCAGTGCTCGGCCATCAATGACATTGATGCCAGCGCGCTGGAGAGCCTCGAAGCGATCGATCGGCGTTTGCATGACGCGGGCATCGCCTTTCACCTGAGCGAGGTCAAAGGCCCTGTGATGGACCGCCTCAAGTCCACAGAATTCCTCAGGCAGCTGAGCGGCAAGGTCTACCTCAGTCACTATCAGGCCATCTCTGAATTGACCCCCGACATCTTGAATCACAGACGCCATTGACGGAGTCTGGTCGACTGGCCACGTTCATGAATCCGCAAAAGCGCACCATCACACCGGTTGCTGCCTGACTTTTGGCCTGGGTGGCACGAGGCTTGCATTCAAGCCCTGAGGTTTGAAGTCGATTCCGACAACAGCCGCTTTGGTTTATTCCTTGCAATGACAACTTTGGAATCATGAATCGCAGATTAATGACGAAATTGGTGTTGATCATGGGTTTTCTCATGGTGATCAATGCCCTGGTGCTGGTGACGACTTTCCGTCACGAGCCGGGGCAAGCCGTGTCCGAATCCAGTTCAGCCGATGAAGCCAAAGACGAAGCCATGGCGCAGGCTGAGGAGCGCCTGCCCGCCGCCAACCATGGCAAACGCAACACCCCCGAGGCCGATGAGTCGGCCAAGCGCAGAGCCCAGCGCCGCGAGGCCAATGCCCCAGTCCTCGAGGCCGCTGCCCAGGAAAAGCCCGAGTCCAAGGCCGTCCCGCAGCAAGACCCCGATTACAAAACCCCGTTCTTCACCGGCTATCGCCCCCCTTTGATGGGCGAGTGCAAAAAATTGTTCCGCAAATTCAAGGACAGCCCCCTCAAGTCGGGTGAGTTCAAGTCATTTGCCTACAGCTACGACGGTTCCTTTGCGGCGTGCGCGTCCACGGTGTCCGAACAACATCAACAAGCCGCGGATCGAGTGGCCATCGAGGAATGCGAATCCAATCGCCGCTCCCCGCTGGAAAGCGCTCGGTGCCGGATCTACGCCATTGAGTGAGGCCAACATGAAATGCACTCGTTGTGAACACGAACTCCCACCCTCAGCCTTGTTCTGTGGCAAGTGCGGCACGCCTGTGACCAAAACCGTGGCACCCACGCCCATCGAGCCCTTGCCCGATGCCAGCGTGGGCGTGTCTGCTGCCCAATCCGCCCAGGCTCAGCAAGCCGCCGCGCGCATTCAGGCTGCCAAATGGGAAGAGCAGCGCCTCACCCTCATGCAAATTCAAAGCACGGTCAACACCGTGGCTCAGACACAAAGCAGTCACAAGCAGGATCTGGATGCGCGCATCCAGCGCCTGAGCCAGGATGCAGACGAGCGGCAAGTCGAGATGAACCAGCTCCTCATGGCCAGCCGCAACCTGGAGAGCCGTTTGAACCAGCTCCAGCAGACCGTGCAGCAAACGGCGCAGCAACCCGCAGGAGCGCCAGCCCAGATGCCCGAATCGCTCAAGCTCGATGCGCAAGACAAAACGGCGTTGATGCAAGTCATCCAAGGGCTGCAAAACCGGATTGATTCCCTCAGCAGGGATTTCGCCGATCAGGCCAAGACCTGGTCAACGCCCCTGGTCAATCAGGTGGCCAGCACGGGCGAGTCCGCCATCGATGTGCATGCCCTCCTGAGGGCCTTGCGCGAAGGCTGGGATGCCTCCTGGCAGGAGCATGTGCAACTGCTCAACGAGCGCCTGTCCACCGATACCCCGGCCATGCTCGGTGGCGGTTCAGCCAGCGTGGACGAGAACGCCCTGGCGGCACATTTGTCGGCCACCGTCGATGCCAGCCTGCGCGTGGCCTTGTCGGGTCAGGCCTTCAAAGGTCCGGATCTGAGTGGCGTGACTCTGGAATTCAGCCAGATCCGTCAGGACTTGCACCGCATGGCCAGCACGCTGGAGCGGGTGGTGAACCACCAGTCCGAGCAGACCGAGCGACAGGTTCAGGTCATGAACAAGGCCTGGACCGACTTGAATGAATCCATGGGCACAAGCCTGCAAGGCTTGCAACAGGCTTTGCTAGCGCAGATGGAGCAGCGCTGGCAAGAAGCCCTGCACAACATGGAGACCCTGGCGCAAAGCACGGCCAAGGCGGCACCCGCTGCGGACCGCATGCAAAAACTCGAGCCGCGCCTGGAGTCACGCCTGGAGGCTTTGTTTCACCATGCGCCTGGCTCTGATCAGGACAAGCACAAGGGTAAACGCAAAGGCAAGACCAGCGACCCCCACAACGACACCCAGACCGACCAGGACGTGCCGTTTTGGCTGTGGTTGGTCTTGGGGGGCTTTGGCACCATCACTGTGGCCTTGAGCATCGTCACCGCCGTGAAATTGTTCGGTCAACACTGAGGCCCATCCAGCATGATTTGCCACCAGTGTCAGTTCATCAACCCGTCTGACAATGCTTTTTGCCAGCATTGCGGGACCAAGTTGTTTGAAATGGTCACGCATGCGGAAGAGACCGTGGTGGCTCAAAAGCCCGTGGGGCGTCGCGCCAACACCGTCAGCAACATCTCTTTGCGCATTGCCCGCTCGGCTTGGTCGCTGCGTTGGAACCATTGGTGGCCCACCCTGGTGATCAGTGGCATCGCAGGGTGGCGCTTCAACAGCTTCTGGATTGCGCTGGGCGTGGCGTTGGTTGGCCTGATCTGGGCCTTCATGCGCGTGAGCGCGATTCACCGCATCATCGATCAGTCCATCCCTGTGGAGCTGATTGGCAAACAAATCATTGCCTATGGCCCGGCCAATACCCAGGGGGTGTTTCGCTCCCCGCGCGGCGTTTTGTACCTGCTGTCCGAAGGCCTCTACTACAAGTCCTTCAGCAACACCGACGAATACGCGTTTGTGCATGTCAACCGGCGCATTGCCATGACGGCCAAGCAAGTGGGCGGCATTGGCTGGATCACCGACTGGAACCGCTTTCGCATCACTTATGACTCAGGTGAGCACATCACCTTCACGGTCTTTGGTGCCCAGACCTGGGCCTTTTTGATCGCGCTGGTCTGCGACGACCGCAACGTCATCGTCGACTGACCGTTCCCGTTTGCCCACAAGGTTGCCCGCCTGGGGCACACTGTGCGCATGATGTTGCCTCTTGGATCCGAGCTGCCCGCTGTCACCGGCGTCTATGTGTTTTGGGGCGAAGGCCAGTTGCCGCTCTACATCGGCAAGAGCATCGATATTCGCGCCCGCTTCAGGGCGCACCAGCTCGCCGCCGATGAGGCCGAGATGATGTCCAGAGTCCAGCGCATTGAAATCCACGAAACCGCAGGGGAAATCGGTGCCTTGTTGCTCGAGTCCAGGCTCATCAAACTCATGCACCCCTTGCACAACATCCGCTTGCGCCGGGTCAGACCCCTGGTGTGCATCCAACTCATGCAGGCGCACGCATGGCCTGCGTTGCAACTGGTTCAGCCCAAAGATCCGCAGTGGGCCATGCAGCCCGACCGCTTTGGTGTGTTTGCCTCACGCCATGCAGCGCACCGTTTTTTGCACAAGCTCGCCCAGCGTGAACGCTTGTGCCTGTCGGTGATGGGTTTGGAGCCCCGGCAGGCGCGGGGCTGTTTTGCTCGTCAGCTTCAGGCCTGCGATGGCGCCTGTGTGGGCGCTGAGCCCCTGGACTTGCATCACGAACGCCTGCGCACGGCCTTGTCCCACTTGCAAATCCATGTCTGGTCTTTTCCGGGCGCCATTGAACTCATCGAGCAGCAGGGCGGTTGGCAACAGCGCCTGGGCATTGACCGCTGGCAGCATGTGTCGACCTGGTGCAGCAAAACCGGTGACTTGCAACGCCATGACCCCGAAGGATTTGATTGGGACACGTACCGCATCCTGGTGGGGCCGGTGCTCATGGGCAAGGTCAAGTGGGAGCCTGCGCGCAGCGCCAAGCCTGCGCGCCGCCGCGCAACGATCAAACCAGATCAACCGTGTGAAAACCCTTGAAGCCCTTGGCCTGATCGGCGAAATGCCTTTGCAGGGTTTCGCGCACGGTGCGAAACGCCAATTCGTCCCAGGGGATTTCATGTTCGGCAAAAAGGCGCACTTGCTGGGTCTCGTGGCCCGGCGCAAAGCTCAGGCTCTTGAGCCTGGCCTGGTAGAAGAAGTGAACCTGCCCCACGCGAACCACATTGAGCACGGAGTAGAGGGGGCCGAGTTCAATCTCTGCGCCGGCCTCTTCCTGGGTTTCGCGCTCAGCCCCCTGAGCCAGGGTTTCGCCCAGCTCCATGAAGCCAGCGGGCAAGGTCCATTTGCCAAATCGGGGTTCGATGTTGCGCAGGCACAGCAACACCTTGTCTTCCCACACCGGGATGGTTCCCACCACATTGAGCGGGTTGTCGTAGTGGATGGTGTGGCAACTCGGGCACACCGCCCGCTCGTGGGTGTCGCCATCGTCGGGCACACGCCACTGCACCACTGCCCCACAGGCCTTGCAATGCCGGGTGGGGGAGCGGCCAAAGGCGTGCACGCCCGTCATCCGGTGACTTTCACGCGCAAGGTTTTAAGTCCCGCCACCGAGCCCACCAGCTCGTCGCCTGCGACCACAGCGGCCACACCCTCGGGCGTGCCGGTGTAGATCAGGTCGCCAGGCATGAGGGTCCAAGCTGCAGAGAGGTGCTCAATGATTTCAGGCAGGCTCCAGATGAGCTTGTCGAGGCTGCTGGTTTGTCGCACCTGGCCGTTGACGCTCAGTTCAATGCGCACATGCGTGAGGTCGCCCGCCTGATCCATGGGGGTGATGGGACCAATGGGTGCGCTGTGGTCAAAGGCCTTGCCGATTTCCCAGGGGCGGCCCTGCTTTTTCATCTCGCCTTGCAAGTCGCGGCGGGTCATGTCCAGCCCCACGGCAAAGCCAAACACATGGCTCATGGCGTCGCTGGCTGCGATGTTGCTGCCCCCTTTGCCAATGGCCGCCACCCACTCGATCTCGTGGTGCAAGTCCTTGGTCAGGCTGGGGTAGGGCATGTGACCCGTCTGGCCATCGCCCACCACCACCAGGGTGTCGGCGGGCTTGAGGAAGAAAAAGGGCGCCTCACGGCCTGTGAAGCCCATTTCCTTGGCGTGTTCGACATAGTTGCGTCCAACGCAGTAAATGCGTCGAACGGGAAAAGTCTCGGAGCGACCCACTACGGGAACATCGATCACTGGGGCAGGTGGGAAGACATGGCTCATCTGGTTCTTTCTGTGGCTGGGGTCAAAGGATGGGCGTAGTTTAGGCACATCTGGCATGCCCCAAGGCGGGGCATGGGCAAGGTCCCTGGGGTCTCGCCCAGGGGCGCTATCCTATGAGCATGAAGCTCTACAACTACTTTCGCTCCTCGGCCTCGTTTCGTGTTCGCATTGCGCTCAACCTCAAAGGCTTGAGCTATGAATACATCCCTGTGCACCTGGCCAAGGGCGAACACCTGCTCGATGCCTTCGAGCCCATGAGTGCAGACCGCTTGCTGCCGGTGCTGGAGATCAACGGTCAGCGCTTGTCCCAGTCCATGGCCATCATGGAATACCTCGATGAGGTGCATCCCGAGCCGCGCTTGCTGCCTGCGCACCCGCTCGAGCGCGCACAGGTGCGGGCGTTGGCGCAGATGGTGGCCTGTGAAATCCACCCGCTCAACAACCTGCGTGTTCTCAAATACATCACCGGTCCCTTGGCCCATGGCGAATCGGTCAAAACCGAATGGATTCACCACTGGATCCACACCGGCTTTGCCGCGCTGGAAAAGCGTCTCGATCAATTGGGTTCCACGCGCTTTTGCTTTGGCGATCAGCCCAGCATGGCCGATGCCTGTTTGGTGCCCCAGGTCTTCAGTGCGCAGCGCTTTGAAGTCCCCCTTGGGGCCTACCCGAGGATTGCTCAGATCCATGCCCATTGCATGAGCCTGGCGGCGTTTGACCAGGCGCAGCCCGCCAAGTGCCCTGATGCGGCCTGACACGTCCACCTTGGCCACTGGCCATGGGGAGCAGCCCTGGCTGGACAGGCACACCCTCAGACCCCGGGGTTTGCCCCAGACGGTGGGCGCCTGCATGAGTTTGCGAACCGGGGGCACATCTCCTGCGCCCTGGCAAAGTTTCAACCTCGGCGACCATGTGGGCGACGACCCCGCGCGTGTGGCGCATCACCGCGATGTGCTTGCACGGGCTGTGGGTCACCCCTTGTGTTTTGTGAACCAGGTCCATGGCACAGGGGTGGTGCGCTGGCAACCACCGGGCCACGCGGTGCAGCAAGCCGATGCCATGTGGAGTGATGCCCAGGGCGAGGCCTGCGTGATCATGGTGGCCGACTGCCTGCCCGTCTTGTGGTGGGACCAGCAAGGTCAAGTGGTGGCGGCGTCGCACGCCGGCTGGCGCGGCCTCCTGGGTCAGGGCGGCGTTGGGGTGCTGGAGGCCACCCATGCCCAGCTCCAGCGCCGCGCGCCCCAGTCGATCTGGCATGCCTGGCTGGGGCCTTGCATTGGTCCCCTGGCCTTTGAGGTGGGCGCCGAGGTGAGGGCGGCGTTTGAACAAGACCATCCGCAATGGGTGGCGTTTTTTCAGCCCCACCCCAGGCATGCAGGCAAATGGCTGGCCGATTTGCCAGGCATGGCGCGCGCGCGCATGAACCAGCTGGGGGTTGAGCAGGTGGGCGGCAACGACGGCAGCGCGCAGTGGTGTACCCACAGCGAGGCGCGTTACTTTTCCCACCGCCGCGACGGATCGCCCAGGGGCACCGGCCGCATGGCGGCGGTGATCTGGCGTCAGGCCTGATCGTTGTCGGGTGTTTGAGCTTGGCGCTCGAGTTGCTCGCGGCGCTTTTTACGCAAAGGGGTGGCCAGCACGTAGACCAGGATCGCCAGGGGCAGCACCCCGTAGAGAACCAAAGTGAACAGGGCACCCAGAGCCGTGCCCTGAGGGCTGGCCACCTCGGCCACGGCCATGAGGATGGCCACGTAAAGCCAGCCGATGATCACCAATATCAGTGCAAATCCCATGTGATGTTTGTGTCCTGTCAGGCGATTGAAAGCGCTTAGGGCTCATACTAGGCGTTCTGAATTATCCCCAGAGATAGATCACCATGTCGGATCCCTTCCCATTTTTCCCCCAAATGCCAGCCATGCCCCAGGGCCTGACCGTGCCCACCCAAACCATGGAGCAGCTGCAGCAGGAATACCTTCAGGAGCTGATGAAGCTCTGGCAGGGCGGCATGGCTCAACCCACAGGCCTCAACGACCGGCGCTTCAAGGCCGATGCCTGGAAGAGCAATCCCATGGCCAGCATGGCAGCCGCCCTGTATTTGCTCAATACCCGCACCCTCATGTCCATGGCCAATTCGGTCGAGGGCGACGCCAAGACCAAAGCCCGCTTGCAGTTTGCCGTGGAGCAATGGGCTGCAGCCTCTGCCCCCAGCAATTTCCTGGCCTTCAACCCCGAGGCCATTCAAAAGGCCATCGACACCAAGGGCGAGAGCATTGCCCAAGGCGTTGGCAACATGCTGCACGACTTGCGCCAGGGTCATGTGTCCATGACCGACGAGTCCCTGTTTGAAGTGGGGCGCAATGTGGCCACCACCGAAGGTCAGGTGGTGTTCGAAAACGACTTGTTCCAGCTCATCGAATACAAGCCCCTCACCGCCAAGGTGTATGAGCGCCCCTTCTTGCTGATCCCGCCTTGCATCAACAAGTTCTACATCCTGGATTTGCAGCCTGAAAACTCCCTCATCCGCTATGCCGTTTCCCAGGGGCACCGGACCTTTGTGGTGAGTTGGCGCAACCCCGACGAATCCTTGGCCCACACCACCTGGGACAACTACGTGGAAGACGGTGCCATCGAGGCCATCCGCGTCACCCGTGACATCGGCATGGGCGGCAAGGGCACCATCAATGCCCTGGGCTTTTGCGTGGGCGGCACCATCCTCACCAATGCCCTGGGGGTGTTGGCCGCGCGCAAGCTCGACTGGGTCAATTCGGCCACCTTCCTCACCACCCTCATCGATTTCACCCACACCGGGGTGCTCGATGTCTTCATCGACGAAGCCTTTGTCAACTTTCGCGAGATGCAATTCGAAAAGGGCGGGCTCATGGCTGGGCGCGACATGGCCTCGACCTTCAGCTTTCTGCGTCCCAACGATCTGGTCTGGAACTACGTGGTGGGCAACTACCTCAAGGGCGAGACACCGCCGCCCTTTGACCTGCTCTACTGGAACAGCGATTCCACCAACTTGCCCGGCCCCATGTACGCCTGGTATTTGCGCAACACCTATCTCGAAAATCGCCTCGTCAAGCCCGGTCAGGCGAAGGTGTGCGGCGAAGCGCTGGACCTGCGCAAAGTCAAGCTCCCGGTCTACATCTATGGTTCACGCGAGGACCACATCGTGCCCATCGAAGGGGCCTATGCCTCGACCCAGGTGCTGCCAGGACCCAAGCGCTTTGTCATGGGCGCGTCGGGGCACATTGCCGGGGTGATCAATCCCCCCGCCGCCAATAAGCGTTCGCACTGGCTCAGCACGGCCAAGTCCTTCCCCGCCAGCCATGCCGACTGGATGAAGTCGGCCAAGGAAATGCCGGGCAGCTGGTGGACCGATTGGAGCCAGTGGCTCAAGACCCATGCGGGCAAGAGCGTGGCCGCGCCCACGCGCTATGGCCGTGGCGCTTTGAAGCCCATCGAGGCTGCACCTGGCCGCTATGTCAAGGCCAAGGCCTGAGGCGCATCCCCATCGACCGTTTCATGGTTTGAACATTCCTCTTTCATAAGGGTTTCACATGCAAGACATCGTCATCGTTTCCGCCGCTCGCACTGCCATTGGCAAATTTGGGGGCAGCCTGGCCAAGGTGCCTGCCACAGCCTTGGGTTCCATCGTCATCCGTGAGGTGCTCAGCCGCGCCAAACTCGACCCCGCCCAGGTGGGCGAGGTCATCATGGGTCAGGTGCTCGCCGCTGGAGTGGGACAAAACCCGGCTCGCCAAGCCCTCATGGGATCTGGCATTCCCAACCAGGTGCCTGCCCTCACCATCAACGCGGTGTGCGGCTCCGGCCTCAAGGCCGTGATGCTGGCCGCCCAGGCCGTGGCCTGGGGCGACAGCGACATCGTGGTGGCGGGTGGGCAAGAGAACATGAGCGCCTCGCCTCATGTGCTGCTGGGCTCGCGCGATGGCCAGCGCATGGGCGACTGGAAAATGGCCGACACCATGATCGTCGATGGCCTGTGGGACGTCTACAACCAGTACCACATGGGCATCACCGCCGAAAACGTGGCCAAAGCCCATGGCATCACTCGCGACATGCAAGACGAGCTGGCCCTCAACAGCCAGCGCAAAGCCAGTGCCGCGCAGGACGCGGGCAAGTTCAAGGGCGAAATCGTGGATGTGGTGATCCCCCAGCGCAAGGGCGACCCCCTGGTCTTCAACACCGATGAATTCATCAACAAGAAAACCAGTGCCGAAGCCCTGGGTGGGCTCAAGCCCGCCTTTGACAAGGCCGGCACGGTGACGGCGGGCAATGCCTCAGGCATCAACGACGGGGCGGCTGCCGTGCTTGTCATGCGCGCGGCCACTGCTGCCAAGCTGGGCCTCACGCCCCTGGCGCGCATTGCTGCTTTTGGCACCAGCGGCCTGGACCCTGCCACCATGGGCATGGGGCCGGTGCCCGCTTCGCAAAAGGCCTTGGCCCGCGCGGGCTGGAAGGCCTCCGACGTGGACCTCTTTGAACTCAACGAGGCCTTCGCTGCCCAGGCATGTGCGGTCAACAAGGCCTTGGACATCGATCCGGCCAAGGTCAACGTCAATGGCGGTGCCATTGCCATCGGCCATCCCATTGGCGCATCGGGTTGCCGCATTCTGGTCACCCTGTTGCACGAAATGCAGCGCAGCGGCGCGAAAAAAGGCCTGGCGGCCTTGTGCATCGGCGGTGGCATGGGCGTGTCGCTGGCCATTGAGCGTTGAAGGTTTTTTCATTTTTTAAACGAGAGGAGACAACATGAGTCAAAAAGTAGCGTACGTCACCGGTGGCATGGGTGGCATTGGAACCGCCATTTGCCAAAAGCTGGCCAAAAGCGGCTTCAAGGTGATCGCCGGTTGCGGTCCCAGCCGGGATTTCAACAAATGGCTGGATGAGCAAAAGGCTCTGGGTTTCCATTTCCACGCCTCCGTGGGCAATGTGGCCGACTGGGGTTCGACGGTGGATGCTTTTGGCAAAGCGATGGCCGAGCACGGTCCCATCGATGTGCTGGTCAACAACGCTGGCATCACGCGGGACCGCATGTTCCTCAAGATGTCGCCCGAAGACTGGAAGGCCGTGATCGACACCAACCTCAACTCCATGTTCAACGTGACCAAGCAGGTTGTGCCCACCATGGTGGAGCGTGGCTGGGGCCGAATCGTCCAGATTTCCTCGGTCAACGGCGAAAAAGGCCAGGCGGGTCAGACCAACTACTCGGCAGCCAAGGCCGGCATGCACGGCTTCACCATGGCGCTCGCTCAGGAGTTGGCCTCCAAGGGCATCACTGTCAACACCGTGAGCCCTGGCTACATCGGCACGGACATGGTTCGCGCCATCAAACCCGAGGTGCTCGAGAAGATCGTGGCCACCATCCCGGTCAAGCGCCTGGGTACGCCCGAAGAAATCGGCTCCATCGTCACCTGGCTGGCCAGCGATGACGCGGGCTTCACCACGGGTGCTGACTTTGCCTGCAACGGCGGATTGCACATGGGCTAAGGCCTGGATCGCAAAGCAAACAGCCCAGGTCATGCCTGGGCTGTTTTGTTTGGGAAGCCCCCGTGTGAGGGCCTGTGACTCATGCGGCCTTGAGGGCGCGCTCCAGGGCAATGTGGTGCAGTTTGAAGTATTGCTCTGCCCGTTTGCTCAACACCAGGAATTTCGATTTGCGGTTGTCGGGTTGCTGGATGACCTGGATCCAATCTTTGTCTCTCAGGGCTTCGAGCTTGCGGTAGACGGTGGCGGGCGAGGCCAGGCGTTGCATGCGCATGCATTCCGTGACCATGAGCGGCTGCTTGCGCGACTGGCGCAACGCAATCATTTCGAGCAGCATGCGTTCTTCTGCCGACAGCTCCACCGAGTCCTCCAGCATCAACTCGGTCAGGGCTTCTAAATAATTAAAGTACTTGGATTCGAATAGCATGATGTTTCCTTTATACGTTAGTATAAATAAAGATCTTAAATTAAAAACTAAATAACTTATCTCCGGGATCCGGGTATCCCCTTGGGTTTGCCCCCCCTCCCTATAATCCCGCCCTGGTCCGAAGCGCATCTGCATCGGAAACGAGACGGATGTCCGCCATGAGCAAACCCCCCTTCACCGTTGCCGATATTCGGCAGTCATTCCTTCAGTTTTTCAAGGATCGCGGCCACACCGTGGTGGCCTCCAGCCCCCTGGTTCCGGGCAACGACCCGACCCTGATGTTCACCAACTCAGGCATGGTGCAGTTCAAGGACGTGTTCCTGGGCACCGACAAGCGCAGCTACGTGCGCGCGGCCTCGGTCCAGGCCTGCCTGCGCGCGGGGGGCAAGCACAACGACCTGGAAAACGTGGGCTATACCGCTCGTCACCACACCTTTTTCGAGATGCTGGGCAACTGGTCGTTTGGCGACTA
>RGCL01000036.1 GCA_009919175.1 Betaproteobacteria bacterium
GCGGCAGTGTGGAAAAACTGCATTGGCTGCCCGAAGCCCACACCGACTTTCTGTTGGCCGTGATTGGCGAAGAGTTTGGCTTCATTGGCGTGTTGCTGGTGATCGTGATCTTCATGTGGCTCACACGCCGCATCATGTACATCGGCCGCCAAGCCATGGCCATGGACCGCCTCTTCTCTGGTCTGGTGGCCCAGGGTATTGCCATCTGGATCGGTTTCCAGGCCTTCATCAACATCGGCGTGAACCTGGGTGCCTTGCCCACCAAAGGCCTGACCCTGCCCTTCATGAGCTATGGCGGTTCGGCCTTGTTGTTCAACCTGGTCTGCATGGCCATCGTCTTGCGGGTGGACCATGAAAACCGCCTGCTCATGCACGGAGGTCGCCGATGACGGCCTCGGTCATGATCATGGCAGGTGGCACGGGCGGCCACATCTTCCCCGCCTTGGCGGTAGCCGAGGCCTTGCGCAGCCAAGGCTGGCAAGTGCGCTGGTTGGGTGGACCTGCGCCCAGCATGGAAAGCCGCATCGTGCCAGGCCATGGCTTTGAGTTGGTGACCCTGGAGTTCTCAGGCGTGCGCGGCAAAGGCCTGGGCACCTGGCTGCGTTTGCCCTGGCGCATGATCAAGGCCCTGTGGGCGAGTCTGGGTGTGATTCGCCGCTACCGCCCTGATGTGGTGGTGGGCTTTGGCGGTTACATCAGCTTCAGCACCGGCCTCATGGCCGGTCTCACTGGTTGTCCTTTGGTGCTGCACGAGCAAAACGCGATCGCGGGTTCGGCCAACCGGTGGTTGTCGCGTTGGGCTTCGCGGCGCTTGTGCGCTTTCCCCAAGGCCTTGCCAAACAGCGAGTGGGTGGGCAACCCCTTGCGTGAAGACTTTCTGAATGTGGCTGAGCCACGCCAGCGTTATGCAAATCGCACCGGTCCGCTGCGCATCTTGGTGGTGGGCGGCAGCCTGGGTGCCAAGGCCTTGAACGAACGTGTGCCAGCGGCATTGAGCCTGTTGCCCGAATCGGCGCGTCCCGTGGTCGTGCATCAAAGCGGTGAAAAGCATTTGCCCGATTTGATCGCCCACTACCAGGAGCACGGCGTGAATGGGGACTTGCGCGCGTTCATCGACGACATGGCCACCGAACTGGCGCAGGCCGATGTGGTCATCGCCCGCGCAGGTGCGAGCACCGTCACCGAGGTGGCTGCGGTGGGCGTGGCGGCGATCTTTGTGCCCTTCCCCCAGGCGGTGGACGACCATCAGACCGCCAATGCCCGGTTCTTGTCGCAAGAGGATGCGGCCATGCTGGTGCCGCAACGCGAGCTCAGCGCCGAGCGCCTGGCCGAATTGATCCTGTCCCTGGACAGAGCCAGCCTGATGGAGATGGCCTGCAAGGCCAGAGACAAAGGCCAACGCCAAGCCACAGCGCATGTGGTGCGCGCCTGTGAGGAGTTGGTGTCATGAAACACGCCATCCGTCACATTCACTTTGTCGGCATTGGTGGTGTGGGCATGAGCGGCATCGCCGAAATCCTGCACAACCTGGGCTATGTGGTGTCGGGCTCGGATCTGAATGAAGGTCCCGCACTCGAGCGCCTGCGACAGATGGGCATCGTCACCCACGTGGGCCATGCAGCCGAGCACCAGGCGGGTGCCGATGCCGTGGTGACCTCGACCGCAGTCAGCGCAGACAACCCTGAGGTGGTGGCAGCCCATGCACGCTGGATCCCCGTGGTGCCGCGCGCGGTCATGCTGGCCGAGCTCATGCGCCTCAAGCAAGGCATTGCCATTGCAGGCACCCACGGCAAGACCACCACCACCAGCCTGGTGGCCAGCATCCTGGCCCAAGCGGGGCTGGATCCCACCTTCGTGATTGGGGGGCGCCTCAACAGCGCCGGGGCCAATGCCATGCTGGGCAAGGGCGAGCACATCGTGGTGGAGGCCGACGAGAGCGACGCCTCCTTCCTCAACCTCAACCCCGTGATGGCGGTGGTGACCAACATCGATGCCGATCACATGGACACCTACGGCCATGACTTTGATCGGCTCAAACAAGCCTTTGTGGACTTCCTGCACCGCATGCCGTTTTACGGCGCGGCGATCCTGTGTGTGGACGATCCTGCGGTGTCATCCATCCTGTCCCAGGTGTCCAGACCCATCACCTCGTATGGCCTGAGTGACCAGGCGCAAATTCGCGCCACCCACATCCGAGCCGAAGGCTCGCGCATGCATTTCCAGGTCATCCGCAGCAATGGCGTGACCTTGCCGCCCTTGACAGTGAGCCTGAATCTGCCGGGGGTGCACAACGTGCTCAATGCCCTGGCGGCCATTGCGGTGGCGGTGGAGCTGGGTGTGCCCGATGACGCGGTGGTCAAGGCCTTGGCTGAATTCAAGGGCGTGGGTCGACGCTTCCAATCGCATGGGGATTGGACCAGTGCCGATGGCGGGCAGTTCCACCTCATTGAAGACTACGGCCACCATCCCGCCGAGCTCAAGGTCACGCTCGCTGCCGCCCGGGGTGCTTTCCCGGGGCGTCGCCTGGTGGCGGCCTTCCAGCCGCACCGCTACACCCGCACCCGCGACTGTTTCGAGGATTTTGTGAGCGTGCTGCGCGATGCCGATGTGGTGTGGCTCACCGAGGTCTATGCGGCGGGCGAGTCCCCCATCGCGGCAGCCGATGGCCGTGCCCTGGCGCATGCCTTGCGTGTGGCAGGCCAGCAGTCGCTGGTGTTCGCACCTGGCCTGGATGACTTGACCGAGTTGCTGGTCAAGTCCACACGCGATGGCGACGTGGTGATGTGCATGGGCGCAGGCTCGATTGGTCAAGTGCCCCAGCGCTTCAAGGCGCAGCAGGTGAACCAGAAAGGGTCGGCATGAAGCTCCAACCCATGCCCATGGATGTGCAAGGCGAGCGCGTGGCCGTGCTCATGGGCGGTCATTCCAGCGAGCGCGAGGTCTCATTGATGTCTGGCCAAGGCGTGTTGTCGGCCTTGCAAGCCAAAGGGCTGGAGGTCACCGCCTTTGATCCTTCACAACGCCCCCTCACCGAATTGAAAGCGCTGGGCATCACCCGCGCCTTCATTGCCTTGCATGGCCGTGGTGGTGAGGACGGCAGCCTCCAAGGCGCACTGGAGTTGCTGGGCATACCTTACACAGGCTCCGGCGTGATGGCCTCTGCCCTGGCCATGGACAAGATCATGACCAAGCGCATCTGGACCAGCCACGGTTTGCACAATGCACCCAGCCGCGTGCTGCATGCGCCCGTCAGTGACGCGCAGGCCTTGGCCGTGTGCGATGAATTGGGCTTGCCCCTCATCGTCAAGCCACCCCATGAGGGCTCGTCCATCGGGGTGAGCAAGGTGGCGCGACGTGAGGACATGATCAAGGCGGTTCAAGCCTGTCTGGCACTCGAGCCCACAGCCTTGTGTGAGGCTTTCATCGAGGGGCCTGAGTTGACCTGTGCCGTGGTTGAAACAGCGCAGGGTGCCCAGGCCTTGCCTGTCATTCGCATCGAAGCACCTCAAGGCCAATACGACTACCAGAACAAGTACTTCACCGATGTGGTCCGCTACCACTGTCCCAGTGGCTTACCCGCCGATCTCGAAACCAAGGTCCGGCAATTGACACTCAAGGCCTTCGAGGCCCTGGGTTGCCGTGGCTGGGGGCGAGCTGACTTCATGCTCAATGCGGCCGATGGCCAGCCGTGTTTGCTGGAGATGAACACGTCGCCCGGCATGACCACGCATTCGCTGGTGCCCATGGCCGCCAAGCAAGCCGGCCTCTCCTACGAGGACTTGTGCTGGATGGTGTTATCCAGCGCCCGCCTGGACCATGTACCCCGGAGGGCTGCGTGATGGTGAACGTCATGGCCGTCCAAATCCGCGATGAATTGCCGCTGGACATTCGCCTCATGAATGCCACGGCCTCGCTGATCCAGGTGCTGGTGGTGATCTTCGTGCTGGCAGGCTTGTTGTGGTGGGGCATCCGCCATCCCTGGTTCAGCCTGCAGTCCATCGAAGTCTCGGGCGACTTCCGGCATTTGAATGGCCTCACCCTCAAAGCCAATGTGGTGCCCCGATTGAGCGGCAACTTTTTCACCATGGACATGGGGCAGGCGCAAAAGGTGTTCGAGGCGGTGCCCTGGATTCGCAAGGCGCAGGTCTCCCGCGAATTTCCCGGCAGGTTGCACGTGCAACTGCAAGAGCATCAGCCCATTGCCTTTTGGGGCAACGAGCAGGACTCCAAGATGATCAATGACCATGGTGAGGTGTTTGTGGTGAACCTCGATGAAGTGGAAGACGCCAATTTGCCGCGCTTCTCAGGTCCGGATGAAGAGTCTGAGCTGGTCTGGCGCATGCACAAGCGGCTTGAATCGGTGTTGCAGCCCTTGGGTCAACCCATTCGGGTGCTCAATTTGAGCCCCAGGGGCAGCTGGTCGGTTCAGCTGGGCCAGCGCATCACCATGGAAATGGGTCGAGGCGAGGAAGACGAAGTGATCCAGCGCGTGAACGATTTCATCAACAGCTTGCCAGTGGTGGCCGAGCGAGTGGGTCGCAAGGCCGTGGACCTGGAGCATGTGGACCTCAGACATGCCCATGGCTATGCCGTGCGACTCAAAGGTGTGCAGACCAAGTGGCCTGCACAAAAAACCAATTCATATGTGACGAGGTGATCGATGGCTAAGGAATACAAAGATCTGGTGGTGGGACTCGACATCGGCACGCACAAGGTGATGGTGGTGGTGGCCGAGGTGCAAGCGGGCGGCACCCTCAAGCTTGCGGGCTTGGGCATTGCCCCCAGCAGCGGCCTCAAGCGTGGGGTGGTGGTGAACATCGAAGCCACGGTGCAAAGCATCCAGGCCGCCCTCAAGGAAGCCGAGTTCATGGCCGACTGCAAGATTGGCCGTGTCTACACCGGCATCACGGGCAGCCACATCCGGGGCATGAATTCGCACGGCATGGTCGCAGTCAAGGACCGCGAGGTGTCGGCCACCGATGTGGCGCGCGTGGTGGAGACGGCCAGGGCCATCACCATTTCCAACGACCAGCGTCTGTTGCTGGTGGAGCCGCAGGAATTTGTGATCGACGGTCAGGACGTCAAAGAGCCCATTGGCATGAGCGGCATTCGCCTTGAAGCCAAGGTGCACATCGTGACGGGGGCTCAAACCGCAGCCGAGAACATCATCAAATCGGTTCGCCGCTGCGGCCTGGAGGTCGAGCAGTTGCTGCTCAACCCCCTGGCCTCCAGCCTGTCGGTGCTCACAGCTGACGAGAAGGAACTGGGCGTGGCGCTGGTCGACATTGGTGCTGGCACCACCGATGTGGCGGTGTTCACCGGCGGCGCGATTCGTCACACTGCGGTCATCCCCATTGCGGGTGACCTGATCACCAGCGACATTGCCATGGCCTTGCGCACCCCCACCAAAGATGCCGAGGACATCAAGGTCGAGTCGGGTTGCGCCAAACAATTGCTGGCTGACCCTGACATGCAGGTGGAAGTGCCTGGATTGGGTGACCGTGGTCCGCGCATGCTCAGCCGTCAAGCCCTCGCCGGGGTGATTGAGCCGCGCGTGGAAGAAATCTTCACGCTGGTGCATCAGGCCATCCGCGAATCGGGCTGCGAGGAAATCCTGTCTTCGGGCATTGTGCTCACCGGCGGCAGCTCGGTAATGCCTGGCATGGTGGAGTTGGGCGAAGACATCTTTCTCAAGCCCGTGCGCCGGGGCATGCCCCAGCACATGAGCGCGCTGTCTGATCTGGTGTCCCAGCCAAGAGCGGCTGTGGTGATGGGCTTGCTCGAAGAAGCCCGCCTGGGTCGTGTGCGTGGTCAGAAGGTCGCGCAAAAACACGGCAAAGTCAAAAACGTCTGGGGCCATGTCAAAGACTGGTTCGTGGGGAATTTCTGATGCGCACATCGACCACCACCCCCAGGGCTTTGGCCCAATCCCCGCCCAGGCAGGGTGACCCACCGGATTTCAGCGTTTCTTTTTCATTCCAACAATCAGATTTCAACTTTGGCAATTGCACATTCTTAGGAGAGCACACATGAACGTCATCGACATGATTGAAGACCCCAAATTCAACTCCGATACCCAGATCAAGGTCATCGGGGTGGGCGGAGGTGGAGGCAATGCCGTCGACCACATGATCCGCAGTGGCGTACGCGGTGTGGAATTCATCTGTGCCAACACCGATGCGCAGGCTTTGCGCAAGTCACTGGCCAGCCACACCATCCAGCTCGGTGCCAACGGCCTGGGCGCAGGCAGCAAGCCCGAGCGTGGCCTGAATGCGGCAGAGGAGGCCGATGCGCAAATCCGTGAAGCCCTGCAAGGGGCCAACATGGTCTTCATCACCGCTGGCATGGGGGGCGGCACGGGCACGGGTGCTGCACCCGTGGTGGCACGCATCGCCCGCGAGATGGGCATCCTCACCGTGGGTGTGGTGACCAAGCCCTTCGAGTGGGAAGGGGGTCGCCGCATGACCAATGCCGAGGCCGGTCTCAAGGAACTCGAAGAGAACGTGGACTCGCTCATTGTGGTGCTCAACGAAAAGCTGCTGGAGGTCCTGGGCGACGACATCAGCCAGGACTCGGCTTTTGCCTACGCCAACGATGTGCTGCGCAACTCGGTGGGCGGCATTGCCGAGATCATCAACGTCGAAGCCCTGGTGAACGTGGACTTTGAAGACGTTCGCACCGTCATGAGCGAGCAGGGCAAGGCCATGATGGGCACGGCCACGGCCACAGGTCCGGATCGCGCCCGCATCGCTGCTGAGCAAGCCGTTGCCTGCCCCTTGCTCGAAGGGGTGGACATGAACGGCGCCAAAGGCGTGTTGGTGCTGATCTCTGCGGCCAAGGGCGGCTTGAAGCTGTCAGAGTCGCGCGAGGCCATGAACACCATTCGCGCCTTCGCCTCGCCCGATGCCCATGTGATTTACGGCACGGCTTACGACGAAAGCCTGGGCGACCAGATCCGCGTGACCGTGGTGGCCACTGGCTTGTCCAACCAACAGTCGCGCCATCAGCAGCCCAGCCTCACGGTGTTGCGCACGGGCACGGACAACCAGACCTTTGCCGCCCAGCCGCACGAAGTGGCCAATCCCCAGACCCTTGCGGGCAACGCTCAAAACGCTGGCCTGGGTCAGCGCAACTACGAATCCACACAGATTCCCAGCGTGTGGCGCACCAACCGCGTCAATGCCACGGCCAAGGTCGATGCCATGGCCTCCAGCGGGATGGATGGGTATGAGATCCCGGCCTTCTTGCGCAAGCAGGCAGACTAAAATCGGGTCGTGCTCAAGCAAAGAACCCTTTCCTCTCTGACCAAGGCCGTGGGCGTGGGCCTCCACAGCGGACGCCGCGTGGAGCTCATCCTGCGGCCGGCTCCGCCTGACACAGGCATTGTGTTTCGTCGCGTGGACTTGCCCACGCCGGTGGACCTGCCTGTGGACGCGCTCAACGTCACCGACACCCGTCTGGCCTCCACCCTGAGTGCCAACGGGGTTCGCGTCATCACCGTCGAGCACCTGATGTCGGCCTGTTCCGGCCTTGGCATTGACAACCTCTACATCGACATCAATGCCGAGGAAGTGCCCATCCTCGACGGATCGGCTGCCTCGTTCGTCTTCCTGTTGCAGAGTGCGGGCATCACGTTCCAATCGGCGCCCAAGCGATTCATCCGCGTGCTCAAGGAAGTGCGCGTGACCCAGGGTGAGGGTCAACACCTCAAGTGGGCAAGCCTGAGCCCTCACCATGGCTTCAAGCTCAGCTTCCAAATCGACTTCGCCCATCCAGCCGTGGATTCCACGGGCCAGGCGGTGGAGTTCGACATGGGCAAGGACAGCTATGTGCGCCAGATTGCCCGTGCCCGCACCTTTGGATTCACCAAGGATGTGGAAACCATGCGCCTCAATGGCCTGGCGCTGGGGGGCGGGTTGGACAATGCCATCGTGATGGACGACTACAAGGTGCTCAACACCGAGGGCTTGCGTTACGACGATGAATTCGTCAAGCACAAGATCCTCGATGCGATTGGGGACCTCTACATCCTCGGCAAGCCCTTGTTGGCTTCGTATGCGGCCTTTCGCTCCGGGCACGAACTCAACAACCGCCTCTTGCGCGCACTGCTCGATCAGCCCCAAGCCTACGAGGTGGTGACGTTTGAGGACGAGTCCAAGCTGCCCTCGGGGCTGGCGCAATTGGCCCCGGCCTGGTGACTCACTGGATCCTGGCTTGCCGATAGGCCAGGCGCGGTTGTTGCAATTTCTCCAGTACGTCGGCCATGCGCGCATGCGTGATGGCCAGCCCCAGCGCATCGGCCGCATCGGGACCGGGTAAGCCAGGCAGCTTGAGCAGGCGCTTGACCATTTCCTGGATCTCCGACTTGTGGGCGCGCCCATGACCTGCAATGGCTTTTTTCAATTGCAAGGCCGTGTACTCGTGCACCTTCACCTGGGCAGAGACCAGGGCTGCAATCGCTGCCCCGCGAGCCTGACCCAGCAGCAAGGAGCTTTTGGGGTTCATGTTGACGAAGACGATTTCCACCGATGCCGCTGTGGGGCGGTGAGTGCGGATCAATTCGTGGATGCCTTCAACGATGACCCCCAGGCGGGCGGGCAGATCGGAACGCTCCAGATGCGTGGTCTGGATGGTGCCGCTGGCCACATAGCGCAGTTGTTGGCCTTGAGACTCGATGACGCCAAAGCCGGTTCTTTGCAAGCCAGGGTCGATGCCAAGGTAAGTGCTCATGGGCTTGGCCTTCAGGGGATTTGCACCAAGGGCATGCGAGTGATCAGCACCAGGCTGCGCTCGGACACATAAGGTCCCTGGAGAAAACGCTCGTAATGACGGGGTCGGGGCAAGAGCACGGCCAACTGGGCGGCTTGCATGCGGTCGAGCTGCTTGGCGGACACGCCAAAGTGCTTCATGGCCGCGGCCTGGGCACCAAAAGTGCCTCGCCCCCATTCCACCGAATTGAGGTAGAGCTCCAGGATGCGACGCTTGTCCAGGGTCAACTCCAGCGCATAGGTGATCAAGAGCTCCTGACTCTTGCGAAACAGGTTGCGCTCGCCACTGAGGACCAGGTTCTTGGCCAGCTGCTGGGTGATGGTGGAGCCGCCCACCACCTTGGAGCGTTCGGGGTTCTTGGAGCGCGACTGCGCGCGCTCGTTGCGCCGCCAGGCTTGCTCGATCGTGTCCCAGCGCACACCCGGATGCTGGACAAACAAGTCGTCTTCAGAAGCGATGACCGCGCGGGCCAATTCGGGCGAGATGCGATCCATCCTCACCCACTGCTGCCGCCATTCAAATCCAAAGGGCTTGTCGCGCACCAGTTGCCAGATCTGGCTGCGTTGAAAACTGGTGGAGGCGGGATCCACCCAGCGCAACATGACCACACGGCATACGATCACCAGCTGGAACAACACCACTGCCAGCAGCACCAGTTTGAGCCACAAGGCCAGGTGCGTGCCCACGCGCCGCAATCGGCTCATGGGGCGGCCACCTCGGAGTTGATTTCACCCTCGCGGGTGAAGGTGAAGCGGGCAACCACGGCGATTTGATCCACGCGCTTGCGCAGGTCGGGCTTGAAGGCTTCGAAGGGGCCACTGCCATGAACAATGGACACGGCCTTGTGGTCCAGGATGGGCTGCCCTGAGCCCTGGGCGATTTGCACATCCCGCACACGACCAAAGGCATCGATGGTGATGACCATGGTCAGCGAGCCATACAGTTTGTTGCCATTGAAGCTGGGAAAGTGTTTGGTGCCATGGGCTTCGATACGCAAGCGCACCTGGTCATAAAACTCGGCATAGGCCACCTCCTTGGTCGAGGGACCCACAAAGCGCGTGCGGGGGCTGGCGTTTTGTTGCTCGATTTTTTTCTCCAGCTCGGCCAGGTGCTTGAGCATGAGCTGGCGCTTTTGCGCGGCTTCACTGGCGCTCTCGCCAGGCTCGGGGATGGGAATTTGCTGCAGCTGGGTGCGGATGCGCGCCACCAGTTGCTGCTGCTGGGCCTTGATTTGCTCGAGTTTGCGTTCTTCTTCGCTTTGCCCGTCTAGGCCAGCCTGGTTTTGTGCGGCGCGCTGCAGGGGCGAGGCGGCCATCACCTTATTGGGGGACTCACCCCCGCCCTTGAGGTTGGTTTGCGACAAGGCTTGAACCTGATCGGGCGTGGGCGCATTGCTCAAGGCATTGACCAGAATGATTTGGAGCTGATCGACGTTGAGCAGGCGATCGAGTCGCTGGGCTGGAACAAAGCGCACCGCCAGCACCGCCGCATGGATCAGCAAGGACGCCAACAGGCAAAGTTCCAGTACTCGGGTGGGGCGGGGAAACCAGCGATCTAGCCAGGCATGGATGTTCATGAGGCGGGATTTTCGGGTTCGTTGGCCTCCATGACCAACACCAGGTTGGGCTGGGGCAACTCTTCTTCTTCGAGGGCGGCATCGCTGGCCTGGGCTTCGTCCATGAGCTGGACAAATTCGGCGCGAATGTCCAGCGACAACTCATCCAGGTGAGCCAGGCGCACCAACACCTGTTGGCCGCGTCGCAAGGGCGGTGCGCCCAGCAAGGGAAAGACCAGCGGCAGCTGGGCGGCGCGCACCATGGGGGGTTCGTCGGGAAAATCGCGCACCACTTGGGCTTGGAGCTGGGTCACCGATTGCTGCTGCAAGTATTTGAGCGACCAGAACCGCTCCATGGCGGATTGGTGGGTGTTGTAGGCCGAGTACGCCGAATCGAATGCCGAAATGATGGCCAGCAAGTCGGTGTCCTTGGGTTTGAAGGGCGCCACCAGGGCGGCGGTGGGACCTTGGCGCACACACGCCAGGATCTGCCACTGGTTGACCAGATCGGAATAGCGGCGCAGAGGCGAGGTGCTCCAGGCATAGCACGGCACCCCCATGCCTGCGTGGGGCAAGGGCTTGGTGCCCATGCGAACCTTGATGCCCGGCGACAGACTGGCCTGGCTGCGGTAGATGGCGGGCACGCCCAAATCGGCCATCCACTGACCCCAGGTGCGGTTGGCCAGGATCATGGCCTCGGCCACGATCAAGTCCAGGGGCGCGCCCCGGCGGCGTTGACCGATGTGGACCTGTTCTTCGCCGGTGGGGCCAGTGTCGGGCACGTTCTCGAGGCGAAACACGGGGTCGGGGCGATTGAATTGCTCGGGCTTGCCGCGCACCAGCTCACGCCCCTGTTTGAGGTGCACAGCCAGGCGGTACAAGGCCTGCAGCTCGCCATGGGGCAGGCCATGGGTTTGGCTGGGCGGGTTGGCTTGCAGCCAGGTCTCGGTGACTTGCTCATCGAGTTGGTCGTGACGCAAATTGGCGCCAATGGTGATGCGCTCCAGCCGGGTCTCGCTGCCCAGACAGGCCAGGGTTTGGCTGTCAAAGCGCACATAGAGCGACAAGGCGGGCACAGGCTGGCCCGCATCGAGGCTGAAGGCCTTGACCAGCGCATCAGGGAGCATGGTGATCTTGTGGCCGGGCATGTAGACCGTGGAGAGCCGCTCGCGAGCCACGCTGTCCCAGGCGCTGCCCGGCATGATGGCCACCCCCGGCGCGGCAATGTGAATGCCAATCACCCAGGTGTCGGTGCCCAGGCCTTGCACCGACAAGGCGTCATCGATCTCGGTGGTGTGGGAGTCATCGATGGAATAGGCCACCACGTCACTCAGTGGCAAATCCTGCGGGGACTGCAGCAAGGGCAGATCGGGGAAGCGGGTGCCTTTGGGAAATTGCTCAAACAAAAACCGCTGCCAATGAAAGGCATAGGCCGAGCTGATGGCACCGGCCTGGCGCAAGACATCGAGCACGGGTTGCTGCAGGCGATGGGTGGCCAGCGCCACGGCCTGGTAATGCATGCCGTTCTTGTCGGGCTTGAAGAGGATCTTGAACAACTGTTCGCGGATGTCGCTGGGACATTGGCCCGCAATGAGCTGATCAGCCCACTCGGCGATTTGGGCTTGCTGCTCTTTTTTGCGGGCGATGGCCTGCAATGCCTGCTGCACCACCTCAGCCGAGGCTTTCTTGAAGCGGCCTTTGCCCAGGCGGCGAAAGTAGTGAGGGGCCTGATGAAGACCCAGCAGCGTGGCGGCCGATTGGGTGGCTGTGGGCGGGTCCTGAAAGTACTCGCGAGCCACGTCCATGAAGCCAAACTCTTCGTTGGGCGCAAATTCCCAGGCCAGGTCGAGGTCGAATTCTTGAGCCAGGGATTGCGCCTCCTGCCACTCCTGAGGGGCATGGGCAGCCGAGAGGGTGAGCAACAAGTGGGTGGATTTCACCTTGATGCGCTTGCCCGAGGCGAGTTCGATTTGCGCAGAGGCCTGGGCCTCAGACAGCACCTTGCCAAAGTGCAACTTGCCTGCGTCTTCAAAGATCAAATGCATGGCGGTCATTGTCCCATGAGGTAGGCCTCGATGACGGGCAGTTGCGCATCGAAGTCGCTCAGCGCATGGTCAGAACCTTCGATCAGGTGGACCTGGCTGTGTCCGTAGCGCACCATCATCTCCTGCCAGTTGAGCACTTCATCGCCGGTGGCGATCACGGCCAGCATGTCAGGGGTGTCTGGCAAGGCGGTGCCGGGTCCCACTTGCAGCCCTTGCAGTTGCGCCACATGGTCCTGGGTGAACTCAAAGGACTGGCTGGGGTCATGCCACAGGGTTTGGGGTCCAAGGTGGCACTTGAGGTCTCGGGCTGGATCGACAGCCGGATTGAGCAACACGGCTTTGCAGCCCTTGAGCGCAGCCAAGCGTGCAGCATAAAACCCGCCCAGCGATGACCCCAATACCGCCATGGTCTGACCAGGCCAATCGTGGGTGAGGGACTCAATGAGCGAGAAAGCCGCAGCGGGGGCAGGGGGCAAGTCGGGGCAGGACCAGTGCAGGTTCACACCCCGCGAGCCCAAGCCATTGACCCATTGCGCCATGCGCTGGGCCTTGGTGGAGCGGCTCGACGAGCGAAAGCCGTGCAGATAAATCAGGTGCGTGAGTGCCATGCCGCGCATCATGCCTGAATTGGGGTCGCGGGTCGTATCATTGCTGCCCATGCCCATCGTCATAGAACGCCCCCAATTGCTGCAGCGCATGGCCCCGCTGGTCAAGGGCTTTGACGGACCGCTGGCCTTTGCCATTTTCATTCTCGCGGCCATTGGCTTGCTCAACATGTACTCATCGGGGTTTGCTAACGGCTTGCGCTTTTACGATCACGCCCGTAACCTCTTTCTTGCCGGCTTGGTGATGTTTGTCATGGCCCAGATTCCACCGCAGCGCCTCATGGCACTGGCCGTGCCCCTCTACACCCTGGGTGTGGCCTTGCTGATTGCCGTGGCGCTCTTTGGCTTGACCAAGAAGGGTGCGCGGCGCTGGCTCAACATTGGCGTGGTCATCCAGCCCAGTGAAATCATGAAAATTGCCATGCCCCTGATGCTGGCTTGGTGGTTCCAAAAGCGTGAGGGGCAACTCAGAACCCTGGACTTTGCCGTGGCGGCGGTTTTGCTGGGGGTCCCTCTGTTTCTGATTGCACGCCAGCCCGATTTGGGCACGGCCATCCTGGTGTTCTCGGCGGGCTTTTATGTGATCTTTTTTGCAGGTCTGAGTTGGTATTGGATGGTGCCGCCCCTGATCCTGGGTCTTGTGGGCGTAGGGGGGCTGGTGCTCTTTGGCGATGCCTTGTGCGCCGATGGCGTCGACTGGCCGCTCTTGCACGACTACCAGCAACAGCGCGTGTGCACCCTGCTCGACCCCTCCCGTGATCCTTTGGGCAAGGGCTTTCACATCATCCAGGGCATGATTGCCATTGGCTCGGGCGGCTTTTTGGGCAAGGGCTTCATGAAGGGCACACAAACCCATCTGGATTTCATCCCCGAGCGCACCACCGACTTTGTGTTTGCTGCTTATTCCGAGGAGTTCGGCATGGTGGGCGACTTGGTCCTCATTGCAGCCTTTTTCTTTTTGATCATGCGCGGCCTCACCATTGCTCTGGAAGGTCCAACGCTCTTTAGCCGTTTGCTCGCGGGCAGCATCGTGATGACCCAATTCACCTATGCCTTCGTCAACATGGGCATGGTCAGCGGCATCCTGCCTGTGGTGGGTGTGCCGCTGCCCTTCATCAGTTATGGCGGTACGGCCATGGTTTCCATGGGATTGGGTCTGGGCATCCTCATGGCCGTCGCCCGTTCCAAGCAACTGGTTCAGTCCTGAGGTAAGCATGAAAACGTTTGGCGTGATCGGTGCGGGCAACATGGGTGGGGGCATGGTGCGCAACCTCCTGAACAAGGGCTGGCAAGTCCATGTGCACGACATCGACCCCACCGTCATGAAAGCCCTGGGTCAGGCCGGTGCCCAATTGCACGACAGCCCGCATGCGCTGGCTTTGGCGTGCAAGGTCTTGGCCATCGTGGTGGTTGACCAGATCCAGGTCAACCAGGTGCTCGACGGCGAGCAGGGTTTGCTCAAGGCGGTGGACGCATCGCACACCGTGCTTTTGTGCCCCACCCTGGGCGTGGACGAAGTGTTGCACACCGCCGAGCGTCTGGCTGCGCGCGGCGCGCACCTGATCGATGCGCCCATGTCGGGTGGACCTGTGCGTGCGCAAGAGGGCAGCATGAGCCTCATGGTGGCCTGTTCGCAAGCCTTGTTTGATCGTCACGCATCGCTGTTGCATGACCTGGCCGATCCGGCGCTCCACGTGAGTCAACGCACAGGCGATGGCGCCAGAACCAAACTGGTCAACAACCTGCTCGCGGCGATCAACCTCGTGGGTGCGAGCGAAGTCATGAACCTGGCCACGCACATGGGGCTGGATCCCCAGGTCACGCTGAACGTGATTCAGTCTTCCAGCGGCAAAAGCTGGATTGCGGGCGACCGCCTTCCCCGAGCCCTGATGGGCGATTGGGCGCCACGCGCCCACATGACCTTGCTGGGCAAGGACACCCAACTCGCGTTGAAGATGGCTCAGCAAGCCGGTGCCCCCACGCCCTTGGGGCACATGGCCACGGCTGCGTTTGCCCAGGCCATCGAACAGGGCTGGGCCGCCCATGATGATGCGGCCATGTTGGTGAGTTTGCGTGGCCAGCGCCCAGAGGCATGATGGCAAAGACCTTGTGTCTGGGCCTGGTTTGAACCATGCAACCCTGCCGAGCAGGGTCTTTCCTAGAATGTGCCCATGACCTCTTCCTCACACGCCCCCGAATCCCGCCTCCAGCTTGCCCAATCCCGACTGCTTGAGCCCTTTGGTTTGACCGAGGCGCACTTGCACGAGGCGCTGGCCACCATCCGCGCCCATCAGGTCGATGACGCGGATTTGTATTTCCAATATTCACGCAGCGAAGGCTGGAGCCTGGAAGAGGGCATCGTCAAAAGCGGTTCATTCAGCATCGACCAGGGCGTGGGTGTGCGCGCTGTGAGCGGTGAGAAAACCGCCTTTGCCTATTCGGATGTGATTTCGCAAGCGAGCCTGATCGATGCCGCCAAAACGGTTCGCACCATTGCAGCGGCTGGTCGCAGCGGCAAGGTCAAGCAGGCGGCCACGCGCTGGGTACAACCGCACGCGCTCTATGAATCCGCCGACCCGATCGTCTCGCTCGACAGCGCCACCAAAGTGGCCTTGCTCGAGCGCATCGAGCGCATGGCGCGTGCGCGTGACCCGCGCGTGGTGCAGGTCATGGCAGGGCTGGCCAGCGAACACGAGGTGGTGATGGTGGTGCGCGCCGATGGCACCATGGCGGCCGATGTGCGCCCCCTGGTGCGCATGAGCCTCACGGTGATTGCAGAGCAAAACGGTCGACGTGAAGTGGGGTCTTCCGGTGGCGGTGGGCGATTTGATCTCACCCGCTTTGATGAGTCGCACCTGGAGACCTATGTGCGCGAGGCGGTGGACTCGGCGCTGGTCAACCTGCAAGCCAGACCGGCCCCTGCGGGCGAGTTTTCTGTGGTCCTCGGTCCGGGTTGGCCGGGCGTGTTGTTGCACGAGGCCATTGGCCATGGCCTGGAGGGGGACTTCAATCGCAAGGGCTCAAGCGCGTTTTCCGGGCGCATGGGTCAGCGTGTGGCCGCCAAAGGGGTGACCGTGCTCGACGACGGCACCATTGCCCAGCGCCGTGGCTCCCTGAGCGTGGACGACGAGGGCGTACCCACCCAGCGCAATGTGCTCATCGAAGACGGCATCCTCACGGGTTATTTGCAAGATCGCCTCAACGCCCGCCTCATGGGCGTGGCCCCCACGGGCAATGGCCGGCGCGAAAGCTATGCGCATGTGCCCATGCCCCGCATGACCAATACCTTCATGCTCTCGGGCCAAACCCCGGCAGCCGAGGTGATTGCCAGCCTGAAAAAAGGCATTTACGCCACCAACTTTGGCGGTGGTCAGGTCGACATCACCAGTGGCAAATTTGTGTTTTCTGCTTCCCAGGCTTATTGGGTGGAGAACGGCAAGATCCAATACCCCGTCAAGGGCGCAACGCTGATTGGCAATGGCCCCGATGCCTTGACCCGCATCTCCCTCATTGGGGACGACTCTGCCCTGGACAGTGGCGTTGGCGTGTGCGGTAAAGAGGGGCAAAGCGTCCCAGTGGGTGTGGGGCAGCCTACCTTGCGCCTTGACGGGCTCACCGTGGGTGGCACGGCCTGATCCCTTTCGAAGCAGGCCTTTCATGCAAGCGATTCACACGGCTTTTTCCAGCTCGTACGCCCAGGCCCGGCTCAAGTTCCTGGCTGCAGCCCAAGCTGCAGGCCTTGAGGTGGAGTCCCACCTTCACCCCTTGAGAGGCATTGAGGGCGAGACCCTGGCCATGGATGTGGTGCGTGATGGCGATCTGCACGCACAGCGCGTGCTGCTGGTGACCAGTGCCTGTCATGGCATCGAGGGCTATTGCGGCAGCGGTGTGCAAATCCATGCCCTGGGCAATGCGGCTTGGCGCGAGGCTGCGCGGCAGGCGGGCGTGGCGGTGGTGCATGTGCATGCGCTCAACCCGCATGGGTTTTCTCACGGGCGTCGGGTCACGCACGAGAACGTGGACATCAACCGCAACTTCCACGACTTCAGCCGCCCCTTGCCGCACAACACCGCATACCGCGATGTCCACCCCCTGCTGATCCCTGAGGTCTGGCCGCCCGATGAGCGCAATCGGCAGGATGTGGCGAACTACATCGCCACCCATGGGTTGACGGGATTTCAAGCTGCCGTCTCTGGCGGGCAGTATGAATTTGAGGAGGGGTTGTTTTTTGGTGGCAAAGCGCCCACCTGGAGCAACCGCACCATCCGCCAGGTCTTGCGCCAGCATGCGGGCCAATGCCAGCAGCTCGCTTGGCTGGACCTGCACACGGGCCTGGGGCCTACTGGCGTGGGTGAGCGCATTTATGCGGGCGCTGACGATGCCCAAGCGGTTGCCCGCGCGAGGGCTTGGTGGGGTTCAGGGGTCACTTCGATTTATGACGGCAGCTCCACCTCGGCGCTGCTCACGGGGCTCATGTGGACCTCGGTGGCCGACGAGTGCGCGCAGGCGCAGTACACCGGCATCGCCTTGGAGTACGGCACGCAGCCCATTGACCAGGTGGTCTATGCCCTCAGGGGCGACCATTGGTTGCATCAGCATCCCGAGGCACCCCAAGCGCTGGCTCAATCCATCCGTCAAGCCATGAAGCAGGCTTTTTATGTGGATACCGATGCCTGGCGGGAGCAGGTGATCGTTCAGGCCATGGACGCCTTGCACCTGGCTGTTCGGGGCTTGAGTCAGCCGCTTTGAAATGAGCCCGATGAAGGCTGTGTTACATTCGGCGACATGAACGGGAATTTGTTCTTCTTTGGCTACTTTTATTTCTCACGCCCCACCGGGCCAACCTGAATCAAACCCCCCACCAACCGCCGGATCCCGGCGGTTTTTTTTTGTTTTCAACGATGAGGAAACCATGACTCAAGTTCAAGATGCTCGATACCAACCCGGCAATGAAAAAACCAGTCAAACCGATGACCAACGCATCAAGGACATCACTGTGTTGCCGCCACCTGAACACCTCATCCGTTTTTTCCCCATTCACCACACGCCGGTTGAAAAGCTCATCACGCAAACCCGCAAGGCCATCCATCGCATCCTCAAGGGGGAGGACGATCGCATGCTGGTCATCATGGGGCCATGCTCCATCCATGATCCCGCCGCGGCCATTGACTATGCGCGTCGGCTCAAGGTCCTGCGTGATCAATATGCAGACCACCTGGAAATCGTGATGCGCGTCTACTTTGAAAAGCCCCGCACCACTGTGGGCTGGAAGGGCTTGATCAATGACCCCTACCTGGACGAAAGCTATCGCATCGATGAGGGCTTGCGCATTGCTCGCCAGCTCCTCATTGAGATCAACCGCCTGGGTTTGCCCGCCGCCTCGGAGTTCTTGGATGTGATTTCACCCCAGTACATCGGTGACCTCATCAGCTGGGGCGCCATTGGTGCGCGCACCACCGAGAGCCAGGTGCACCGCGAGCTGGCATCCGGTTTGTCAGCGCCGATTGGTTTCAAGAATGGCACGGATGGCAACATCAAGATTGCCATTGATGCCATTCATGCCGCAGAGCGGGGGCATCACTTTCTGTCGGTTCACAAAAACGGGCAGGTGGCGATCGTGCAGACCAAAGGCAATGCCGATTGCCATTTGATTCTGCGCGGTGGCAAGACCCCAAATTACGATGCGCACAGTGTGGAGACCTCCAGCAAGACCTTGCGTGAAGCCCATTTGAACGAGCGCCTGATGGTGGACTTCAGCCACGCCAACAGCAGCAAACAGCATGAGCGCCAGGTGGATGTGGCCAAGGACATCGCCCAGCAAGTCGCAGCTGGCTCGGACCGCGTGTTTGGCGTCATGGTCGAAAGCCATCTGGAAGCGGGCGCACAAAAATTCACCCCTGGCAAGGACGATGTGCGTCAACTCAAATACGGCCAGAGCATCACCGATGCCTGCCTGGGTTGGGAGCAATCGGTCGAGGTGGTGGACATCCTGTCGAAGGCCATCGCAGCGCGGCGTAAGGCACGCTGAGACATGGCCTTGTGTCAGCTCGATCACCTGGTGGTCACGGCGGCGGACCTCGACAGTGGTTGTGCCCATGTCAAAGCCGTGCTGGGCGTGGAGCCGCAGGGCGGCGGCGAGCATCTGGGCATGGCCACCCACAACCGACTCCTGCGCCTGGGCGACTCGTCGTACCTGGAGGTCATTGCCCCCAACCCCCAAGCACCTGCTGCGGTGCGGGCGCGCTGGTTTGGCATGGACGACCCCCAGCGACTCCGCGTGCCCAGGTTGGCCACCTGGGTGGTGAGGACCTCATCCATGGCCGAGCTGGTCGCAGGCCTGCCTTGGCATCCCGGCACGGTTGTGCCCATGCAGCGTGGCCCTTGGCAATGGCACATCACCCTGACTGAGGATGGGCAGATGGCGATGGATGGCTTGTTGCCCACCTGCATTGCATGGCAAGGGCCTCAACACCCCACGGAGTTCATGCCTGAGCAGGGTTGCCGATTGCTGAGGCTGGAATTGCTGCATCCGCCTGAGTGCACACTGGTTGAGCCTTTGCGAGCCCTGTCCTTGTCAGAAGAAGTGCCTGTGGTGACACGAATGGAGCACGGGTCGGCCAGGCTCAGGGCTGTGATCCAAACCCCTCTGGGTGAGCGCGTGCTAGAGGGGTGAGGGCGCGTGTTGGCCTAGGGCTTGGGCCAATTGTTGATGGATGCCACCAAAGCCGCCGTTGCTCATGCAAACGATGTGATCGCCCGGTTGTGCCGCTGAAGCAATGGCCTGGACCAATTGTGGGATCTGATCATGCGTGGATGCCCGTTCGCCCAATGGGGTGAGACTTTGGGCGGCGTCCCAATCCAGGCCACCTGAGAAACAAAAGACCAGGTCTGCGCTGGCCAGACTGCTTGGGAGCTGATCGCGCATGGTGCCCAGCTTCATGGTGTTGGAGCGAGGCTCAAATACCGCCAGGATGCGTGCCGCTGACCCCACTTGCCGACGCAAGCCTTCCAGGGTGGTTTGTATGGCAGTGGGGTGATGGGCGAAATCGTCGTAGAGGGTGATGGCCTTGGAGCCTGATCCGATTCGAGCCACCACTTCCATGCGCCGCTTGACGTTCTTGAACTGCGACAAAGCCTCACAAGCCTGCGCAGGTTGCACCCCCACATGCTCGGCAGCTATCACGGCTGCGAGGGCATTGAGTTGATTGTGCTGCCCGCTCAGTGTCCAGCGTATCTCGCCAAGTGCGCGGCCCTGGTGTTGCACAGTGAAGTGTTGTTCGCTGCCATGCACTTGCCAGGGCGAGTCCGGGCTCGCACCAAATTCGGCCACGTCGCTCCATGAGCCCATGGCCAGGACCCGTTGCAAGGCTTGGCCATCCCGATTGACCACCAGCCTGCCCTGGGCTGGGACACTGCGGATCAGGTGATGAAACTGCCTTTCAATGGCAGCCAGGTTCTCAAAGATGTCGGCGTGGTCGTATTCAAGGTTGTTGAGGATGGCCGTGCGAGGTCTGTAATGAACGAACTTGCTTCGCTTGTCAAAAAAGGCGGTGTCATATTCGTCGGCCTCGATGACAAACAAGGGGCGTGGATGGGCTGAGGTGCGTTGACCCAGTCGCGCCGAAACCCCGAAGTCCAAGGGCACGCCACCCACCAAAAAGCCGGGCTGCAGTCCGGCCTGATGCAGGATGTGTGTCAGCATCGCCGTGGTGGTGGTTTTGCCATGCGTGCCCGCAACAGCCAGCACATGGCGAGCTTGCAAGACGTGATCGGCCAGCCATTGCGGGCCACTGATGTAGGGCAGACCTGCGTCCAGGATGGCTTCCATCAAGGGATAGCGGGCTTGGCCGTTGGGCAAGCGCGCGCGAGAGACCACATTGCCAATCACAAAGACATCAGGCTTGAGGGCCAACTGGTCTGTGTCGTAACCCTCAATGAGTCCGATGCCCAAGGCCCTGAGTTGATCGCTCATGGGGGGATAAACGCCCGCATCGCAACCGGTGACGCGGTGACCCGCTTCGCTGGCCAGGGCGGCCAAACCACCCATGAATGTGCCGCAAATCCCGAGAATGTGTATGTGCATCGTCCAATTGTAGAAGCGCCCCATGGGCTCCAGCGGCGAGAATGTCGATATGGAATCTGTGATGACCGAGTTGATTCATCAGGCCGCACTCATGGTGGTCGAGGAGGGACTCGACTATGGGCAAGCCAAACGCCGTGCAGCACAGCAGCTTGGGGCGGGGCGCAGACTGGCTTGGCCGGACAACGATGTGCTGGAAGAAGCCGTCTTCGAACATTTGCGCCTCTTTCACGCCGACACCCAGCCCCGGGAACTCCTGGCCTTGCGCCAAACAGCCAGCCATTGGATGAAGCGACTGGCGGCCTTGAACCCCCATTTGTGCGGGGCGGTTTGGCGAGGCACCGCGACTCGCCTGAGCCCCATTCACCTGCAACTCTTTTGCAATGACCCCAAGGCGGCAGAGTGGCAGTTGCTGGACATGGGGGTGGACTTTGAGTTGGCGGCGACCCATGCCAAATCCGGTGAGGAGGTGGATGTCCTTCAAACCTGGGTGCGGTGTGAGGGCTTGGGTGAAGAGGTGTCCTTGCTGTTGACCGTCCTGGACCTCGACGATGTCCGAGGTCAGCTCAAACCGGATGCGCGGGGGCGCACCCGCATGGGCTCTGCCCACGCCCTGCAAACCTTATTGGAGTCCGCTCATGATTGAGTCCCCTCAACCCCTTCCCCCGCACGAGGACAAAGGCTCTCCCGCCGCAGGGGGGCGCAGGGGGTTCCTGGCTTTGGCTGCAGTGTCCGGAGTCGTGGCGGCTGGACTGGGTTGGGCCACCTGGCGCCGACAACAAGCGGACTTGTTGAGCCCACAAGCGTCCCAGGCGCTGTGGTCTTCCTCTTTCGATACGCCGCAAGGCGCGTCGTTGGCGCTGTCCAGTCTGCGTGGCAAGCCCCTTTTGATTAATTTTTGGGCAACCTGGTGTACCCCCTGTGTTCAGGAAATCCCCTTATTAATGGACTTCTATCGCCAAAATGCCATCAATGGATGGCAATTGCTGGGATTGGCCATCGATCAGCCCACACCAGTCAGGCGCTTCATCACCGACATGGGCATGACTTATCCCATTGGCATGGCTGGCCTGAACGGGACTGAACTCATGAAAGAGCTGGGCAATGACCGTGGCGGGCTGCCATTTACCCTGGCTTTAGCAGCAGATGGACGAGTTTTAATGAAAAAATTGGGGCAGTTGCATGCGGCAGACCTGGCTGATTTGGCAAAAGTTTCTTGAAAAGAACGTGTCAGCCAGATTTTTGGGTTAAATTGGCACCTCTTTTCTGAAAGATAAAGCCAATTCCCATGGATTTGAGAAAACTGAAGACACTGATTGACTTGGTCTCCGAGTCCAACATCTCTGAGCTGGAAATCACCGAGGCCGAAGGCAAGGTCCGCATTGTCAAGAACGAGCCAGCCCCCCACATGACCCTGGCTCCCGTGGCGTCCGTGGCGCCAGCCATGATGCCCGTGCCTGCCGCCACGGCTTCTGCCCCCGCCGCGCCTGCCGCATCTGCACCTGCCACCGGTGGCGAGGTTTCTGCGCCTGCTGCCTTGGAAGGCAAGGTCATCAAATCACCCATGGTGGGAACTTTCTACCGCTCTTCCAGCCCGGGTGGCGCCCCGTTCGTGGAGGTGGGCAGCACGGTCAAGGAAGGCGATACCGTCTGCATCATCGAGGCCATGAAGATCCTCAATGAAATCGAGTCAGACCAAGGCGGCACCATCACGCAAATCCTGGTTGAGAACGGGCAGCCGGTTGAATATGGCCAGCCCTTGTTTGTGATGGCTTGAGTTCTGGCATGTTCAAAAAAATACTGGTGGCCAATCGAGGCGAAATTGCACTGCGGATCCAGCGCGCTTGCCGCGAGTTGGGGGTGCGTGCAGTCATGGTTTACTCCGAAGCTGATCGGGAAGCCAAATATGTCAAGCTGGCCGAAGAGGCCGTTTGCATTGGTCCTGCCCCATCCGGTCAGAGTTACCTCAATATGCCTGCCCTCATTTCTGCGGCCGAGGTCACGGATGCCGAAGCCATTCACCCTGGCTATGGTTTTCTGAGCGAGAACGCCGATTTCGCAGAACGCGTCGAAAAGAGTGGCTTCACCTTCATTGGTCCCACTGCCGATTCAATCCGCCTCATGGGCGACAAAGTCTCAGCCAAGCAAGCCATGATCAAGGCGGGTGTGCCTTGTGTTCCGGGCTCAGACGGCGAGCTGCCTGACGACCCTGCGGCCATTCGCCGCATGGCCAAGGTGGTTGGTTATCCGGTGATCATCAAGGCCGCTGGCGGCGGTGGCGGGCGTGGCATGCGGGTGGTCCACACCGAGGCGGCTTTGGTCCATGCAGTGCAAACCACCAAGGCCGAAGCTCAGGCTGCTTTTGGCAATCCTGCGGTGTACATGGAAAAGTTCCTCCAAAACCCCAGGCATGTCGAGATTCAAATCCTTGCTGACCAGTACAAGAACGCGGTCTATCTGGGCGAGCGCGATTGCTCCATGCAGCGACGCCACCAAAAGATCATTGAGGAAGCACCTGCGCCTGGCATCCCCAGGAAGTTGATTGAAAAAATTGGTGAGCGTTGTGCGGCTGCTTGCAAGAAGATCGGGTATCGAGGAGCTGGCACTTTCGAGTTTTTGTATGAAAACGGCGAGTTCTATTTCATCGAAATGAACACCCGGGTTCAGGTGGAGCATCCGGTGACGGAGCTGATCACCGGCATTGACATTGTCAAAACCCAAATCATGGTGGCGGCGGGTCAAAAGTTGCCCTTCACCCAAAAGCAGATTGAATTCCGGGGTCACGCCATTGAGTGCCGGATCAATGCCGAGGACCCCTTCAACTTCATGCCTTCGCCAGGGCGAATCACCATGTGGCATCCGCCAGGTGGTCCGGGCGTGCGGGTGGACTCTCACGTCTACACCAACTACTTTGTGCCGCCCAATTACGACTCCATGATTGGCAAGGTCATCGTGCATGGCGACTCACGCGATCAAGCCCTGGCAAGAATGCGTTCCGCCTTGGGCGAGACCGTGGTCGAAGGGATTCAAACCAATATTCCCTTGCACCGGGAGCTGTTTTTGGATGCCAATTTCCTGGTGGGGGGCACCAACATCCATTACCTTGAAAAATGGCTGGAAGCCCATAAACGCTGATGCTCGAACTCGCTATCCTGGTGCCGGAAGACGATGTTGAAATCGTCAGCGAAGCCCTCATGGCGCTGGATGCACTCAGTGTCAGCGTCGAGGATGCCGATGAGGGCACCGATCAGGAGCAGGCCAGATTTGGTGAGCCTGGCATGCCATTGAGCGAGGTGGCCTGGAGGCACTCCCGACTCAAGTCTCTGTTCACTGACGAAGCCACCGCCACCCATGCGCAGACGGTGCTGCTCGTTCAGGATTTTTTTGCCCGCTGCCACATCGAGGCTCTGGTTGCCGTGCCCGACGAGGATTGGGTGCGCTTGACCCAGTCACAATTTGAGCCTTTGGCCATCACCCCTGACTTTTGGGTGGTCCCCACCTGGCACGAGGTGCCCCGGGCAGCCCGCAAGCACATTCGGCTCGATCCCGGTCTGGCATTTGGTACGGGTACTCACCCCACCACACGCATGTGCCTGGAGTGGATGGCCGAACACCATGAAGTACCCGGCATGGCTTTGGACTATGGATGCGGGTCAGGGATATTGGCCATTGCCGCAGCCAAGTTGGGCGTGGCAGTGGTAGACGCAGTGGACATCGACCCCGCAGCGGTTGATTCCACACGGGCCAATGCGCAGGCCAATGAGGTGAGCCTGAGGGCGGTGGGTTTACCCGATCAGGTGAAAGGCCCTTACCCCTGGGTGGTTGCCAACATCCTGGCTTCTCCCTTGAAGGTGCTCGCACCTTTGTTGTGTCAGCTGGTTCAGCCGCAGGGGCATTTGGTCCTGGCTGGCATCCTGTCGCGGCAAATTCAGGAGGTTTCAGATGCCTATGCCCCCTGGATTCAATTGCAAGTTCACCGCGAGAGAGATGGCTGGGTTTTACTGACTGGCCAAAAGCGGGTCAGCTGAATGCGGCAGGGCTTTCTACAATAGGCCATGCAGTTCAGTACCCAATGCCCACATTGCTCAACGGCGTTTGTCATCACAGTTGAACAAATACGCATTGCCAGCGGCTTGGTTCGCTGCGGGGTCTGCGCCAGCATTTTTGAAGCGGATCGACACTTGTTTGGTGTGGAAGAGGGCAGCGACACCCCACTTCAAACCGTACCGGCTTCCATGTCCTCCGCTTCTGCCATGCACATGGCCGAGTCTGGCTCCGGGGACACCTTGACCCATGAGTTGGAAACTCCCTCATTCACCCGTCATGGCAAAGGCCGTCAATCCTCTTCTCGCCTGGGGTGGGGCAGGTGGATGGCGGTGCTCACGGCCACCCTGGCCTTGCAATTGGTCTGGATGAATCGCAATCAACTCTATGCAGCTGCTCCTGAATGGATGGCTCATCTCGATTCGATTTGTCATTGTCAATTGGGCTGGCCACGCCAATTGCACAGCGTAGAAGTGGAGCAAAGCACGTTCCAAATCACACCTGCTGCTTCGCATCTGCTGCAACTGAGCTTGAAGAATCAATCCAACTCAACCGTTGCCACCCCCGATTTGATGTTGACCTTGATCGATGCGACCGAAACGGCCGTGATACGTAAATACTTTTCCCACCAAACCCTTCAACTACCTCCTCAGCTTGATGGCGGGATGAGCTATCCCATTGATGTGAAATTCCAGGTGCCCCCCCGATTGGCTGAGCAGATCGTGGGTTTCAGGGCAGAACTTTTTTATCCTTGAACGGAGTTGGCATGGCGACATTGATTTGCGGTTCTTTGGCATTTGATGCCATCATGAATTTTGAGGGGCGTTTTTCAGATCAAATCCTGCCCGATCAGCTCCACATCCTCAACGTGTCCTTTTTGGTTCCCATGCTACAAAGGGATTTCGGTGGTTGCGCTGGCAACATTGCCTACACCTTGAATCGGTTGGGAGGCGAGGCCGTACCCATGGCCACCGTTGGCGAAGATGGGACCACATATTTGGAGCGCTTGCAGTCCCTGGGGATCACCACACGCTGTGTTCACCAAATTTCAGGGCAATACACTGCGCAGGCCATGATCATGACGGACATGGACAACAACCAGATCACTGCCTTTCACCCCGGTGCGATGAACTCGGCCCACACCCAGGTCATCGCTGCAGATTCATCGATCAAGCTGGCCATCATTTCTCCTGATGGCCGACAGGCCATGCTGGATCATGCAGAGCAGTTGCATCAGATTGGCATCCCTTTTGTGTTCGATCCTGGGCAGGGCTTGCCCATGTTTGATGGCACTGAGCTCAAGGCCTTCATAGAGCAGGCCACTTGGGTGACTGTCAATGACTACGAAGGCAAGATGCTTTGTGACCGCACGGGCTGGACTCCATCCGAGATTTCCAAAAAGGTCCGAGGACTGGTGGTGACTTTGGGTGCCCAAGGCGCCGAGGTATGGGTTGATGGGGCAAAGACCCATGTTCCACCCCAGACTCCCAGCGCGGTGGTCGATCCAACTGGCTGTGGCGATGCCTGGCGCGGCGCGTTTTTATTTGGGCTCGAGCAGGGATGGGATTTATTGCGCTGTGCTCAATTGGGCAATCGCGCCG
>RGCL01000037.1 GCA_009919175.1 Betaproteobacteria bacterium
TGAAGGCCTTGTCCTTGCCGGCCTTGAACTGGGCGACGTTGTCGGGGTTGGCGGCAATCACCTCGTCGATGATCTTCTCCAACGCGCTGGAGTCGTTCATCTGTTGTAGGCCCTTGGCCGCGATGATCGCGTCCACACGCGCCACCGCATCAGCGGCGCCCTGCGATCCCTGGCCCTCGCCGGTCCACAAGGCATCGAACACCTGCTTTCCCGCGTTGTTGGAGATGGTGCCATCGGCGATGCGGCCAATCAGCGCAGCCAGCGCAGCGGCCGACACCGGCGCCCGCTCAATCGCAAGCTCACCGGTGTTCAGGCGGCGCGAGACCTCGCCCATGATCCAGTTGCTGGCCAGCTTGGGTTGGCCGCAGGCATTGGCCACCTGTTCGAAATAAGACGCCATGGCCTTGCTTTGCGTGAGCGTGGTGGCGTCGTACTCGGGCAAAGCATAGTCGGCCACAAATCGCGCAGCCATCGCGCGCGGCAACTCTGGCATCCCAGCCTTGACCTGCAGGACCCACTCAGGGGCTACCACCAGGGGCGGCAGGTCGGGGTCGGGGAAGTAGCGGTAGTCGGCCGCGTCTTCCTTGGTGCGCATGGCGCGGGTCTCGCCGGTGTCGGGGTTGAAGAGCACGGTGGCTTGTTCAATCGCGTGCCCGTCTTCAATCTGTTCGATCTGCCAGCGGATTTCGTAATCGATGGCCTGCTGCATGAAGCGAAAGCTGTTGAGGTTCTTGATCTCGCGCCGCGTGCCCAGGGGCTGGCCGGGCTTGCGCACCGAGACGTTGGCGTCGCAGCGGAAGGAGCCCTCTTGCATGTTGCCGTCGCAAATGCCGATCCAGGTCACGATCTTGTGCAGCTCTTTGGCATAGGCCACGGCTTCGGCGCTGGAGCGCATGTCGGGTTCGGTGACGATTTCAAGCAGCGGTGTGCCCGCGCGGTTGAGGTCGATGCCGCTGTGGCCGGGGATCTGGTCGTGCACCGACTTGCCCGCGTCTTCTTCAAGGTGGGCGCGCACCAGGCGCACGGTCTTTTTGTCGTCGCCCAGAAAAAAGCTGACGCTGCCGCCCTGCACCACCGGGATCTCAAACTGGCTGATCTGGTAGCCCTTGGGCAGGTCGGGGTAGAAGTAGTTCTTGCGGGCGAACACGCTGCGCTCGGCCACGTGCGCACCAATGGCCAGGCCAAAGCGGATGGCACAGGCCACGGCTTCGCGGTTCATCACCGGCAAGGTGCCGGGCAAGGCCATGTCCACCGCGCAGGCCTGGGTGTTGGGTTCAGCGCCAAATTGCGTGGACGCGCGGCTGAAGATCTTGCTCTGGGTGGCGAGCTGGGCGTGGGTTTCAAAGCCGATCACGACTTCGTAGCCTTGGATGAGGGGCGCACTCATGTCAGATTCCTTGCGGCGTTTTCAGGTGCCAGTCGGTGGCCAACTGATACTGGTGGGCCACGTTGAGCAAGCGGCCTTCTTGCAAATGATTGGCGATGAGCTGCATGCCCACAGGCATGCCACCTTCGCCAAAGCCCACGGGCAGACTCATGGCGGGCAGGCCAGCCAGCGATGCGGGCAGGGTGAAGATGTCAGCCAGGTAGTTGGCCACGGGGTCATCGGCTTTTTCGCCCAGGCGCCAGGCCACCGTGGGCGCGACCGGTCCGGCGATCACATCGCATTGGGCAAAGGCCTTTTGGAAATCGTCGGCCATGAGGCGGCGCACGCGCTGCGCTTGCAGGTAGTAGGCGTCGTAGTAGCCGTGCGAGAGCACATAGGCACCCACCAGGATGCGGCGCTTGACCTCTTCGCCAAAGCCTTCGGTGCGGCTTCGCACATACATGTCCATGAGGTCGGCGGGGTTCTCGCAGCGGTGGCCGAACTTCACGCCATCAAAACGGCTGAGGTTGGAGCTGGCCTCGGCAGGAGCAATGATGTAGTAGGCCGGGATGGCCAACTCGGTCAGGGGCAGCGACATCTCGACGGTGGTGGCACCCAGCTGGCGCAATTGATCGACTGCCGCGTCCAGGGCAGTTCGCACCTCGCGTGCAAGGCCATCACCGAAAAACTCTTTGGGCAAGCCCACCCGCAAGCCCTTGATCGATTGACCCAGCGAGGCGCTGAAGTCCTCGGTGGGCACGTCGAGGCTAGTGGAATCGCGGTCGAGGTCGGGACCGCACAAGGCCGACAGCAGCCACGCGCAGTCTTCGGCGCTGCGCGCCATGGGGCCGGCCTGGTCCAGGCTGGAGGCATAAGCAATCATGCCGTAGCGCGACGCACGCCCGTAGGTGGGCTTGATGCCGGTGATGCCGCAAAAGGCCGCGGGTTGGCGGATGGAGCCGCCCGTGTCGGTGCCCGTGGCGGCTGGCGCGAGGCCAGCGGCCACGGCTGCGGCGCTGGCACCCGAGGAGCCGCCGGGGATGCGGCTCGTGTCCCAGGGGTTGCTGACCGGACCATAGGCCGAGTTTTCGTTGGAGGACCCCATGGCGAACTCGTCGCAGGAGAGTTTGCCCAGCGTCACCATGCCTGCACCCGCCTCGCCCTGGCCTAGACGCGCCACCACGGTGGCATTAAACGGTGAGCGATAGCCTTCGAGGATGCGCGAGCCAGCGGTGGTGGGCCAATCGCGGGTGACAAAAATGTCCTTGTGGGCAATGGGGATGCCGGTGAGGCGGCCAGCCGTGCCCTGTTGGAGGCGCTCATCGGCGGCCTTGGCCTGCGCGAGGGTCGCGGCGTCGTCCAGGGCCAAAAACGCCCCGGAGGTGTCGGCCTTGGCGCGCCCCAGGAAGTGCTGTGCCAGCTCGGTGGCGCTCACCGCCTTGCTGTGCAGGGCTTGGCTGAGTTGCTTCAGGCTTAGGGTGTGCCAGTGGCTCATGTGCGGGTCCTCACTCAATCACCTTGGGAACCACCAGCAGGCCTTCTTCGACCCAGGGGGCGCTTTGCTGGTTGGCTTCGCGCTGGTTGGGTTCGCTCGCCTGGTCGGCGCGCAGGCGCAAGGCCATGGGCTGAGTCACATCAAAGGGGTGGGCCAGGGGAACCACGCCTTCGGTGGGGACCGATTGCATCTGTTCAACCAGGTGAAACAGGCCGTTGATGGGCTCGAGCAGCTTGGGCACGTCGGCATCGGGAACCGAGAGCCTGGCCAATCGGGCCAGTCGTTGCAGGTCTTGGGCGGTGAGTGACATGGCTGGGAAGGCTTTGGGGGGCGGTGGAGGGACCAAAAAAACGGTTCTTGCGTGGCCCAAAACACTCGGGCTGCAAGGTGCATCGGGTATTATCGCGCGATTGATTTGACTGGCTTTTAAAGCCTTGAGAGGAATGTGATGTTTGGAGCGTTTCGTCGGTACTTCTCATCCGACCTGGCCATCGATTTGGGCACCGCCAACACCCTGATCTACGTGCGCGACCGTGGCATTGTGCTCGATGAGCCCTCGGTGGTGTCCATTCGCCATGAAGGCGGTCCCCAGGGCAAGAAAACCATTCAGGCTGTGGGCCACGAGGCCAAGGCCATGCTGGGCAAGGTGCCCGGCAACATCGAAGCCATCCGCCCCATGAAAGACGGCGTGATCGCCGACTTCACGGTCACCGAGCAAATGCTCAAGCAGTTCATCAAGATGGTGCATCCCCGCTCGGTGCTCAAGCCCAGCCCCCGCATCATCATTTGTGTGCCTTGCGGCTCCACCCAGGTCGAGCGCCGCGCCATTCGCGAATCTGCACTCGGGGCGGGCGCCTCCGAGGTGTACCTCATCGAAGAACCCATGGCCGCAGCCATTGGCGCAGGCTTGCCCGTGAGCGATGCCAGCGGCTCCATGGTGGTTGACATTGGCGGCGGTACCACCGAGGTGGGCGTCATCTCCCTGGGCGGCATGGTCTACAAGGGCAGCGTGCGTGTGGGTGGCGACAAATTCGACGAAGCCATCATCAACTACATCCGCCGCAACTACGGCATGCTCATTGGCGAGCCCACCGCTGAAGCCATCAAAAAAGAAATCGGTTCGGCCTTCCCCGGCAGCGAGGTCAAGGAGATGGAAGTCAAGGGTCGCAACCTCTCCGAGGGTGTGCCCCGCAGCTTCACCATTTCTTCCAACGAAATCCTCGAAGCCCTCACCGACCCGCTCAACAACATCGTCTCCGCCGTCAAGAACGCGCTGGAGCAAACGCCCCCCGAACTGGGCGCTGACATTGCCGAGCGCGGCATGATGCTCACCGGCGGCGGCGCCTTGTTGCGCGACCTCGATCGCCTGCTGGCCGAAGAAACCGGGTTGCCCGTGCTGGTTGCCGAAGACCCGCTCACCTGTGTGGTGCGTGGCTGCGGCCTTGCACTCGAGCGAATGGAGCGCCTGGGCTCCATCTTCACCAGTGAGTGAAGCCATCTTTTTTCACACCACAGTCATGACCCATGGTTCTGGGAACGATTGATCGCTCCCCGCCGCCATTTTTCAAGCAGGGCGTATCCGCCCTGAGCAAGCTGGTTCTGTTTGCTTTGCTCTCGGTGCTGTGCATGGTGGGGGATGTGCGTTTTCGCATCTCCGAGCCTTTGCGCTCGGCCATTTCGCTGGTGCTCTCGCCTTTTGAGTTCGCCATCGTCTTGCCCAAGGACACCTGGCACAACCTCACGAGTTGGGTGACTTCGCGCGACGAGGCGCTGGCCACGGCGGAAGAAGCCCGCTTGCAGTTGCTGCGTCAGTCGCTCAACGCCTCCCGAGTGGAGCAACTCGAACTCGAAAACCGTCAGCTGCGTGAATTGCTGCACCTCACCCTGCCCTCGGGCATCGAGGGTCGCGTGGCCCAAGTCATGTATGACGCAGCAGACCCGTTCACCCGCAAGGTCATCATCAACAAGGGTTCGACCAGTGGCGTCAAACCCTCTTCACCGGTGCTCGATGCCAAAGGGGTGTTGGGTCAGGTCACCAAGGTCTATCCCTTCATGAGTGAGGTGACCCTGGTCTCGGACCAGGAGCAAGCCACCCCCATCATGAATGCCCGCACAGGCGAGCGTGGCGTGGCCACGGGCGAAGGGGGCAGCCAGGGCTTGCTCTATTTGCGATACATCGCTGCAAACGCGGACATTGAAAAGGACGATGTGCTGGTCACCAGCGGCGTGGATGGGGTGTATCCCGCCGGCTTGCCTGTGGCCAGGGTCTTGCGCGTGGAGCGCCGCGCCGACAGTTCCTTTGCGCGCGTGCTGTGCGTGCCCACGGCGGGCATTGGTGCGGTCCGCTGGCTCATGATCCTGCACCCCGTTGAGTTGCCTGCCCGGCCTGACCCGGCTGCGGGTGAGCAAAAGCCATCATGATTCGCGACCGCCAGTTGCTCTTGCCGGTCAATCCGGGCTTTGTGGTCATGACCCTGACCCTGTCCTTCATGCTGGACATGGCCCTCACCTCCTGGTGGCTGGGCAACGCGGCCTGGCGGCCAGACCTCACCGCCTTGACCCTGGCGTTCTGGATCATTCACCAGCCCACGCGTGTGGGCATTGGCTGGGCGTTCATGCTGGGCTTGCTCATGGACGTGCACGAGTCGGCGTTGCTGGGTCAGCATGCGCTTTCCTACACGGTGATGGCCTATCTGGCCGTCATGATGCACCGGCGTGTGCTGTGGTTCAGCCTGCGTGCGCAAATGTTGCAGGTCTTCCCCCTTTTTGTGGTGGCCTGGCTGATCCAGTTGGTGATCCGCATGGGCATGGGCTTGTCCTTCCCTGGCTTTTCCCACTTGCTCGCTCCCGTGCTGCAGGCCTTGGCGTGGCCGCTGGTGTGCGAGATGCTCCTCGCCCCTCAGCGTCGAGCCCCCGACCCTGATGAAAACCGTCCGCTATGAGCCTGATTCGCAACGTCGAGTTCGACATCCGGCGGTTTCGGGGGCGAGTCCTGGTGGCCTCGGCGCTGGTGGCCGGTGCCTTCATCGTGCTCATCTTGCGCCTGGGCTATTTGCAGGTGTGGCGTTACGACGACCTCAGCGAGCAGGCTGAACGCAACCGCACGGCAGTGCTGCCCGTGGTGCCCATTCGGGGCATGATCACCGACCGCAATGGCGTGGTTCTGGCCACCAACTACTCGGCGTTCACCCTGGAAATCACACCCTCCAAGCTGGAGGCGCCCATTGAGCAAGTGCTCGATGAACTCTCCAAGCTCATCAATATTGGCCCGCGTGAGCGGCGCCGCTTCAAGAAGCTGCGCGAAGAATCCAAGAGCATTGACTCCATTCCCCTGGCCACGCGCTTGTCGGACGTGGAAGTGGCGCGCTTTGCCGCGCATCGCTATCGCTTTCCGGGCGTGGACATCCGCGCGCGACTCTTTCGCAACTACCCCTATGGGGATTTGGCCAGCCATGTGTTGGGCTACATCGGTCGCATCAACCAGGCCGAAAAAGAGCGCATCGCCGACAGCGAGGACGAGGCCAATTACCGGGGCACCGAATACATCGGCAAGCTGGGCATCGAGCAAAGTTTTGAAAAGGAATTGCACGGCATCACGGGGGTGCAGGAGCTGGAGACCTCGGCGGGTGGACGGCCTGTGCGCATGCTCAAGAGCAGCCCTTCGCTGCCGGGCAACACCGTGGTTTTGTCCATCGACATCCGTTTGCAAAAGCTGGTGGAAGACCTCTATGGCGACCGCCGGGGGGCGCTGGTCGCGCTCAACCCCAAGACGGGCGAGATCCTCGCCTTTGTGAGCAAGCCCACCTTTGACCCCAACCTGTTTGTGGACGGCATCGACTTTGACAACTGGAAGATGCTCAACGAGTCCATCGATAAGCCCTTGCTCAACCGCGCCCTCAAGGGAACGTACCCACCAGGCTCCACGTACAAGCCCTTCATGTCGTTGATCGCTCTGGAGTCGGGCAAGCGTACGCCCAGCCAGACCATTGCCGACCCAGGCTTTTTCATGTTTGGCAACCACCGCTTCCGCGATGACAAGGAAGGCGGACACGGCATGGTGGACATGAAGAAATCCATCGTCGAGTCCTGCGACACCTATTACTACCTGCTCGCGCGCGACATGGGCGTGGACCTGATCCATGACTACATGGTGCCGCTTGGCTTTGGCGGGCCAACGGGCATTGACATCCAGGGCGAGGCCAAGGGCGTGTTGCCCTCCACCGACTGGAAACGCACCACCTACCGCAAGCCCGAGCAGCAACGCTGGTATTCGGGCGAGACCATCTCGCTGGGCATTGGCCAGGGCTACAACAACTTCACCATGTTGCAGCTCGCGCATGCCACGGCCATTTTGGCCAATTGGGGCATGAAGGTGAGGCCGCACCTGGTCAAGTCGGTGATCGACATCGAATCCAAGCAGCCTGCGTATGAAGTCAAGGTGCAAACAGAAAAGCTGCCCTACAAACGTGAAAACCTGGAAGTGATCCACGACGCCATGGTGTCGGTGAACCTGGTGGGCACGTCAGCGAGCAGCTTTGTGGGCGCGCCTTATGTGAGCGCGGGCAAGACGGGCACTGCCCAGGTGTTCACGGTCAAGCAAAACGAGAAATACATCGCCAGCCAGGTGAGCGAGCGCCTGCGCGACCACGCGCTCTACATCGCCTTTGCGCCCGCAGATGATCCCGATGTGGCCTTGGCCATGGTGGTCGAGAACGGCGGCTTTGGTGCGCAAAGTGCCGCACCCATTGCGCGTCGCGTGATCGACTTTGTGGTCTCGGGCGTTTATCCGCCGCCGTCAGACATCGCGCTGGTGCAAAAGAGCCAGGCCACCCGCCCCACGGGCAAGCCCATTCCCGTGAGTGAAGTGCCTTGGCCGCCGCCGCCCACGGCCTCTGCGACGCCACAGTCCGATGCCGCCGCCAGTGACAAGTGAGGCCCTTGCCACCGTGGCGGGACAAGGGGCTTAGGTCAGCGCAAGTAAGCGTCCCACAGCGTCTTGAGCACCAAGGCTGAGACCACCACCAAAAAGATTTTGCGAACAAAGACCGGCCCCAGGCGCATGGCCGTGCGCGAGCCCACGAAGCTGCCCACCACATTGGCCAAGGCCATGGGCAAGGCCAGGTGCCACCAGACCTCGGCGAACTGACTGAACCACCACAAGGCGGCGGCGTTGCTGGCCGTGTTGAGCCACTTGGCATGGGCGCTGGCTTGCAGGAAATCAAAACCCATCCAGCGCACCAGGATGAACACCAGAAAGCTGCCCGTGCCTGGGCCAAAAAAGCCGTCGTAAAAACCCATGGTGAGGGCCAGGGCGGCCACGCGCCAGCGCAAGGCGGCGTGCTCAAACCGTGCGGCATGCACCAGCCCCAAATCCTTGCGGCGAAAAGCATCGATGAGGACGGCAAGCAGCATGAAGGGCAAGGCCTGACGCATGAGCGTCGGGTCGATGCGCGTCACGCTCCATGCGCCCAGCATCGCGCCCGCGAAGGACAGCGGCAACACCGCAAGCAGCAGGCTGCGTTGCAAGGGCACACGGCGGGTGTATTGCCAGCAAGCCATGGCACCACCCCAGACCGAGGCCGACTTGTTGTTGGCCAGTAAGACGGCGGGTGGGGCATGGGGATAGGTGGCAAAGAGGGCTGGCACCAGGATCAGGCCGCCGCCACCCACCACGGCGTCGAGGAACCCCGCCAAACCTGCCGCCACAATGACAAACGCCGCTTCCATGGCGGCGCATTGTCGTTCTCTTTGGGGGTCTCCTCGGACTCTGTTCTGGGGGGATGTCCGTTGAGAGACATGCTAGGTGGGTGCGCACGCACCGCTCCACAGGGAATACCCGATTCAAGACCTAGGGATTGACCCTCAGTCGTGGCGTGCGTCGCCCGCGATCCATTCGGCGGCCTTCTCGGCCATCATCAGCACGGGGCTGTTGGTGTTGCCGCTGGTGATGGTGGGCATGGCACCCGCATCGACCACGCGCAGACCGGCGATGCCGCGCACCTGCAAGCGCGGGTTGAGCACCGCTTGAGGGTCGTCGTCGCGGCCCATGCGCGTGGTGCCCACCGGGTGAAAGATGGTGCTGGCAATGTCGCCCGCCAGACGGGCGAGTTCGGCATCGCTTTGGTACTGCGCGCCGGGCTTGTATTCCTCGGGCTCAAAGCGTGCCATGGCGGGTTGCTGCATGATGCGTCGCGCCACACGCAGGCTATCGGCGGCCACCAGGCGGTCCTCGTCGGTGCTGAGGTAATTGGGCGCAATGGCGGGGGCATCCTCAAAGCGCGGGGTCTTGATGTGCACCGTCCCCCGGCTGGTGGGGTTGAGGTTGCACACGCTCGCGGTGATGGCGGGGAAGTTGTGCAGCGGTTCACCAAACGCGTCTAGGCTCAGGGGCTGGACATGGAACTGGATGTTGGGCCAAGCCAGCTTGGGGTCGGACTTGGTGAAGGCACCCAGCTGGCTGGGCGCCATGCTCATGGGGCCGGTGCGCTTGAAGGCGTATTCGGCGCCGATCAGCGCTTTGCCCCACCAGCTGTTGGCCAGGGTGTTGAGGGTTTTGGCATGCTTGACCTTGAACACGCTGCGGATTTGCAGGTGGTCCTGCAAATTGGCGCCCACGCCGGGCAGGTGATGCAAGGGGGTGATGCCGCGCGATTGCAAGAGTTCGGCATCGCCAACGCCAGACAGCTCCAGGATCTGCACCGAGCCAATGCTGCCCGCGCTGAGGATGACCTCTTGCGTGGCGCGCACCTGGATCATCTCCTTGCCCGTCCAGACCTCCAGCCCCACGCAACGTGGCTGACCATTGGCCTGGGTTTCAAACAACAGGCGACTCACCTGGGCTTGGGTCCACATCTCGAAATTGGGGCGGCCATAACAGGTGGGATTGAGGAAGGCCTTGACGGTGTTCCAGCGCCAGCCGTCTTTCTGATTCACCTGGAAGTAACCCACGCCCTCGTTGTTGCCCCGGTTGAAATCGTCGGTGGCGGGGATGCCAGCTTGCTCGGCTGCCTGGGCAAAGGCATCGAGCACGTCCCAGCGCAGGCGCTGCTTGTCCACGCGCCACTCGCCGCCCGCGCTGCGCGCGCGCAAGGTGTGGAAGTGACTGCCCTCAGGCCCAGGCGACTGCAGCAGGGGGCTGCGCGCACCCTTGGCCCCGTGCAGGGCATTGGCGCCCTGGTAGTGGTCTTCGTGCAGCATGAAATAGGGCAGGCTGTTGTCCCAGTTCCAGTTGGCATCGCCCGTGACCTGTGCCCACTGGTCGTAGTCACGCGACTGGCCGCGCATGTAAATCATGCCGTTGATGCTGGTGCAGCCGCCCAGCACCTTGCCACGCGGGTAGCGCAGGCTGCGGCCATTGAGCCCCGCTGCCGGTTCGGTCTGGTAGAGCCAGTCGGTGCGCGGATTGCCAATGCAATACAGATAGCCCACGGGGATGTGCACCCAGTGGTAGTCGTCCTTCTTGCCCGCTTCGATCAGCAGCACGCGCTTGCGCGCATCGGCACTCAGGCGGTTGGCCAGCAAGCACCCTGCAGTGCCTGCGCCAATGATGATGTGGTCAAACGTGGTGTCGGTCATGGATGGATCTGGCCTGAGTTAGCGCAACGCCACATGTTCTTGCAAGGCTTCAAGGGCGAGCGTGTTGATGCTCTTGCCTTTGGCCTGGGCGACGATGGCAATTTGTTCGTGCAGTTCGGGCGTGATCCGCAAGTTGAACTTGCCTGAGAACTGCCGCTTGGGCTCAATGCCCTTTTCCTTGCACACCGCCAAAAAGGTTTGCAATGACTTTTTGAACTCTGCGCGCAACTCCTTGGGGTTCTTGCCGTAGAAATCAGCGCCGCCATTGAGACCAAGGATTTCGCCTCTAAACAAATCGAGTTCCTCGTCGTATTCGATCTTGGCGCGATAGCCATCAACAGACATCACATTCATGGTGCTACTCGGTGCAAGGGATGTTGGCACTGGCCGGTCGGGCATGAAGGAGTTCAAGCGTGCGCTGGTGTTTTCGCCTCATGCCTGGATGGTACTGTTATTTGGTACCCCAGACAATGACTCACTTGCTGGTGGGCATCACAAATTCAGCGCCCTTGCCGATGCACTACGGCTTGCGCCACCATCTCCTCAATTGACGACTGCGGCGATGCGATATACAGTTGCTATATACATTTTTGAGGGGTCAGTATGTCCATCGGCACTGTTTTCGTCAATAACCGCACCCAGGCTGTTCGCCTGCCCATGGATGTGCGCCTCCCCGAGGGTGTCCAAAAGGTCGAGATACGCGTCAAAGGCAACGAGCGCGTCATCTCCCCGCTGGGCCAAACCTGGGACAGCTTCTTTCTGGGCGGCCCCACCGTGAGCGACGACTTCCTGCCCGAGCGCGCCAGCCAGCACCAGCCAGAGCGGGAGCCGCTTTGATGCTGCGCTACTTGCTCGACACCAACATCGTCATCTATGTGTTGAAGCGTCGACCTGTCGAGGTGCTTTCCACCTTCAACGCCAACGCCAGCCGCATGGCCATTTCCGCCATCACCCTTGCCGAGCTCTTGCACGGCGCGGAAAAAAGCAGCCGCGTGAGCGAGAACCTGGCCGCCATCGAAGACTTTTGCAGTCGCCTGCAAGTTTTGCCCTATGGCCCCAAGGCCGCGCAACACTACGGCGCCATTCGCGCCGCCCTGGAAAAACTGGGTCAGCCCATTGGGGTGAATGACATGCACATTGCAGCGCACGCCCGCAGCGAAGGCCTGGTGCTGGTGACGAACAACTTGGCAGAGTTCGCGCGGGTGCCTGCGATTGAAACAGAGAACTGGGTGGACGCAGTGCAATAGTGGGCGCAGTGATCAGCAGTGGGATCGAGCCATGCGGCAATCGCTATTTTTCGACTGCCGATCTATTTAGGTGGCTTGATGGCGCGGGATCGCGTTTGAGTTAACCGGCGAATGCCGGGATGCGAAACATTCCAGCATTTATCAAGGTGAACGTATTATTAGGTTTCATCGGAAGAGGAAATTATGGATGACAGAACCAAACCACGATTAAACCACCTGCGAATCACATAATGGTAGAACTCGTTATTCTTTGATGGGCCGCAAATTGGTGCCAATTCCTTACCGATGTTTGTCAGTAGGGCTTTCCCAATAGGGATTAGGTTGTTTGACTCGCCGCTGAATTCGACAACGGTATGCATCCCGTAGTAGAAGAAATGGCCGTACTTCGCAAAACCTTTTTTGCCATATTCAGAAACAGACTCCAGTGCGATGAGGCCAATAGCTTCCAGATGCTTCAGTGCATCAAACGTGATGCCCTGCTTTGTGTAGATTTCATCGGTAAATTCATAAATGAGTGGGGTTGGTTCATCTGCCATCCAAACGAACTGACAGAACGTCGTGAAGAGTGCTGCATCCTTCTTGTCTATGGTCGAAGTGAAATCGACAGTTCTCTTTGAGAAGGTGCCGGGCCGAGTAGCTTCACCGGAAAGCAAGCGTGCCCAAAGAGACTGCATTTCCCTATCGGAAACGGTATCGCATTGTTTGAAGAAGTGAGCAACCCAGTCTTCTTCGAGATTTTCAACTTTGGCATCCGGTGGAAGTGAGGTGGCCGCTTGCACAGTGATTTGTTCGATGTTGGCTTGCTTCCTGGCTTCCTGATGTAAGAAGCGTTCTAAAGCCCTTTGTTCGATCTCGGTCAATTCGATTTTGGCGATGGCCTTGATCTTCTCGGCTTCTGCTTCGGCGCGAGCCATTCGCTTGACGTGGATGGGCTCGTAGAAAGCGCCAACGGCCGCACTGACCTTCTCAACTAGCACGGTCGCAGTCTTGGAGAAGTCGCCCAAGTTGATGACAGAGTTTCCTTCAGACACGAGATGCCTCCTGAAAACTAAATCAGTTTTATACAGTAAAACCTGCAAAATAAAACTATAGAAAACTTAAAATCTGTTAAATCTAACTTTCGCTTTGAGTATGCAAGCTGGATTGTTCGCGCAAACACCAGGTCAATAGGCGGTATAAATTCGCCACGAAGCCACTCTAGTCCAGTGGCACTCGCGTCATTGGCGCCATAGCCACAAGGCTTGGCAGTTTGATCGCCAAAGCCTTGCCGCACAAATGGACTGCTGCGCTGCGCTCGCAGTCGCGCGGACTTACTTGGAGGTCGGCATCACAAACTCAGCGCCCTTGCCAATGCTCTCCGGCCAGCGCTGCATGATGCTCTTTTGCTTGGTGTAAAAGCGCACGCCTTCTTCGCCATAGGCGTGCATGTCGCCAAACAGGGAGCGCTTCCAGCCACCAAAGCCATGCCAGGCCATGGGCACGGGGATGGGCACGTTGATGCCCACCATGCCCACCTGGATGCGGCGAGCGAATTCACGGGCCACGTTGCCATCGCGCGTGAAGCAGGACACGCCATTGCCAAACTCGTGGTCGTTGATGAGCTGCACGGCCTGGGCAAAGTCCTTCACGCGCACACAGGAGAGCACGGGGCCAAAGATCTCTTCCTTGTAGATCTTCATGCTGGGGGTCACGTGGTCAAACAGTGTGCCGCCCAGCCAGAAGCCTTGGTCGCATCCAGCGCCAGCCTTGGCGGCGTCAAAGACGCGGCCATCGACCAGCAGCTTGGCGCCTTCGGCCACGCCTGCATCGATGTAGCCCGTGATGCGCTGGCGGGCCGCATCGGTGACGATGGGACCCATCTCGGCGGCAAGGTTCATGCCGTCGAGCACCTTGAGGCTGCGCGCGCGCTCGGTCAGCTTGGGCATGATGCGATCGCCCACATCGCCCACCAGCACCGCTACGCTGATGGCCATGCAGCGCTCGCCAGCGCTGCCATAGGCTGCGCCAATCAGGGCATCTACCGCCTGGTCCAGGTCCGCATCGGGCATGACCACCATGTGGTTTTTGGCACCGCCCAGGGCTTGCACGCGCTTGCCGTGGTGGGCACCGGTTTCGTAGATGTAGTTGGCAATCGGTGTGGAGCCCACAAAGCTCACGGCCTTGACATCCGGGTGGACCAGCAAGGCGTCCACCGCCTCCTTGTCACCTTGCACCACGTTGTAAACGCCGTCGGGCAAGCCAGCTTTCTTGAGCAACTCCCCCATGAACAGCGAGGGCGTGGGGTCCAGGGGGCTGGGCTTCAAGACAAAGGTGTTGCCGCAGGCAATGGCCACCGGGAACATCCACATGGGCACCATGACGGGGAAGTTGAAGGGCGTGATGCCCGCCACCACGCCCAGGGGCTGGCGCAGCGTCCAGTTGTCGATGCCGGTGGAGACTTGGTCGGTGAAGTCGCCCTTGAGCAGTTGCGGGATGCCACAGGCAAATTCGACGATCTCGATGCCGCGCGTGACTTCGCCCTGGGCATCGGTGAAGACCTTGCCGTGTTCGGCGGTGATCATGCGCGCGAGGTCGTCGCGGTGCTGGTTGAGCAGCTCCAAGAACTTGAACATCACGCGCGAGCGGCGCAGCGGCGGCGTGTCCGCCCAGGCGGGAAAGGCGGCCTGGGCAGCGGCAACGGCCGCTTGCACGTCGGCGGCATTGCCCAGGTGGACCTTGGCGGTGACGGCGCCCGTGGCGGGGTTGGTCACGGCCTGGGTGCGCTGGGTCTGGCCGGGTGTGGCGTGGCCGTTGATGAATTGGCCAATCGATGCGGTCATGGGGGGCTCCTGTGATTCAAATCGGTGAAATGGGTGGTGAGGCCGTGAGGGGCGTTAAGCGTCTAGCCTGCATTCTCATCGGCGCGATGGCGGCGGCGGAACATGGACCAGCTTTGCATGTGCAGCACGGCGTCGTTGTGCTGATTGAACATTTCCCACTGGGTGCGCACCAGACCGACATCGGGGCGTTTTTGCGAGGCGCGCTTTTCCAGTATGGTGTGGCGCAAGGTGAGCTGGTCGCCGGGGAATACGGGTTTGGGCCATTTGACCTGGTCCATGCCGGGGGAGCCCAGGCTGGTGGTGTTGGGCAAAAACTGGGTGGACATGAGCCGCATGGCCAGCGAGCAGGTGTGCCAACCGCTGGCGCACAGGCCGCCAAACACCGAGGCCTTGGCAGCTTCATCGTCCAGATGAAAGGGCTGGGGGTCAAATTGCTGGGCAAAGGCAATGATGTCTTCGCGGCTGGGTGAAATGGGGCCAAGCGTCACGCTGGAGCCCACTTCGAGGTCTTCCCAGTGAATGCGCCCGGCCTGGGTGGCTGCGCTCATCAGCGGCCCCCTGCCACGTCGATGATGGTGCCGGTGCAGTAGCTGGAGGCCTCCCCGAGCAACCACACGGCCGCCTGGGCGACTTCGTCGGCTGTGCCGGGGCGTTGCAGGGGGACCAGGTGGGACAGGTCGAATGCGCGATTGGGTTTGCCGCCGCTGGCATGGATTTCGGTGTCGATGAGGCCAGGGCGAATGGCATTGACGCGGATGCCGTCGGGCGCGAGCTCTTTGGCCAGACCCAGGGTCAGGGTGTCCACCGCGCCTTTGCTCGCGGCGTAGTCCACGTAGTCGTTGGCACCGCCCAGGCGCGCCGCCGCGCTCGAGAGGTTGACGATGCTGCCGCCCGTGCCCCCATGTTCGCGGCTCATGCGTTTGACGGCTTCGCGGCAACACGCGAGGGTGCCCAGCACATTGATGCGCATGATGCGCTCCATGCGCGCCCAGGTGTAGCCTTCAAGGCGCATGCCGGTGGCCACGATGCCCGCGTTGTTGACCAAGCCGGTGAGGCGCCCAAGTTGGCGATCCACGGCGTCAAAAAGGCGCAGGATGTCAGCCTCCTCGCCCACATCGCCCTGAATGGCCACCGCACGCCGCCCCATGGCCTGGACCTGGGCGACCACCCGCTGGGCTGCGGCTTCGTCGCGGGCGTAGTTGACGGCAACGTCCCAGCCTTGCTGGGCGGCCAGGGTGGCGCAGGCCGCGCCAATGCCGCGACTTGCACCCGTGATGAGCACGACACCTTGCATGATGATTTCCAGGTTGAAAAAAATAAACCTTAGCATGAGATCATTCATCAGGCAGTCGCGGCCTGGATCTTTTCCCGGCTGACGCACTGTTTTTAATCCAGGGTGTTGAAAGGACGTGTATGGGCGAAATGATTCAACTCAAATCAGGCGACGGATTCATCTGCTCGGCCTATGTGGCCAGACCCAAGGCCAAGGCCAGGGGCGCGGTGGTGGTGCTGCAGGAAATCTTTGGGGTCAATGCCCACATCAAGGCTGTGGCCGAAGGCTTTGCCCTGGCCGGCTACTTGAGCATTGCGCCGGCCACCTTTGACCGGGTGGAAAAGCAGGTTGACCTGGGCTATGGCGAAGCGGATCGCAACAAGGGCTTTGCACTCAAGAACCAGGTCGAGGCCTTGGCTGCGCCAGGCGCGCTGGCTGATGTGCAAGCCGCAATTGACTGGGCAGCCCTCAACAGCCAGGGTCGCGTGGGCGTGGTGGGGTATTGCTGGGGCGGCCTTTTGACCTGGCGTTCAGCCTGCCTGCTCGACGGCGTGGCGGCGGCGGCGCCCTATTACGGCGGCGGTGTGACCAGCGATGCCGAGCGCGGGCGCGTGCCGCGCTGCCCGGTGATGGCGCACTTTGGTGAGCGCGATGCCTACATCCCCATGGATGGAGTTGAGGCTTTTGCCAAAGCCCATCCCGATGTGCAGGTCCATGTCTATGCCGCTGACCACGGCTTCAATTGCGACCACCGGGGCTCTTATGACGAGCCCTCAGCCCATTTGGCGCTGGAGCGCACGCTCGCGTTCTTCCTCAAGCACCTGGGTTGAGCAGGCGCGCAACGCGCGGGGCAAAGTAGGTGAGGATGCCGTCAGCCCCGGCGCGCTTGAAGGCCAGCAGGCTCTCGAGCATCACCGCGTCGCCGTCTAGCCAGCCGTTTTGGGCGGCAGCTTGCAGCATGGCGTATTCGCCCGAGACCTGGTAGGCAAAGGTGGGCACGGCGAAGGTCTCTTTCACTCGGCGCACCACGTCCAGGTAGGGCATGCCGGGCTTGACCATGACCATGTCCGCCCCTTCTTGCAAGTCCATGGCCACTTCGCGCAAGGCCTCGTCGGTGTTGCCGGGGTTCATCTGGTAGACCTTCTTGTTGCTCTTGCCCAGGTTGCCCGAGGAGCCCACCGCGTCGCGGAAGGGGCCGTAAAAGGCGCTGGCGTATTTGGCGCTGTAGGCCATGATGCGGGTGTGGATGTGGCCATGGGCTTCGAGCGCCTGGCGGATGGCGCCAATGCGCCCGTCCATCATGTCGCTGGGCGCGACGATGTCCACACCGGCTTGGGCCTGGGTGAGGGCTTGTTTGACCAGCACCTCGGTGGTCTCGTCGTTGAGCACATAGCCGGTCTCGTCAATCAGGCCATCTTGCCCGTGGCTGGTGTAGGGGTCCAGGGCCACATCGGTCATGATCCCCAGGTCGGGAAATTCGCGCTTGAGCGTGGCCACCACCTCGGGCACCAGACCCTTGGGGTTGGCGGCTTCCAGGCCGTCTGGGGTTTTGAGCGACTGCGAGATGACGGGGAAAAGCGCCATGACCGGGATGCCCAATTTGACGCAATCCTCGGCCACCGGCAAGAGCAGGTCCAGGCTCAGGCGCTCCACGCCAGGCATGGACTTGACGGGTTCGCGCCGCCCCTTGCCTTCGAGGACAAACACGGGGTAGATGAGGTCGTCCACCCGCAGATGGTGTTCCTGCACCAGTCGACGGGTGAAATCGTCGCGGCGCAAGCGACGGGGACGGTGCGCTGGGAATTGGGGTTGGTATTGCATGCCAATGATTCTGCACCAAGCTACACTCGTTCGCATGCTTTGGGTCAAGTCGTTTCACATCGTTTTCGTGGCCAGCTGGTTTGCAGGCCTGTTTTATCTGCCGCGCATTTTTGTCAACCTGGCCATGGTCGAGCCCGACTCCCATGCCGAGCGCGACCGCTTGCTGCTCATGGCGCGCAAGCTCATGCGCTTTACCAACCTGCTCATGGTCCCCGCTGTTGGCCTGGGCGTGTGGCTATGGCAAGGTTTTGGCGTCGAATGGACCCAGGGCAGCGGCTGGCTCCACGCCAAGTTGGCGCTGGTGCTGGTGGCCTTGGCCTATCACCATGCCTGCGGCCGTCATCTGCGACGCTTTTTGAAGGGTGAGGTGCCCCACGGCCATGTCTGGTATCGCTGGTTCAACGAGTTGCCCGTGGTGGTCTTGACCCTGACGGTGATTCTGGTGGTGGTCAAGCCTTTCTAAGGGCCGGGACGGAGACCCCAGGCCATGCGCACCTACAGCACCGCCTGGTCGTTTGCCGCCTTTTTCGCGGCGCTCATCATGTACGCCAGCCTCTACCCGTTTGAGGGTTGGCGCAACCAGGGGCTGATGCCCTGGGAATTCCTGAGTGAGTCTTGGCCCCGTTACTGGACGGTCTTCGATTTGTTTTCCAACTGGCTGGCCTATGTGCCCCTGGGTTTTTGTCTGGCCTTGGGGTGGCTGCGCAGCCGCGGAGGTGCGGCCTGGTTGTGGGTGGGGTGGCTGGCCATGTCCTTTCTTTCGCTTGCGCTCGAGGGCGTGCAGACGTATTTGCCCATGCGCGTGGCCTCGTGGGTGGATTGGCTGTTCAACAGCCTGGGCGGTGGCAGTGGCCTGGTGCTGGCGCTGGTCTTTCAGCGCCAGGGCTGGATCATGCGCTGGCATGAGTTCAGCACCCGCTGGTTTGACCCCGAGTCGCGCGGCGCCATGGTCTGGCTGGGTTTATGGCCTCTGGCCTTGCTGTTCCCTGTGGCGGTCCCTTTCGGCTTGGGTCATGTGCTCGAGCGGGTGGAAGACGTCTTGGGTGAATGGCTCAGTGAAACCCCTTTTCTGGACTGGATGCCGTTTCGCACCATCGAGCCTGAGCCCTTGTTGCCAGCCACCGAGGTCTTGTGCATGGTCCTGGGCCTGATGACCCCCATCTTGCTGGCCTATGCGGTGGTCAACCGCCCCATGCGGCGTTGGCTGAGCGCCTGCTTCATCGTGCTGGTGGGCTTTTTGAGCACCAGCCTATCGGGCGGCCTGACTTTTGGTGCGTCCCATGCCATGGGCTGGTTCACATTGCAGGCGCAGGTGGCTGTGGGTCTGAGCCTCATCATGGCGGCAGGACTCACTTTGCTCTCGCGGCCCTTGGTGATGGCGTTTTTGCTGCTTGGCCTCACCATCAACCTCATGGTGCTCAACCAGGGGGCTTCCGATGTCTACCTTGCCCACAACCTGCAAACCTGGCAGCAAGGCCAGTACATCCGTTTCAACGGCGTGGCCCAGTGGATAGGATGGATGTGGCCTTTTGGGGTGTTGCTCTGGGCTTTGACCAAGTGGTCCTCGAGCGCACGCTCAGGCTGAGTTTGCCGGAGGTCTTTCGCAGCCTTCTAGAATTCGGGCATGAACGCCACGTCCCAGCCCTATTTCAAGCGACACATCTTCTTTTGCACCAACCAGCGGGACAACGGCCAGGCCTGTTGCGCCGACCATCAACCCCAGCAAGCGTTTGAGCATTGCAAACAGCGCGTCAAGAACGCGGGGGCTGCGGGTCCTGGCGGTGTGCGGGTCAATCGCGCCGGCTGTTTGGATCGGTGCGCGGGGGGTCCTGTTGCAGTGGTTTACCCAGAAGGTGTTTGGTACACCTATGTGGATGCCAACGACCTCAACGAGATCGTGGACCAGCATTTGCTCCGTGGCGAAGTGGTCGAGCGCCTGGTGCTGCCATCCAGCGTGGGGCGCTGATCGGTGAATTCGTCAACCCAGGCTGTGAGTTTGCAAGGTGCTGCCGGGCGCATCCAGGCGCTGAGCGATGCACCCGCTACGCCCGCGCGCGGCGTGGCCCTCATTGCCCACCCACACCCCTTGTTTGGCGGCACCATGGACAACAAGGTGGTGCAGACCCTGGCTCGTGCAGCGGTGGCCACGGGCTGGCAAGCCTGGCGCTTCAACTTTCGCGGCGTGGGCCAAAGTGAGGGCGTGCACGATGCAGGGGTGGGCGAGGCAGACGATGTCTTGCAGGTGATCGAGCAAATCCACAACCCTGGGCAGCCCCTGGTGCTGGCGGGTTTTTCATTTGGCGCTTTTGTCATGTGCCGCGCACTCAAGGCCTTGGAGACTTTGCAGCCTCATGCTCGCTTGGACGATGTGGCCCGCTTGGTGCTGGTGGGCACTGCTGCGGCCCGATTCGAGGTGCCAGCGCTGCCCCTGTCGGTGGCCGAACGCGCGCTGGTGATCCACGGCGAGCAAGATGACACGGTGCCGCTCTTGGCGGTGCTGGATTGGGCCAGGCCACAGCATTTGCCGGTGACGGTGGTGCCCGGTGTCGAACATTTTTTTCACGGCCAGTTGCCCTTGCTCAAGCGCATGGTGACTGGCCATTTGTCGCATTAAAGGGAGACGGCATGCGTTGGGCAATCAAGGCGTTTGTGGGATGGGGTTGGGCCGTGGTGCTGGGCATGCAGGGGGCCTGGGCGCAAATGCCGCAGCCGCCAGAAATCCAGGCCAAGGCCTATTTGCTGATCGACGTCACGGCCAATCAGGTCCTCGCCCAGTCCAATGCCGACATGGCTGTGGAGCCCGCGTCGCTCACCAAACTCATGACCGCTTACCTGGTGTTTGACGCCCTCAAGCACAAAAAAATCAGCCTTGATCAAAAACTGCCTGTGAGCGTGCGGGCGTGGAAGATGCCGGGCTCACGCATGTTCATTGACCCCAAGATGGAAGTGCCAGCCGAGGACTTGATCAAGGGCATGATTGTTCAATCAGGCAACGATGCCACGGTGGCCTTGGCCGAAGCCGTGGGGGGCTCGGTGGAGCGCTTTGTCGAACTGATGAACCAGCAGGCCAAGGCGTTGGGCATGAACAACACCCAATATGCCAACCCAGAGGGCCTCACCGCCCCTGGGCATCAGACCACAGCTAGGGATTTGTCAGTACTGGCTTCGCGTCTGATGCTTGATTTTCCGAAGGAAAAAGATTTTTACGCCATCAAAAAATACCGCTATCCCGGCACCCCGGCGGCCAATGACACCAACCGCAACCTGCTGTTGTTCAAGGACCCCACGGTGGATGGCCTCAAGACCGGTCACACCGAGGCCGCAGGTTTTTGCCTGATTGCCACCGCCCATCGCCCCTTGTTTGCCAACAAGGAGCGGCGATTGCTGGCGGTGGTGCTGGGCGCGCGCTCCGAGTTGGCAAGGGCTCAGGAAGCCCAGAAATTGCTCAACTGGGGCTATACCGCCTTTGATGGGGTGCGCCTGTTTGAGGCGGGCAAGCCCGTGGTGAGCGCCAAAGTCTGGAAAGGCAAGCAAGACGAGGTGGGGCTGGGGTCGGTGCAAGACATCATCGTGGCTGTTCCTCACGATGCGGCTTCCCGCATCAAGACCGAGGCGTCTTATCGCACCCCGGTGGTAGCGCCGTTGACCCAGTCCCAAGTGCTGGGCGAGCTCAAAGTCAGTCTGGACGGGCAGCCTTGGACCACCGTGCCCCTGGCTACGCTGGGCGCTGTTGATCAGGCCGGCTGGTTTGGCCGGATGTGGGATAGTTTGCGGCTTTGGATCCGCTGAAACCAAGGCCGGTTTAGCATTTGCTACACTAGCGGGCTTTTCGGCTCATTGACGGATGCGGCCGAATTGTGCTTTTTGAATCAACGAAAAACGTTTAGGGACTTTTTCAATGCCAACCATCAACCAATTGGTGCGCCATGGACGCACGGTCGAAAAGACCAAGTCCAAGAGCCCAGCCATGGAGAACTCGCCGCAGCGTCGTGGCGTGTGTACCCGTGTCTACACCACCACCCCCAAGAAGCCCAACTCCGCCTTGCGTAAGGTTGCCAAAGTGCGCCTGACCAACGGTTTTGAGGTCATCTCCTACATCGGCGGCGAAGGCCACAACCTGCAAGAGCACTCAGTGGTGCTCGTGCGCGGCGGTCGCGTCAAGGATTTGCCCGGTGTGCGCTATCACATCGTGCGCGGTTCGCTGGACTTGCAAGGCGTGAAAGACCGCAAGCAATCCCGCTCGAAATACGGCGCCAAGCGCCCCAAGAAGGCCTGATCCTGTCAGGTGTGTTCGGTGCCTGACCTGCATGGCTGCAGGGTAGGCGTAGTGACCTGAAGGTGCCATGGGGTGCCTGGGTCGAGTAAGTGAGGGTTGATTGGCCCTCGCGGCAAGCTCCAAACGGGCTGCCAACTGAAGCAAAGAGGTGAAAAAATGCCACGTCGTCGCGAAGTCCCTAAACGTGAAATCCTGCCCGATCCCAAATATGGGAACGTGGAACTCTCCAAGTTCATGAACGTGATCATGGAAGGCGGCAAGAAGGCCGTCGCCGAGCGCATCATCTATGGCGCGCTCGAACAAATTGAGTCCAAGTCCGGCAAAGACCCGCTTGAACTCTTCAGCACCGCCATCAACAACGTCAAACCCATGGTGGAAGTCAAATCCCGCCGCGTCGGTGGTGCCAACTACCAGGTGCCAGTTGAAGTGCGCCCGGTTCGCCGTTTGGCCCTCTCCATGCGCTGGATCAAGGAAGCTGCCCGCAAGCGCAGCGAAAAGTCCATGGCTTTGCGCCTGGCCAACGAATTGCTCGAAGCGGCTGAAGGTCGTGGCGGCGCAATGAAAAAGCGTGACGAAGTTCACCGCATGGCCGAAGCTAACAAGGCCTTCTCACATTTCCGTTTCTAAATCGCCTCGGCCTTGCTGCTGGCGCTGACTTGCGCGGCAGCCCAGGCTCTGTGCCCCACTTTAAGTAGGTAAAACAAATGGCTCGCAAGACCCCGATTGAGCGCTATCGCAACATTGGTATTTCTGCCCACATCGATGCTGGCAAAACCACCACCACCGAGCGCATCCTTTATTACACCGGTGTGAACCACAAGATTGGTGAGGTGCACGATGGCGCCGCCACCATGGACTGGATGGAACAGGAACAAGAGCGTGGCATCACCATCACCTCGGCGGCCACCACCTGCTTTTGGAAGGGCATGGAGCTGCAATTCCCCGAGCACCGCATCAACATCATTGACACCCCGGGCCACGTGGACTTCACCATCGAGGTGGAGCGTTCCATGCGTGTGCTCGACGGTGCGTGCATGGTTTACTGTGCCGTGGGTGGCGTGCAGCCCCAGTCCGAAACCGTTTGGCGTCAAGCCAACAAGTACAAAGTGCCCCGCTTGGCCTTTGTGAACAAAATGGATCGCACGGGCGCCAACTTCTTTAAGGTCTACGACCAGATGAAGACCCGCCTCAAGGCCAGCCCCGTGCCCGTGGTGATCCCCATCGGTGCCGAAGAAAACTTCAAGGGCGTAGTCGACCTGCGCAAGATGAAGGCCATCGTGTGGGATGAAGAATCCCAGGGCATGAAGTTCAACTTCGAAGAGATTCCCGCTGACTTGGTCGAAGAGGCCAAGAAGTGGCGTGAACTCATGATCGAGGCCGCCGCCGAAGCCAACGAAGAGTTGATGAACAAATACCTCGAGGAGGGCGATCTCACCGAAGAAGAGATCACCCTGGGCTTGCGCACCCGCACGATTGCCAACGAGATCCAGCCCATGCTGTGTGGCACCGCCTTCAAGAACAAGGGTGTTCAGCGCATGCTCGACGCCGTGATCGAGTTGTTGCCCTCGCCTGTGGACATTCCTCCTGTGGCGGGTACCGATGAGAATGAGTCGCCCGTGACCCGCAAGTCGGACGACGGCGAGAAATTCTCTGCCCTCGCATTCAAATTGATGACCGACCCCTTCGTCGGCCAGCTGACCTTTGTGCGCGTCTACTCTGGCGTGCTCTCCAAGGGCGACACGGTTTACAACTCGGTTCGCGGTCGCAAGGAGCGCATTGGCCGTATCGTTCAGATGCACGCCAACAACCGTGAAGAAATTGATGAAATCCGCGCTGGCGACATCGCTGCCTGTGTGGGCCTCAAGGACGTCACCACGGGCGAAACCCTGTGTGATCCTGATGCTGTGGTGACCCTGGAGCGCATGGTCTTCCCCGAGCCGGTGATCCGTCAGGCCGTGGAGCCCAAGTCCAAGGCCGACCAGGAAAAGATGGGCATTGCCCTCTCCCGTCTGGCCGCAGAGGATCCTTCCTTCCGCGTGCAAACCGACGAAGAATCCGGCCAGACCATCATTGGTGGCATGGGCGAGTTGCACCTTGAAATCATTGTGGATCGCATGAAGCGCGAATTCGGCGTTGAGGCCAACGTGGGCAAGCCCCAGGTGGCGTATCGCGAAACCATTCGTCGCATCGTTGAAGATTCCGAAGGCAAATTTGTCCGCCAGTCTGGTGGTAAGGGTCAGTACGGTCACGTGGTGTTCAAGATCGAACCCAATGAAGCTGGCAAAGGCTTTGAGTTCGTCGACGCCATCAAGGGCGGTGTGGTTCCCCGTGAATACATCCCCGCCGTGGAAAAGGGTGTGCTCGAAGCGCTCAATGCCGGCGTGCTCGCTGGCTACCCTGTGGTCGATGTCAAAGTCACTTTGCACTTTGGCTCATACCACGACGTGGACTCGTCCGAACAAGCCTTCAAGATGGCCGCCATCTTTGGTTTCAAGGAAGGTTGCCGCAAGGCCAACCCCGTGATTCTCGAACCCATGATGGCCGTTGAGGTGGAGACCCCCGAAGACTACGCCGGCAGTGTGATGGGCGATCTGTCCTCACGCCGTGGCATGGTGCAAGGCATGGACGACATGCCTGGCGGCGGCAAGGCCATCAAGGCCGAGGTTCCCCTGTCGGAAATGTTTGGTTACTCGACCATCCTGCGCTCCATGAGCCAGGGTCGTGCAACCTACACGATGGAATTCAAGCATTACAGCGAAGCGCCCAAGAACGTGGCAGAAGCCATCGTCGCAGCACGCGCCAAGTGATGATTCAAGGCAGGGGCATGCGGCCCCTGCCCGTCTGCGATGCAGCGCCGACTTGAAAGCCGCGCAAGTCGAACCACAAATGGCAAAAGGCAAGTTTGAGCGGACCAAGCCGCACGTGAACGTGGGCACGATTGGTCACGTGGATCATGGCAAGACGACGCTGACGGCGGCGATCACGACGATTTTGTCGGCGAAGTTTGGCGGTGAAGCCAAGGCGTACGACCAGATTGATGCGGCTCCTGAAGAGAAGGCGCGCGGCATCACGATCAACACGGCGCACGTGGAGTACGAGACGGCCAACCGTCACTATGCGCACGTGGACTGTCCTGGCCACGCTGACTATGTGAAGAACATGATCACGGGTGCGGCGCAGATGGACGGTGCGATTTTGGTGGTGTCGGCAGCTGACGGCCCCATGCCCCAGACGCGCGAGCACATTTTGTTGGCCCGTCAGGTGGGCGTGCCCTACATCATCGTGTTCATGAACAAGTGCGACATGGTGGACGATGCCGAGTTGCTCGAGTTGGTGGAGATGGAAGTGCGCGAGCTGCTCTCCAAGTACGACTTTCCTGGTGACGACACGCCGATCGTGAAGGGTTCTGCGAAGTTGGCGCTTGAGGGCGACAAGGGTGATTTGGGCGAAGGCGCGATCATGAAGTTGGCTGAGGCTCTGGACAGCTACATTCCCACGCCCGAGCGTGCGATTGACGGAGCGTTTTTGATGCCTGTGGAAGATGTGTTCTCGATTTCTGGTCGTGGCACGGTGGTGACGGGTCGCGTGGAGCGCGGCATTGTCAAGGTGGGCGAAGAGATTGAGATTGTTGGCATCAAGGACACGCAAAAGACCACCTGCACGGGTGTGGAGATGTTCCGCAAGTTGCTGGATCAGGGGCAGGCTGGTGACAACGTGGGCATTTTGCTGCGCGGCACCAAGCGTGAAGACGTTGAGCGTGGTCAGGTGCTGTGCAAGCCCGGTTCGATCAAGCCGCACACGCACTTCACGGCTGAGGTGTATGTGCTGTCCAAGGACGAGGGCGGCCGTCACACGCCGTTCTTCAACAACTACCGTCCCCAGTTTTACTTCCGCACGACGGACGTGACGGGTGCGATTGAGTTGCCCAAGGACAAAGAGATGGTGATGCCTGGTGACAACGTGACCATCACGGTCAAGTTGATTGCGCCCATTGCCATGGAAGAGGGTCTGCGTTTTGCCATCCGCGAGGGTGGCCGTACCGTGGGCGCCGGCGTCGTTGCCAAGATCCTGGAGTGA
>RGCL01000038.1 GCA_009919175.1 Betaproteobacteria bacterium
GATGCCAACGGCATCAGCATCGCGGCCAATGCGCTGAGCTTGAACAGTAGCACGCTGACGGATGCGGCGGGCAACGCGGCCACCCTCACGCATGCAGCGGTGACGGACAACGCGAGCTACATGGTGGACACGACCGCCCCCGCCGCCCTTGATCTGATCACTGGTACAACTGACACACAGGCCACTGAGAGCCAGTACTACTCAGATTTGAATGCGGGCAGTGGCAAGGCCATTGTTCCCAATGTCGCACTGAGCCCGGACAGCGACATTGCCAAGATCACGGTGACGGTGGGCGGTACGGCAGACACCACGAACGACAAGCTGGTGTTTGGCAGCGTGACGCAAACCCTCAACACCACGCAGGCATCGGGCACGAACGTCACGGTCAATGGTGTGACGGGTGTGGACTGGAGCTACAGCACGGCCAAGGTGTTGACCCTGAGCAAGAACGGGGGCGGTGCGTTCACAGCAGCCAACGTTCAAGCCATCGAACAGGGCTTGCAGTTCAAGACGACATCTTTGGCTACGCAGGGGGATCGCACCTTTGCGATTGCGCACCAGGACACGGCGGGCAACACGGGCACTGCGGGGACAGAAACCGTGACCGTCATGCCCATCACCGTCAGTGGTGCCACCGAAAGTGGCATGGCCGGCGGCAATACCGATACCCTGACGAGCACCTACACCAGTGGCACCACGACCTACCGTTACATCTATTTCATGTCGTCTTTTGTCGACAGCAGATCAGGCGCCATGGGTGAGGTACAGATCTTTTCCAACGGTGCCAACATCGCCTCGACCGCTAAGTTGTCAAGCAACACCGCCACCACCACCGACGGCGCCATCACCAAACTCACCGATACAGACACCACCTCTACCGGTGCATGGTCAGCCACAGGATTGACCACCGCCAGCTACGTTGAATTCGATTTTGGGGTTGGTGGCAAAAAAATTGACATGGTGAGGCTCTATGGCGCTTCGACGGCTGCGACGGGGGATTTTGTCGTGTTCGCCAGCAATGTGCAGATCGCCACTAATCAAACGGGGGGGCAATTGGTGGCCGCCAATCCGGGCAATGCAGTTGAGTTGTCTGGCACCTACACCGGCCTCGGACTTGGCGTGGGTGCAACCAAAACCCACTACGTTCAGACCACCGACGACAACACGCCCACCATCTTTGGCACCTTGACCAGTGCCTTGCCCACTGGCTACAAACTGGGTGTGTACGATGGCTCCACCTATTTGGGCGATGCGACGGTCACGGGCACCAACTGGACTTACACCGCATCGACCTCAGTGGGGGGGGGCACGATACCCCCTGCCTTGACGGCCAAGATCTACACGGGCGCGACCACCAACATCCTTGCCAGCACCTCCAATGCCATTCATTTCAAGATCAGCCCCATCGTGCTGGACTTGAATCAGGACGGGCAGATCAGCTACACCCACCAGTTGATGGACGTGACCGGGCAAGGCGTGGTCTCCAAGGTCACCTGGGCTGCGCCCACCGATGGCGTGCTGTTCTGGAACAAGTACGGCAACGGTGAGGTGCACGACAAGTCGCAATACGCCTTTGGCGACCCATCCAAAGGCATCACCGACTTGCAAGGCCTGGCCAGGGACTTTGACACCAACCGCGACGGCGTGTTCAACGCCGCCGATGACAAGTACAGCCAGTTCATGGTCTGGCAAGACCTCAATGGCGACGGCTTGTCGCAAGCCGGCGAGACCCAAACCCTGGCCGATTGGGGCATCACATCGCTCACCCTGAGCAGCGACGGCGTGAAGAACCTGTCGTTCGCTGGAGTGGAGGAGAGTGGCCGCACCAGTGCCACCTTGAGCAATGGCCAGAGCATGGTGGTGGCCGATGCGACCTTCTCGTACACCAAGGCCACAGTGCTGCAAGGCGTGGAGTCCAGCGCAGACACCTTCCACATCGACCAAGGCCTCACCCAGATCAAAGGCTTCAACCTGGGCGATGGGGATGTGATCGATTTGTCGGGCTTGCTTGGCCAGTTGCACACCCAGGGTGGGAACTCGGCGAACTATGTGCAAACCATTCAGCGTGGCAGTGACACGGTGATTCAGGTCGATGCCACGGGCCAGCATGACTTTGCGCACGCCACCCATCAGGTGGTGCTGACCCAGCAAAGCCTGAGCTTTGACCAGCTGATGAACCAGTCGCACTTGGTGTTGTGAGCGTGAGCGTCACTGTGGGTCTAGTTCTAGGCCTAGGTTTGGGTGGGTGATTTCACTCACCCAAGCCAGGTGGCCTGACCTCAGTGCCCAGTGGTTTGCCGATCAGCGCCGACTCAGCAGACTCGACGCCACCCCGCTGGCCACGATGACGGCCATCCCCGTCCAGGCCAGCCAGGGGATGGTCTCGTCAAACCACAGCCACCCAAAAAGGGCGGCGTAGATGATGCCGCTGTACTGCAAGTTGGCCACCAGCAGGGTCGCCCCTTGCGAGTAGGCGCGCGTCATGCACAGCTGGCCCAGCGAGGCCAGCAGGCCCATGGGCAGCAGCCACAAGGTGTGCCAACCCGCCCAGGGCGACAGGCCATGGATGGCCACAGCAATGAGGCCTGCTGCCACGGTGCTCATGGAAAACCAAAACACGGTGCGGTCATCGGGCTCGCCCACCGCGGCCAGGGCTTTGACCTGCAAATAGGCAAAGGCCGCCACAAAGCCTGACATCAGCCCCACGAATCCGGCGAAGGCCTGATTGGCCTCAAACGTGGGTCGCAAGACGAGGATGGCGCCGACAAAGCCAATCACCACGGCAAGCAGCCGTGGCAAGTGCCCCTGCCAGTACCGGGAGCCCTGCCACATCGCGCTGCCCACCACAAAGGCGCCCACCCACACGCTGCTCATGTAATTGAGGGTGGTGGCGGTGGCCAGGGGCAAATGAACAATGGCATACATCCACGCGCCCAGTGAGGCCACGCCCACTGCGCTGCGCCAAGCATGCATGCCCAGATACCGGGTGTGAAGGCCAACGCCGTGGTGCTTGGCCAGCCCGAACATGAAGATGGCGCTGACCAGACCCCGGTACATCACCAGTTCAGAGGCGGAGAAATGGGCGGATGCGGCCTTGGCGCAGACCCCCATGAGGGTGAAGAGCAAGCCGGCCAGCAGCATCCAGGCAGCGGCCATGGATCACAGACTCAACTTGCGTCGATACCACTCGTGAAAATGAAGCATGCCGTCTTCCATGGGGCTTTGGTAGGGACCCACCTCGTTGTCGCCGCGCTTCATGAGGGCGAGGCGACCCGCATCCATGCGCTCGGCGATTTCGTCGTCCTCGATGCACGTCTCCATGTAGGCCGCGCGCTGGGCCTTGATGAATTCGGGTTCAAAGGCAACGATTTCTTCGGGGTAGAAGAAGGCCACCATGTTCAGGGTCTCGTTGACCGACACCGGATGCAAGGTCGAGACGGTGAGCACGTGCGGATACCACTCGACCATGATGTGCGGGTAGTAGGTGAGCCAAATGGCGCCTTGCTTGGGCGGCTCGCCATGGCGGTAGTTGAGCAGCACCTCTTGCCAGTGCTGGTAGACCGCGCTGCCCGAGCGCTGGAGTTGGTTGGCCACGCCCACGGTTTGCACCGAATATTCGTCGTGGAACTGCCACGACAGGTTGTCGCAGCTCACGAAGTTGCCCAGGCCCGGATGGAAAGGGCCAACGTGGTAGTCCTCGAGGTAGACCTCGATGAAGGTCTTCCAGTTGTAGTGGCAGGTGTGCAGTTCCACATGACCCAGGGCAAAGCCGTCAAAGCTCAGGTCCTTGGCCACGCTCATGTGGGTGAGGTCGGCTGCGATGTTGCGACCGTTGTCTTCAAAGAGCAGGCCGTTCCATTCCTGCAAGGGGTAGGTTTTGAGGTTGAGGCAGGGGTCTTGTGCAAAGTGCGGCGCACCCAGGAGCTGGCCTTGCTGGGAATAGGTCCAGCGGTGCAGGGGGCACACGATGTTGCCGCCCATGCCCAGTTGGGGGTCTTTGAGGTTGCCCTTGCCCTTGAGCATCACCGCTTGGCGGTGACGGCAGACGTTGGAGACCAGGATCACGCCCTGTTCGGTGCGGACCAGGGCTCGACCTTCGTTTTCCTGGGGGAGGGCATAGAAGTCGCCCACTTCGGGGACGCTGGCGGCATGACCCACATAAAGCGGCCCCTTGCGGAACAAGGTATCGAGCTCTCGTTTGAAGAGAGCTGGGTCGAAATAGCTGTCAACGGGAAGTTGGCTGTGCGCCTGCTGCAGTTGAAGACTTAAATCAGACATGAAAGCACCTGACCTAAAGACTCCCCACAGGGAGAGACAAGAAAGCCTGGCAGGTAGCCAGGCCGTGGAGCGGAGGATTCTACCCTCGCCCTTTTGAAGGCCTGCCTGTGTAGGGCTGATCCACATCAGGCGTCAGGTTTTCCCTAGGGGTCCACCCTAGAATGGCCCAATGAACCAACCCCAAGACCCCTCTTTGCCCGTGCCAGCCTCGTATGAGGCGGCGGTGTCGGAACTCGAAAAGCTGGTCAGCCGCATGGAGTCCGACCAATTGCCCCTGGACGAATTGCTGGCGGGTTACCAGCGGGGACAGTACCTGCTGGACTTTTGCCGTGAGCGCTTGGCCGAGGTGGAGGCCCATTTGCAGCGGCTGGATGAGGACCGCAGCAAGGGGGCCAAGGCGTGAGTGACCCAGGCTTTGCTCAGTGGCAAGCGCGGGAGCTGGCTCGCATCGAGGCCATGCTGACCCAGGCCTTGGCCGCCCAGGACCCTCAGGATTTGATGGCCGCCATGCGCCACGCCGTGCTGGACGGCGGCAAGCGGCTGCGCCCCTTATTGGTGCTGGCCACCGCCCAAGCCGTCTGGGGTGCCCGCGCCAGCGTGCCCGACTGGGCTGATGGCCTTGCCCTGAGGGCGGCCTGCGCGGTGGAACTCATCCATGCCTATTCCCTGGTGCACGACGACATGCCCTGCATGGACAACGATGTGTTGCGCCGAGGCAAGCCCACCGTGCATGTGGCTTTTGGCGAGGCCACGGCCTTGCTCGCTGGCGACGCGCTGCAAACCCTGGCGTTTGAGCTCTTGGCGCCCCAAGCCGACCCTGCCGAGCCCACGGTGGCGCTGGCCTGCGTGTCGGTGCTGGCCAAGGCCTCGGGCCATGTGGGCATGGCGGGTGGGCAGGCGATTGACTTGGCCAGTGTGGGTCAGCTCATCGATGCCAGTCGGCTCAAGCGCATGCATGACCTCAAGACCGGCGCCTTGCTCAGAGCCAGCGTGGCCATGGGGGCGATTTGCGCCCAGTGCGCCCCCCAAGAGCGTGCGGCTTTGTCGGCCTGGGGTGATGCGCTGGGCTATGCCTTCCAGGTGGTGGACGACATCCTGGATGTGACCTCCACCACCGATGTGCTGGGCAAGACGGCGGGCAAGGACGAAGCACACGACAAACCCACAGTGGTCAGTACTTTGGGTTTGGAGGGTGCAAAAGCCTTGGCGCAGACCCTGCACCAGCAAGCCCATGCCGCATTGGGCCAATTGACCCTCGCGCCAGGGCATCACTTGGGCACGATCACCGATTGGGTGATCCACCGAATAAACTAAACCACCATGACCTCACACCTGTTGTCCACCGTGGATTCGCCCGCCGATGTGCGCCGCATGTCGCGCGATCAGCTCAAGCAGCTCGCCCGCGAATTGCGCGACCACGTGCTGCACAGCGTGGCGCAAACAGGGGGCCACCTGAGCTCCAACCTCGGCACGGTCGAACTCACCATCGCCCTGCACCATGTGTTTCACACGCCCGATGACCGCATCATCTGGGACGTCGGTCATCAGACCTACCCCCACAAAATCCTCACCGGGCGGCGCGATCAGATGCCCGGCCTGCGCCAGCTCGGGGGCATCAGCGGCTTTCCGCGCCGCGAAGAAAGCCCCTACGACGCCTTTGGCACCGCCCATTCATCGACCAGCATATCGGCGGCACTGGGCATGGCCGTGGCGTCGCGTCAGCTGGGGGTGGACCGCCATTGCATCGCGGTGATTGGCGACGGCGCCATGACCGCAGGCATGGCGTTTGAAGCCATGAACAACGCCGGGGTGGCCGATGCCAACCTGCTGGTCATCCTCAATGACAACGACATGTCCATCAGCCCGCCCGTGGGTGCGCTCAACCGCTATTTGGCGCAGCTGCTCAGCGGCGGCTTTTATGCCACGGCCAAAGAGGTGGGCTCGCAGGTCTTGCGCAATGTGCCGCCCCTGTTCGAGTTGGCCAAGCGCTTTGAACAACAGGCCAAGGGGCTGGTGCTGCCCGCCACCCTGTTCGAGAAATTCGGCTTCAACTACGTTGGCCCCATCGACGGGCACGACCTCGACACCCTGATCCCCACGCTGCTCAACCTCAAGGACCGCAAAGGTCCGCAGTTCCTGCACGTCATCACGCGCAAGGGCAGGGGCTATCAGCAGGCCGAAGAAGATCCCGTGACCTATCACGGACCCGGCAAATTCGACCCGGCGGTGGGCATTGTTCCCGCCACCAAGCCTGCGGCCAAAACCTTCAGCCAGGTCTTTGGCGACTGGTTGTGCGACATGGCTGCGGCTGACCCCAAACTTGTGGCCATCACCCCAGCCATGCGCGAAGGCTCGGGCATGGTGGAGTTCCACAAACGATTCCCCGACCGCTATGTCGATGTGGGCATTGCCGAGCAACATGCCGTGACCTTTGCCGCAGGCTTGGCCTGCGAGGGTTTGAAGCCCGTGGTGGCGATTTATTCCACCTTCTTGCAGCGGGCCTATGACCAGCTCATTCACGATGCGGCCTTGCAGTCCTTGCCCATGGTCCTGGCGCTGGATCGGGCGGGCATTGTGGGTGCCGATGGTCCCACCCACGCGGGGCTGTATGACATTGCCTTTTTGCGCACCGTCCCCAAGGTCAGCATTGCCTGCCCCTCTGACGAGCGCGAATGCCGCCTGTTGCTCACCACCGCCCACCACATGGATCACCCCGTGGCCGTGCGCTACCCGCGCGGCGCCGGCGTGGGGGCACCCAGCAACGAGCCTTTGCAAACCGTGGAGGTGGGCAAGGGCGTTGTGCGTCGTCAAGGCAAGGGCATCGCCATCTTGGCGTTTGGCACCTTGTTGCATCCCGCGCTGGAAGCGGCTCGCTCGCTCGACGCCACCGTCGCTGACATGCGCTGGGCCAAGCCCCTGGATGTGGACTTGATCCGTGAACTCGCTCAAACCCACACCGCCTTGGTCACGGTCGAAGAAGGTGCGCTCATGGGGGGTGCGGGCAGTGCGGTCTTGGAAACCCTGCAAAGCTTGGGCTTGAACCTGCCCGTGCTGTGCCTGGGCGTGCCCGATGTGTTCACCGCGCACGGTGACCCCAAGGTCTTGTTGCAGCAATTGGGCCTGGATGCCCATGGGATCTTGGCCAGCATCGAGGCACGATTTGGTGCGTCTTCGGCCACGCCCAAAGCCGAAGGCTCGGTGCTCAAGCGGGTGGTTTGAAATCCACTCACAAGCCCTTGCGGGTGTGGGGCTTTTTCACAGGGGTAAACCCCCAAAGTGACCTGCGCTTCATTTCTTAGAATGCGCCCACCAAACCCATTGGTTTTTTTTGGAGAATTAATATGGATCGTCGTTCCCTTGTCAAAGGCGCTGGATTGGCCAGTGTCCTCGCTGCCGGTGTGGCACCCGCTGTGGTTCACGCCAACGAGAAAATTCGCTGGCGCTTGACCTCCAGCTTCCCCAAGTCGCTGGATACCTTGTTCGGGGTCAACGATGTGTTTGCCGCCCGCGTGCGCGAGATGACCGGTGGCAACTTCGAGATCAGCACCCACGCCGCTGGTGAAATCGTGCCCGCATTCGGCACGGTGGACGCGGTCAAAGACGGCACGGTCGAAATGGCCAACACCGCGCCTTACTACTACTTCGGCAAGGACGAGACCTTTGCCCTGGGTTGCGCCATCCCCTTCGGTCTGAACTCCCGCCAGATGACGGCCTGGATGTACGACGGCAACGGCTTGAAACTCATGCGTGAGTTCTATGCCAACTACAACATCGTCAACTTCCCCATGGGCAACACCGGCTCACAAATGGGTGGCTGGTTCCGCAAGCCCATCAAGTCCCTGGCCGACTTCAAAGGCACCAAGTTCCGCGTGGGCGGTTTTGCCGGCAAAGTGGTCGAGCGCATCGGCGGCGTGCCCCAGAACATCCCCGGCGGTGAAATTTACCAAGCCCTCGAAAAAGGCACCATCGATGCCGCCGAGTGGGTCGGTCCTTACGACGACTACAAACTGGGCTTTTACAAAGTGGCCAAGAACTACGCCTATCCGGGCTGGTGGGAAGGCGGTCCCCAGTTGGACCTGCACGTCAACATGAAGGCCTTCAATGGCTTGTCCAAAGAGTACCAGGCCATCATCAATGCCGCTGCGGCCTATGCCCACGTGGACATGCAAGCCAAGTACGACGCTCGCAACGCACAGTCGCTCAAGACCCTGGTGGCCAACGGTGCCAAGCTGTTTGCTTTCCCCAAGGACTTGATGGATGCCGCGTTCAAGCAGTCCATGGAGCTGTACTCCGAAATCTCTGCCAAGAACCCGAACTGGAAAAAGGTCTACGAAGACTACTCCGCCTTCCGCAAAGACGCCAACCTCTGGTTCCGTTTCACCGAGGGCACCTTCGACCGCTTCATGCAATCGGCCAAGCTCTGATCTTCGCAGGCTTCGTGCCCACACAACCGAGGCTCAGGCCTCGGTTTTTTTTTGCCTGTCCTGCCCCAGGGTTGACCCACTCGACTCAAAGACAATGCGCGCATGGATTCACCGGATGCACTGACCCATTCGCTGCACTTGCTGTTGAACGCCGATGCGGACCTCTTGCGCATCGTGGGGCGTTCGTTGTCGGTGAGCCTGACCGCGACCGCTTTGGCCACGGTGCTGGGCATGTCAGCCGGCGCATGGCTGGGCATACGGTCGTTGGGGCGTTGGCGGTGGGTGTTGCCCTTGCTCAATACCCTGCTGGCCTTGCCCTCGGTGGTGGTGGGCTTACTCATTTTTTTACTGCTCAGCCGTTCTGGTCCCTTGGGCCATTTGGGCTGGCTTTATTCCTTTGAGGCCATGGTCATGGCTCAAACCGTCTTGCTCTTGCCCTTGGTGATGGCACTCACCCGCCAATGGATACATCAGGCCGATGTGGCCTGGGGCGAGCAATGGGTGTCCTGGGGCGCGGGTCCTGGCCTGCGTTGCTTGTTGCTGGTGTGGGAGACGCGTTGGTCCTTGCTCACCGTGGTGATCACCGCTTTTGGGCGTGCGGTGTCCGAGGTTGGCGCGGTCATGATTGTGGGCGGCAACATCGATGGCTTCACCCGCGTGATGACCACGGCCATTGCCCTGGAAACCAGCAAGGGCGATGTGCCCTTGGCCCTGGCCTTGGGAGCAGTGCTGCTGAGTGTGGTGCTGGTGTTGCACCTGCTGCTGGCGGCACTCACCCGGCGAGTCACAAACTCGGCGGCCACGGTGCCCACGGGGGCCTGGTCATGAGCTTGATGCGGTGTGAGGGCTTGGGTTGTCGCCTGTCTCGGCACTGGGTGCTCCGGGGCATCGACCTGCGCGTGCAAGCGGGCGAGCGCATCGCCCTGGTGGGTGCCAACGGCTCGGGCAAAACCACGCTCCTGCGCGCCTTGCATGGCTTGCAGGCCTTGGAGGAAGGCCGCATCACCTGGATGGCGCCCACCCGACAAGCCATGGTCTTTCAACGCCCGCACATGATGCCTGCCCGCGTGCGTCAGCAAGTGAGCCTGAGCTTGTGGCTGGCGGCCAAGCCATTGCAGCGCTGGCCTCTGGGGTGGGCTGCAGACGCCTGGGCTGCCTGGCAAGCTGCCAGCGAACAGACCGAGGGCGTGCTGCACCAAGCCCACTTGCACGAGCAAGCGCACCTGCCCGCCCAGGCCTTGTCCATGGGGCAGCGTCAGCGGCTGGCCTTTGCCTTGGCTTTGGCGCGCAAGCCGCAGGTGCTGTTTTTGGATGAACCCACGGCGCACCTGGACCCGCAAGGCAAGCGCGACATGGAAACGCGCATCCGCGAGGCTTGCGAGCCCGATGCCAACGGCGTCAGCCTGACCCTGATCTTCAGCAGCCACAACCTGGGGCAGGTCAAACGCCTGGCCAGCCGGGTTTGGTATGTCGAGCACGGCGCCATCTTGGCGGACTTGCCCACCGAACGATTTTTTGGCGAGGACCTGAGCGCGAGCCACCCCGAGGCGCATGCTTTTTTGAAAGGGGAACGGGAATGATGCTGCGCTGTGCCCACCGAGTTGCGCGTGCCCTGCGATGGGTGGCCTGGGTCATGATCGGCTTGGGGGTTCATGGGGCCATGGCGCAGACCCTGGTCATGGCCTCCACCACATCGACCGAGCAATCGGGTTTGTTCAAACACCTGCTGCCGCGCTTCAAGGCCGACACCGGCATCGAGGTCAAGGTGGTGGCATTGGGCACAGGTCAAGCGCTGGATGTGGCCCGCCGTGGCGATGCTGACATGGTGCTGGTGCATGACCCCGTGCAGGAGCAAGCGTTTATCGAACAAGGCCATGGCCTGGTGCGACATGCCGTCATGTACAACGATCTGGTCTGGATCGGACCGGCGTCAGACCCTGCGGGCATTGCGGGCAAGGACGGTGTGCTGGCCATCAGGCGCATGGCACAGGCCGATGTGCGCTTGGTTTCCCGAGGGGACAACAGTGGCACACACCATGCCGAGCAGCGCTTGATGGCGCTGGCGGGGCTGGATCCGTCTGGCAAAGGGTTCAAGGGCTTGCGCTCGTGCGGGTGTGGCATGGGCGCTGCGCTCAACCTGGCTTCGTCGGACAACGCGCATGTGCTCAGCGACCGGGGCACCTGGTTGAACTTCAGGAACAGGGGTCAGTTGCGCATTTTGGTGGAGAGCGATGAGCGGCTCTTCAACCCGTATTCCGTGATGGCGGTTAACCCTGCGCGTCACCCGCATGTGCAGCACGCGTTGGCGCAGCGCTTCATCGACTGGGTGACCTCGCCGGTTGGGCAAGCGGCGATTGCGGGATACAGGGTGTCGGGTGAACAGGCGTTTTTTCCTAACGCCAGGCGGTGAGGGGTGGGTGGCTTGGGTCAGAGCACATTTCCCCATGGGAAATGTGATCTGACCCTTCGCCATGGGGATGTGATCTGACCCTTCGCCATGGGGATGTGATCTGACCCTTCGCCATGGGGATGTGATCTGACGCTTGGCTTCAGCGGCGGGGCGGTGGGGGGTGTTTGAGGCGGCGGTAGAGCGTGGCGCGGCTGATGCCCAGGGCTTTGGCGGCTTCGCTCACATGGCCTTTGGCGGCTTTCATGGCCTGGGCAATCATGCTGTCTTCCACGCGCTTGAGCACGCCGGCATCGCGAGCGAGGGGCGCACTGTGCAGGGCCATGGCAAGGGGCGCGGTACCCAGGTTGCCTGGGCTTGCAGCGCGGGCGACGCATTGCACGGTGAGCCCGCTCCACAAGGGCAGTTCTGTGGGCTCGGGGCGCAGGGCCAGGTCGTAAATCTGGCTCTCAGGTGCGGCAAAGACATCGGACAACGGCACGCGACCCACAGGCAATCGCAGCAACTGGGTGGCCAGGCTGTTGCGTGCGCAGATGTGGCCCTCGTCATCGAGGAGGATGCAGGCATCGGCGCTGCTGTTTTGCAAGTGCCCCGGCCAGTTCAGGCGCAAGGCCAGGCGGTGCGGCTGCAAGCCCAGCAGGGTCTCTTCGATGCTGCGTGCCGACAAGCTCACCAGGTGTTGCAGCTCGGGGCGCTCCACGGTCATCACGCCGGTCAGGTCCAGCATGCCAAGGCTTCGTCCATCGGGCGACGCGATGGGCGCACCCGCGCAGCTGTACACGCTGGTGTCGTTGAAGAAGTGCTCGCCCCGGTGCAACCACACCGAGCGCTGTTCGCCCAGCGCAGCGCCAATCGCACTGGTGCCCACGCTCAGCTCGGACAAGTCCACGCCAATGCGGGCGATGGCGTGCACGCGGCGGTCGCGGTGGTTGGGGTTGCCGCCCACATCAACCACCACGCCCGAGGCGTCGGTGAGCAAGGCAAAGTAGTGGGTGCCTGAAATGGCACGGCATAGCCGCTGGATTTCGGCTTGGGCGGCAGACCTCAAGGCCTGGTGCTGTTCCTTGAGTGCGTTTTGGCGCTGGGTTTCGATGAGGTCGAACTCCACCCGTTCATCGGGGCGGCGACCCCGTTGCAGGCAACGCTGCCAGCTGCGCGTGACCCATTCGGCCACGTCTGCGCTGCGTTGCGCGCCTTCGAGCATGACCTGGTGCCGGGCTTGGTCAATGAGTTGCAGGCGCTGGCTGGGGGTGGCGAGTGGGTTCATGTCAGGCCTTGGCGATCAGCCATTGGTGCAAGCGCAAGCCCGCCACCGTGAGCGCCAGCGAGCCCAACACATGCAAGGCCGTCATGGCCAGCGCAGTGCCCCAGCGCTCGTCTTGCAAGGCTTCGATGACTTCGGCGCTGAAGGTGGAAAACGTGGTGAGGGCACCCAAAAAGCCAGTGATCAAGGCCAAGCGCCACACGGGATCGACCTCGGTGGCATGCTGGAAGAAGGACACCAGAAAACCAATGAGCAAAGCCCCCAGCCAGTTGGCCGCCAGGGTGCCCCAGGGGATCCAGCCTTCAGGGCTGAGCCACAGACCCAGGCGCCAGCGCAGCAACGCGCCAAGGCTGGCTCCGAGGGTGATGGCAAAGGCAGACATCATGGCAAGAGAGGGGTGTGTGCAAAACCTGAGGCGACTGTAATGCAATTTCACCAGGCGATCGGTGCGGCAGCTGCCCAGCCAGTCAGTGCGGGGCAAAGTGGGCCTCGATCAGGGTTTGCAGATCGTGAACGGGTCGCCGGGTGGCCGCAGCCATGGCCTCGCGATAGGGGGGCAGGTTGGTGCACTCGAGCACGATGTGTTGAACTGTGGGGTGGCGCTCGACCAGCTCGCAAGCCGCCGCGACGGCCTCGGCCTGGGCGAGTTGCAGGTCCAGGTGATCCAGGTCATGGAGGATGACGCGCCGCAATTCCCCTTGCGGCAATCCCACGATGGGCGTGCCAGCGGGCACGCCAGCACCCTGGCATTCCGCAGGGCCAAGGTGGCGCGCATCAAAGGTGAGGATGCCGGGTTGGCTGAGCTGGCGGCACCACAGCAGCGCCGAGCTCAGCACGGGCACGCGCACTGCCGCCTGCAAGGCGTCTTGGTAGCGCGCCAGAAAACCGCAGCTGGTGGTGATGAGGTCCACGCCCCTGGCCTCCAGCGTGCGGGCGGCCTCCACAAAGGGGTGCAAGAGGGCGGGGTCAGCCTCTTCGATCACGCGGCGCGCACTCGCCTGGGGGACGGTGAGCACCTCGGCCTGCAAACCCATGTGCGCATAGGTTTGAGGCTGACCCATGTCGCCCAAGGGGCGCGGAAAGTGGGTGTCGAGCATGACGACACCCACACGGCCACGCAAGGGCTGGGTCACTACTTGGGCACGCCCATGAGCCAGTTGGGCACGCTGGTGACGATGCTGGGGAAGACCGTGATGAGCGCAATGCCCACCAGCATGCAGTAGAAAAACGGCAGGGTCACCATGGCAATGCGGTTGCTGTCAAGCCCGGTCATGTTTTGCAGCACAAACAAGTTAAAGCCCACCGGCGGGGTGACCTCGGCGATTTCAACCAGCATGATGATGAAGATGCCAAACCAGATCAGGTCAAAGCCGGCTTTTTGAATCATGGGCAACACCACCGCACTGGTGAGCACGATCATGGAGATGCCGTCGAGTGCCGTGCCCAGAATCAGGTAGACCACCACCAGCACGGCGATGAGGCTGTAGGGGGACAGGTCAGCCGCAGCAACGGCTTCGGCCAGAGCGTGTGGAATGCCGGTGAAGGCCATGGTCTTGGTCAGGAAGGCCGCTCCAGCCAGGATGAACATGATCATGCAACTCACCCGCGTAGCGCCGATCAGACCTTGCCAGAAGTTCTGCCAGGTGAGCGTGCGTCCGGCAGCGGCAATGGCCAATGAACCCACCACGCCATAGGCGGCGCATTCGGTGGCTGTGGCAATGCCAGCCACCAGCACCCAGACGATGAAAACGATCAACAAGGTGCAGGGAATGAGATTGCCCGAGCGTTTGATCTTCTCCCAGAAGGTCGAAGGTGGCTCAGGCGGGGGCACCTCATCGGGATGGCGCAAGCTCCACCAAATGATGTAGCCCGAGAACAGCGCCATGAGCAAAAAGCCAGGAAGAAACCCAGCCAGGAACAATCGGATCACGCTGGCATCGGCAGCCACGGCATACACCACCATGGTGATCGAGGGTGGAATGAGGATGCCCAGGCCGCCTGCTGCGGCCAGTGAGCCCAGGGCAATGTCGCGGTTGTAGCCTCGGCGTTCGAGTTCAGGCAATGCCACCTTGGCGATGGTGGCACAGGTGGCCGCCGAGGAGCCCGATACCGAACCAAAGATGCCGCACCCCAGGATGGTCGTGTGCATGAGGCGACCCGGCACGCGCGACAGCCAGGGCGCGAGGCCATCGAACATTTGTTCCGACAGTCGGGTCCGATAAAGGATTTCGCCCATCCAGATGAACAAGGGCAAGGCTGCCAGCTCCCAACTCGCAGAGGTTTCCCAAAAAGCCGAGAACAAGTTTTTGCCAGGCAGGGTGTTGGTGAAAAAGGCTTGCCCTACCCAGCCCACGATGGCCAGGGTCATGGCGATCCATACACCACCGCTGAGCAGCAAAATCATGATGAACAGCAACAGGCCGCCGATTTCCAACAGGTCCATCACAGTTCCTCTGAGAAGTCGCCCCGTGCATGGCGCTCTTCCACCTTGACCACGTAACTGGGCTTGTGGCCACGAAAGACCTGCACGCATTCGTCCAGCACGGCAATGACCAGCAAGACGGCACCCACAACAAAACTCATTTGGGGAATCCACACCGGGATGGCCACCAAATTACCGGCGATGTCGTTGAACTCGTAGCTCTCCAGGGTGAAGCGAACAGCCCAATACCCCAGGTACAAAATCGCCACCGTGGCCACGCCAAGCGAGAACAGTTCAAGCAGGCGACGGGTGCCGGGAGAGACTTTCTCCATGACCAGCGAGACCCGAACAAAGTCACCATTTCGAAAGCTGTAGGCCATGCCAAGAAAGGCCGCTGCTGCGCACAGCCAGGCCACCACATCGTTGACCCAGCCCACTCGCCATTCCAGGCTGCGACCTACGGAGGCCATCACCATCAGGATGAGGATGCTCAGCACGCACAAGGCGGACAAGAGACCGCCCAGTGCGTACAAACCGTCTAGGAAGCGACGCATGTCACTTGCGGTGGTAGGCGTCGATCAGGGCTTTGCCTTCGGGGCCTGCCTTTTCCAGCCATTCCTTGAGCATGATCTCGCCCACTTTCTTGAGGTCAGCCGTCAGCTGGGGGTTGGGAGGCAGGATTTGCATGCCGCCGTTGCGCAACTGGTCAAGCGAGGCGTTGTTGGCCTTTTTGCTTTCAGCCAGGCCGCGCGACTCGGCATCGGCGGCGGCCTTGAAGACGGCATCCTGAGTGGGTTTATCCAGAGCATCAAAGGCCTTCTTGTTCACCAGCACCGCATTCTTGGGCAGCCAGGCCTGGGTGTCATACCAGTACTTCACATGTTCGTAGAGCTTGGCATCGGCACCCGTGGAGCCGCTGGACATCATGCTTTCGGTGACGCCCGTGGCAAAGGCCTGGGAGACTTCGGCGGCTTGCACGGTCACGGGCTGTGCGCCCACCAGCTCGGCGATGCGCGCTGTGGCCGGGCTGTATGCGCGCCACTTGATGCCTTTGAGATCGGCTGCGCTGCTCAAGGGTTTTTTGCTGTAGACGCCTTGGGGCGGCCAGGGCACGGCATAGAGGATCATCATGCCTTGCTCGGCGAGCTTTTTATCGATCAGTGGCTTTTGCACTTTCCACAAGCGGACAGATTCGTCGTAACTGTCGGCCAAGAAGGGCAAGCCATCGGCACCCCAAATCTGCCATTCGTTCTGGAAGTTCACCATGAGGATCTCGCCAATCTGGGCTTGGCCGCCCTGGATGGCACGCTTGATCTCGGGCGCTTTGAACAGCGAGGCATTGGCATGCACCGTGATCTTGAGTTTGCCGCCCGAGCCCTTGTCAATGTCGGCAGCAAACTGGTTGAGGTTGATGGTGTGGAAGTTGGTGGCGGGGTAAGCCGCTGGCAAGTCCCATTTGGTTTGGGCCTGCGCGTTCACCTGCCATGCGAGAGAGAGGGACAACAGAGCCCATCCAAAAATGCGTCGCTTCATCGAGATCTCCCAGTGTGCGAATTGAAATAACGGGGCAACTTTAGTGGACTTCCTCCAATTGCCGATGCGTATTTCCCCTTGTTGAGAAACCTACACGACACCGGCCCGGGTGAAATCCTCTAGACTGATCCGCCTATGAGCAAGCAAGCATGGCAATTCTGGATTGATCGAGGGGGCACTTTCACGGATGTGGTGGCCAGGCGACCCGATGGTCAGCTCGTCACCCACAAGCTGCTGAGCGACAACCCGCAGCAGTACCGCGATGCGGCGGTGGCGGGCATCCGCACCTTATTGGGGCTCAAGCCCAACGCCCCCATCCCCGTGGACCAGATCGAGTGCGTCAAGATGGGCACCACGGTGGCCACCAATGCCTTGCTCGAGCGCAAGGGCGAGCCCACGGTGCTGGTCACCACGCAGGGCTTTCGCGATGGCTTGCGCATCGCCTATCAAAACCGTCCCCGCCTGTTCGACCGGCACATCGTCTTGCCCGAGCTGCTTTACGCCGAGGTGATCGAAGCCGAGGAACGGGTGAGTGCCCAGGGCGAGGTGATCGAGCCCCTCAACGATGCGGCACTGCGCGAGGCCTTGCAGGCTTCGTTTGCACGCGGCTTTCGCAGCGTGGCCATTTGCTTCATGCACGGCCACCGCTTCACAGCCCATGAGCAAAGGGCGCAGCAACTGGCTCAGGCCGCGGGCTTTACCCAGGTGAGTGTGTCGCATCAGGTGAGCCCCTTGATGAAGTGGGTCAGCCGTGGCGACACCACCGTGGTCGATGCCTACCTCTCGCCCATCCTGCGCCGCTATGTGGACCAGGTGGCTGCCGAGTTACCCGGCGTGCCCTTGTTTTTCATGCAGTCCTCGGGTGGGCTGGCGCATGCCTCGCAGTTCCAGGGCAAGGACGCCATCTTGTCCGGGCCAGCCGGCGGCATCGTGGGCATGGCACGCACGGCCGAGCAAGCCCATGCTGCCCACGAGCTGGGCGAGGCCATGCCGGGTGCGGTGCGGGTGATTGGCTTTGACATGGGGGGCACCTCCACCGATGTGAGCCACTTTGCGGGCGAGTTCGAGCGCGAGTTCGAGACGCAGGTGGCGGGCGTGCGCATGCGCGCGCCCATGATGAGCATCCACACCGTGGCCGCAGGCGGGGGCTCCTTGCTGGTGTTCGATGGTCAGCGCCTGCGTGTGGGACCCGAGAGTGCAGGCGCCAACCCCGGTCCGGCCTGCTATCGCAATGGCGGGCCTTTGGCGGTGACCGATGCCAATGTCTTGCTGGGGCGGATTCAACCCGATCATTTCCCAGCGGTGTTTGGTCCCAACGCCAATCAGCCCCTGGACGCCCAGGTGGTGCGCCAGCGCTTTGAAGCCCTGGCCGATCAGGTCCATGCGGTGGCGAGCCAGTCCGATGCGCCGCGCCCCACGGCTGAGTTTCTGGCCGAGGGCTTTTTGCAGATTGCCGTGCAGCAAATGGCCAATGCCATCAAAAAGATTTCGGTGGCCAGGGGCTACGACGTGACCCGCTACACCTTGCAGTGCTTTGGTGGCGCAGGCGGACAACATGCCTGTGCGGTGGCCGATGCCCTGGGCATGACCCAGGTTCTCATCCATCCGCTCGCCGGTGTGCTCTCGGCCTATGGCATGGGCTTGGCCGATCAGGCGGTGCTCAAGGAGCAGTCGATAGAAAAAACACTGGACGCCCACAGCTGGCCTTTGGCCGTTGAGGTGTTGGACGATTTGGCCCAGGCGGCCAGCGCGCAATTGCGCGCGCAGTCACCCGACCAGGGGCAGGTTCAGGTGCGCCGCCGCGCGCATGTGCGCTACGTGGGTTCGGACTCGGCCTTGGTGGTGGAGTGGGGCGATGTGGCGCAGCTGCGCGAGCGCTTTGAAATGGCTTATCGCCAACGCTATGCCTTTGTCATGCCCGACAAGGCCTTGATGATCGAAGCCGTATCGGTGGAGGCAGTGGTCAGTGCCCAGGCGCTGCCCGACCAGCGCTGGCCTCTGGTCGCGCCGCGAGAAGCTCAGGCACACGCCCAGGTGCGCATGCACGTCAAGGGGCACTGGCTCGATGCCCGCCTGGTGCGGCGCGACGATTTAGAAGCCGGTGAACGCGTGACCGGACCAGCGGTCATCGTGGAGCGCACGGCAACCACGGTGGTGGAGCCCGGCTGGCAAGCCCAGCTCACCGCCTTGCACCATCTGGTGTTGCGTCGCATCGAGGCCAGGACCCTGAGCCATGCCGTGGGCACGCGCGTCGATCCCGTCTTGCTCGAGGTCTTCAACAACCTCTTCATGAACATCGCCGAGCAAATGGGTTTGCAGCTGCAAAACACCGCCCATTCGGTCAACATCAAGGAGCGGCTGGATTTCTCTTGTGCCCTCTTCAACCAGCAGGGCCAGCTGATTGCCAACGCGCCCCACATGCCGGTTCATCTGGGCTCCATGGGCGAGAGCATTCAGACCGTGATCCGCGAGAACCAGGGGCGCATGCAACGAGGCGATGTCTATGTGCTCAATGACCCGTATCACGGTGGCACGCATTTGCCCGACGTGACCGTCATCACGCCCGTGTTTTTGGGCGATGAGGCGCAGCCCGTGTTTTATGTGGGCTCGCGCGGCCACCATGCCGACATTGGTGGCATTTCGCCGGGCTCCATGCCGCCGTTTTCCACCCACATCGACGAAGAGGGCGTTCAGATCCAGAACTTCAAACTGGTCGAGGCGGGGCGCATGCGCGAGCAGGCCATGCGCGACCTCTTGTCGTCTGGCCCTTATCCCAGTCGCAATCCGGATCAGAACCTGGCTGACCTCAAAGCCCAGATTGCCGCCAATGAAAAGGGCGTTCAGGAATTGCAGCGCATGGCGGGCGAGTTTGGCCTGGATGTGGTGCTGGCCTACATGCAGCATGTGCAAGACAACGCCGAAGAGTCGGTGAGGCGCGCCATTGTGCAACTGGTGCGCCGCTTTGCCGACCATGCGCCACGCCACGAGCAGTCCTTTGTCATGCCGCTGGACAACGGGGCGCAGATCGCGGTTCGCATCGCCCTGGACGCGCAAGCGCGCACGGCTGTGGTGGACTTTGCCGGCACCTCAGCGCAGCAGACCAACAACTTCAATGCGCCCCGCGCCGTGTGCATGGCGGCGGTGCTCTATGTGTTCAGGACCTTGGTGGAAGACGACATCCCGCTCAACGCGGGCTGCCTCAAGCCCATCGAGGTGCGCATCCCCCAAGGCAGCATGCTCGATCCGCAGCCACCCGCCTCGGTGGTGGCGGGCAATGTGGAGACCTCCACCTGCATCACCAACGCCTTGTGTGCTGCCCTGGGCTTGGTGGCGTCCAGCCAGCCCACGGTCAACAACTTCACCTTTGGCAATGCGCGCTATCAGTATTACGAGACCATTTCGGGGGGCAGCGGCGCAGGGCCGGTGCTCGATGCCCAAGGTCAGGTGGTGGGCGGCTTTGCAGGCACCTCGGTGGTTCAGACCCACATGACCAATTCACGCATGACCGACCCTGAGGTGCTGGAGTTTCGCTTCCCGGTTCGCTTGCTGTCCTACAGCATTCGCCAGGGATCGGGCGGAGCGGGTCGTTGGCCGGGCGGCCATGGCGGCATTCGCCGCATCCAGTTCCTCGAACCCATGACGGCCAGCATCTTGTCCAATGGTCGCATCCACGCGGGCTATGGCCTAGAGGGTGGCCAAGCGGGCGCAGTGGGCATCAACCGCGTGATCCGTGCCGATGGCGAGGTCCAGAACCTGGGTCACATTGGCAGTGTGGAGATGTTGCCGGGCGATGTCTTTGAGATCTGCACCCCTGGCGGTGGCGGCTACGGCGCGGTCTGAGGTCTGGGGTGTTCAGTGGCGACGTGCTGCCGCTTTGTCGAGCGTGCAGGATTCAGGCTCTGGCCTTGAGCCAGGCCATGTAGCGCGCCACACCCGTGGCCACATCGCTGAAGGCGTGATCGCAATCCAAATGGGCCAGCCAGGCCATGTCGGCTTGGGTGTAGCACTGGTATTTGCCAACCAGGGCATCGGGGAAGGGGATGTAACTCAAATGCCCTTGTGCCACTGCATCGCTGGGCGTGGACTTGGCGTTGTGCCCTGAGGCCAGGGCACGGATGACCGACATGGCCACGGTGTTGAAGGGCTCAGCCCGACCCGTGCCCAAGTTGAAGAGGCCTTTGAGGTGGGGACGATCAAAAAACCACAGGTTGATGGCCACCACATCGTCCACATGGATGAAGTCGCGCACCTGCTCGCCCGCCTCATAGCCGCCGTAGGCACCAAAGAGCTTGACCTGGCCGTCTTGTCTGAACTGGTTGAACTGGTGAAAGGCCACGCTGGCCATGCGCCCCTTGTGCTGCTCGCGCGGACCATAGACATTGAAGTAGCGAAAGCCCACGAGTTGCATGGGCGCTTTGGCAAAGTCCATGCCGCAGCGCAGCCTCATGCGCTGGTCGAACAAGAGTTTGGAGTAGCCATAGACGTTGAGCGGCTGCTCGTTGGCGGCAATGGCCTGAAACCGTGTGGCGTTGCCATAGGTGGCAGCCGATGAAGCGTAAAGCAGCCGGGTGTGTTGTTCCTGGCAGGCCTCGAACAGCTGGCAGGACAAGGTGTAGTTGTTGTCCATCATGTAGCGACCATCGGTTTGCATGGTGTCGCTGCACGCGCCTTCATGGAAAACCGCCTCCACGCGGCCAAAGGCGCGTTGGCTGAATCGGTCGTAAAAGCGGCTGGCATCGACGTAGTCGCTGATGCGCAGGTCAGACAAATTCACGCACTTGCTGCCATCGGTCATATCGTCGACCGCGATGATGTCGGTGATGCCGCGCTGGTTCAAGCCAGCCACGATGTTGGATCCGATGAAGCCGGCGGCTCCGGTGACAACAATGGTCATGCGAACAACTCCTCTGGGGTGACGCAGGCCGTCCCAAACTTGCCCACCACAATCCCGCCGGCCTTATTGGACCAGGGCACGGCATCCCTCAGGCTCGCGCCCACCGACATGAAGGCCGCGAGCGTGGCAATCACGGTGTCGCCCGCGCCGGTGACATCAAAGACCTCGCGCGCCTGGGCTGGCACATGCATTTGGCCCGCATCGTCAAACAGGGTCATGCCTTCTTCGCTGCGGGTGAGCAAGATGGCCTGGAGGTCCAGCGATTGCCGAAGGGCATGGGCCTTTTGCGTGAGTTCGTCTTCGGAATGCCATTTGCCCACGACCTGTTGCAACTCGGCGCGGTTGGGGGTGATGAGGGTCGCGCCAGCGTAGCGTGAATAGTCCGCCCCCTTGGGGTCGACCAGCACCGGTTTGCCGCTGCGCTGGGCATGGGCAATCATTTCGGGGATGTGGGCCAAGCCCCCTTTGCCATAGTCCGAGCACAGCACCACCTGGTGCTGGACCACCAACTCGCTGAAGCGCTGGGTCTGGCTGGAGAGGACTTCGGTTTGCGGCTCGTTTTCAAAGTCGGCGCGCAGCAGTTGCTGATGGCGACCAATGATGCGGACCTTGACGGTGGTTTGCAAATGGGGGTCGCGCTTGAGCTCGGCATGGATGCCTTGCGCGGCAATGAGCTGTTCAAGGCGGCGGCCATCATCGTCTTCGCCCACCACCGAAAGCAGGCTGGCTTTGCCACCCAGGCTGGCGATGTTGAGTGCGACATTGGCGCATCCGCCCAGGCGGTCTTCGATCTGGGTGACGCGCACCACGGGCACGGGCGCTTCGGGGCTGATGCGATCCACCTGCCCATGCCAATACCGGTCGAGCATCACGTCGCCCACCACCAGCACACGGCCAGCCGCAAGTTGGGGGTACGAGTTGGGTCTCATCGTTCTTCAATCCTTCTGGGCGGGAAGCTGTCCCAGGCCTGGCAGCCCGGGCAATGCCAGAAATGCCGATTCGCTTCAAAGCCACACGATGCACAACGAAACCGCTTGAGCGGACCGACCGCGTGGTCCAGCGACTGCTGGATCACGGGGTGCATGTCCTCATGGGTGAAGGTCTCGCCCGAAAGCCATTGCGCGGCCACGCTCAGGGAGGGCTGCTGCTGCAAATGGTTGGCAATGAGGGTGCGTGCTGCGGTGGGGTCGGTTTTCTGGGTGATGCGCACCCACGCACCCAGCACATCCACCCCCCGCGTCTGGGCGTGGTTTTCTCGCAGGATGCGCAGCACATGCGTGAGGTGGCTGGAGGATTCGCTGAGCTTGAGGATCTCGTTGGCGGCCAGACCCAGGTGATGGGGGGCTTGCTGATGCAGGGCAATGAGGTGCAGCAAGGCATCTTCATGTTGACCCAGCTCCAGGTGCGCTTGCATGAGGGCAATGCGCGGGCGGGCGCTGGCCGGGGCAATGGCCACGGCCTGGTTGAGTTTGGCAATGCGCTGTGCGGGGTCGGCGGCAAATTCGGCCTGGGCCAATTCGCACATGTAGTGAGCGCGCCGGGTGGCAAAGGCGGCCTGACCTTGCTGCTCGAGTTGGGTGGCCATGTTGTAGGCCTCGGTCCATTCCTGGGTGCGTTCGTAAATGCTCAGCAAGGCCAGCAGAGACGACTGCGCCAAGGGGGATTGCAAGAGGCTGCGAAAGCCGGCTTCGGCGCGGTCGAGGATGCCGGCCTTGAGGTAGTCCATGGACAAGGCATGCTGGGCGCGTTCGCGATCGCTCTCGCTCAGGTCGCCGCGTGAGAGCAGGTGCTGGTGAACCCGCACCGCGCGTTCGTATTCGCCGCGACGGCGAAACAGGTTGCCCAGGGCAAAGTGAAGCTCGGAGGTGTCGGGGTCGAGTTGCACTGCCTCGATGAAGGCATCGATGGCCTGATCCTGCTGCTCGTTGAGCAGGTGGTTGAGGCCTTTGAAATAGGCCTTGGGGTTGGTGCGGCTTTCCACCCGCATCTGGCGCAAATCCAGGCGCGAAGCCACCCAGCCCATGACGAACACCACGGGCAAAACCAGGAGCCAGGTGGACAGGTCAAGGGCCATAGATGGAATCAGGTGGGGGCACCACCGTGTGGGGTGCATTGGGCGCAGCCTCTTTGCCAGGCGAAGCGGCTTGGGTGCTGGCGGTGGACTGGGCGGAGGATGTCGAGGCCGGTGCGGCGGCTTCTTTGGCAGAAGGGGTGCGGTTGCGCCACCAGCGTGGCACCATGGCCAGCACACCCAGGATCACGCCCAAGGTGAGGGTGATCAACAGCAAGACCACCAGGTTGGTGGTCCACTGATGGCCGAAAAAGAAATGCACCACCACCTCGTGCTGATTGTTCAGCGCGAATGCAAACAGGGTGAAGAAAAAGACCGCTTTGAGCAACAGGCTCAGCAGGCCCAACAAGCGTTTCAAGCCATGACCTCCAGGACTGAAACGATTGTAGTCACGCTCGGGGTCAGCTCGAGGGCTTGTGCGTGGGGGAAGGGGCGTGGGCCACGGCCTCTCTCAAGGCCTTGCCGGGCTTGAAATGGGGCACACGCTTTTCGGGAATCGCCACCTGCTCGCCAGAACGCGGGTTGCGTCCTTGGCGAGGGGGGCGACGGCTGATGGCAAAACTGCCAAAGCCGCGCAGCTCGATGCGATGCCCTTTCACAAGGGCCTCGCTCATGGCATCCAGTATGGTCTTGACAGCCAGCTCCGCATCGCGATGCGTGAGCTGTTTGAACTGCTCGGCCAGGTGATCAACCAAGTCGCTGCGCGTCATGTGCGGATCACTTGTTGTCCGTGTTGTCGAGCTTGGCACGCAGCAAAGCGCCCAGGCTGGTGGTGCCCACGTTGCCCGTGTTCTGGTTCAGGCTGGCCATGGCTTCTTGCTGGTCGGCTGCGTCCTTGGCCTTGATGGACAACTGGATGTTGCGTGACTTGCGGTCGATGTTGACGATCACGGTGGTGACCTCATCGCCCTCTTTGAGCACGTTGCGGGCGTCTTCGACGCGGTCCACAGAGATTTCGCTCACACGCAGGTAACCCAGGATCTCTTCGCCGAGGTCGATTTCAGCGCCCTTGGCATCCACGGTCTTGACCTTGCCCGTGACCACAGAACCTTTGTCGTTGACCGAGGTGAAGGTGGTGAAGGGGTCGGCGTCGAGTTGCTTGATGCCCAGGGAGATGCGCTCGCGCTCCACGTCCACAGCCAGCACCAGGGCTTCGACTTCCTGGCCCTTCTTGTACTCGCGCACGGCTTGTTCGCCGGGCTCGTTCCAAGACAGGTCGGAGAGGTGAACCAGGCCATCGATGCCAGCGGCCAGGCCAACGAACACGCCAAAGTCGGTGATGGATTTGATGGGGCCTTTGACGCGGTCGCCACGCTTGGTGTTTTGAGCGAATTCCTGCCAGGGGTTGGCACGGCACTGCTTCATGCCCAGGGAGATGCGGCGCTTGTCTTCGTCGATCTCGAGGACCATGACTTCGACTTCGTCGCCCAGGGCCACGACTTTGCTGGGGGCCACGTTCTT
>RGCL01000039.1 GCA_009919175.1 Betaproteobacteria bacterium
GCGGCGGGCGGCTCCGGCATGGGTTGAGGCGCAGGGGAGGCTGCCGGCGCCAGTGCGGGCGGCGGCGGCGGCGGCGCTGGCGGTGCGGCAGGGTTGGCCACGCTCACAGGGATCAGGGTCTGACCGTTTTCCCAGGACACCATGACGTAGAACATCAGGAAAGGCTCGCGCAGGGGGGCTGCGCCGTTGATGGTCATTTCCACGGCGTTGCGATCCAGCGGATCGAGGCGAATCACAGCGCCATTGAGGGCGGGGGAGATGTCAGCCGCTGCAAGCCCGGTGATTTCTTTGGGGGCGACGGTGGCACGCATGCCGATTTGTTCTGAAACCTTGACGTCGTCGAGCCTGATCACCACGCGCATGGGTTTGTCGGGCGCTGACACGACGCGGGGCTGACCCCAGGTCATGGCAAACGTTGACGGTGCCAGGCCCAAGGCAAGGCCTGCAGCAATGGCAGAACTGACAACCCGACGTGTGAATGCAAGTCTCATCATGGTTAGAACTTTCATATCCGTGTGCGGATGATAAACCACCTCCAGCCCACCAACAGCATCGGTTTCGTGGGTCGAAGTTCAATCGCCGAGCAAGATCCTCAGCATGCGACGCAGCGGCTCTGCAGCACCCCACAGCAGTTGATCACCAATGGTGAATGCCCCGACATACTCAGGCCCCATGGCCATTTTGCGAATACGCCCCACAGGAATGGTCATGGTGCCCGTCACCGCCACCGGGGTGAGGTCCTTGAGCGTGGCCTCACGGGTATTGGGCACCACTTTGACCCAAGGGTTGTCTGCGGCAATCATGGCCTCTATATCGGCTACAGGGACGTCTTTCTTGAGTTTGAACGTGAGCGCCTGGCTGTGGCAGCGCATGGCGCCCACCCGCACACAAAATCCGTCCACCGGGACGGCCGGGGTATTGAACCCTTCGCCCTGGCCGAGGATTTTGTTGGTTTCGGCCATGCCTTTCCATTCTTCGCGGCTCATGCCATTGCCCAGGTCCTTGTCGATCCAGGGGATCAATGACCCCCCCAGAGGCACACCAAAGTTGGCCGTGGCATTGCCGTCGAGGCTGCGTTGCTTGGCGATGACTTGGCGGTCGATTTCCAAAATGGCACTTTTGGGATCATCGAGCAAGGCCTTGACCTCGGCGTACAGCGTGCCGTATTGCGTGAGCAATTCGCGCATGTGCTGCGCACCGCCCCCAGAGGCGGCCTGATAGGTTTGGGTACTCATCCATTCGACCAGCCCGGCCTTGTAGAGGGCACCCACGCCCATGAGCATGCAAGACACCGTGCAGTTGCCGCCGATCCAATCCTTGCCGCCCTTGGCAAGGGCTTGCTTGATCACAGGCAGGTTGACCGGATCGAGGATGATCACGGCGTCCTTGTTCATGCGCAGGGACGAGGCGGCATCGATCCAGTGGCCATGCCAGCCTGCAGCGCGAAGCTTGGGGTAGATGTCGTTGGTGTAGTCGCCACCCTGGCAGGTGATGATGATCTCGCAGCGCTTGAGGGCATTGAGATCGTTGGCATCTTGCAGCGTGGTTTCGTTTTTGGCCATTGCCGGGGCTTTGCCGCCCGCATTGGAGGTCGAGAAAAACAGGGGTTCGATGAGATCGAAATCCTTTTCCTGAACCATGCGGTCCATGAGGACCGAGCCGACCATGCCGCGCCAGCCGACCAAACCTACTAACTTGCTCATTTCAATGCCCTTTCAATGTCAACAGTGTCACGCCTGACTGTTTGCCCGGCTCGTCTGGCCGGGGGGCACACGACGAACCAAAGCTGTTCAGCCCTTGATGGTCGTGGTTTTGATGGAGATGGCGCACACGCTCAACACCACACCCAGGGTGCAGGCGTTGTCAATGGAATTCATGCGTGCGGCAATCATGGCGCAAATTGTAGCCGCTCAAGCCAGGGCCTTGACCACTGCATCGCCCATCTCGCGGGTGCCCACCGCCTGGGTGCCGGGACTGGCGATGTCAGGGGTGCGAAGGCCTTGGGCCAAGACGCGTTTGACGGCGGTCTCGATGCGATCGGCGGCTTGAGCCTGGTTGAGGCTAAAGCGCAGCATCATGGCCGCGCTCAGGATGGTGGCCAGCGGATTGGCCACGCCCTTGCCTGCAATGTCGGGCGCGCTGCCATGGCTGGGTTCATACAAGCCCTGATTCTTGGTGTTGAGGCTGGCTGAGGGCAGCATGCCAATCGAGCCGGTGAGCATGGAGGCCTCGTCACTCAGGATGTCACCAAACATGTTGCCCGTCACCACCACGTCAAAGGCCTTGGGCGCTTTGACCAGTTGCATGGCAGCGTTGTCCACATACATGTGCTGCAACTCCACATCCGGGTATTGGGCATGCACCTCGGTCACCACGTCCTTCCAGAACTGGAAGGTCTCGAGCACGTTGGCCTTGTCCACGCTGGTGACTTTCTTGTTGCGCTTGCGGGCAGCCTGAAACGCCACGTGGGCGATGCGCTCAATCTCGGGTTTGGAATAACGCATGGTGTCAAAGGCTTCTTCAGCACCGGGGAAGTGACCATCGGTGGCAATGCGTTTGCCACGCGGCTGGCCAAAATAAATGTCACCCGTGAGCTCGCGGATGATGAGGATGTCCAGACCTGCAATCAATTCGGGCTTGAGGCTGGATGCGCCCACAAGCTGTTCGTAACAAATCGCGGGGCGGAAATTGGCAAACAGCCCCATGTTCTTGCGCAAGCCAAGGATGGCCTGTTCGGGTCGCAATGGGCGGTCGAGCTTGTCGTATTTCCAGTCGCCCACAGCGCCAAAGAGCACGGCATCCGAGGCCATGGCGAGCTTGAGGGTGGACTCGGGCAAGGGATGGCCATGCGCGTCGTAGGCTGCACCGCCCACCAGGGCGGTTTCCATTTCGAATTTCAGATCAAGGGCTTTGAGGACTTTGACAGCCTCTGCGACGATTTCTGTACCAATGCCGTCACCGGGCAGGATGGCGATGTTCATGAGGGTGCTTTCAAAGGGTTTGGGACAGCCACGGCATGCGTGCCAAGCGCTCGGCTTCAAAGGTGCGGATCTTGTCGGCATGGCGCAAGGTGAGGCCAATGTCGTCAAAGCCGTTCATGAGGCAAAAGCGTCGAAACGCCTGAACCTCAAACGGGATTTCTTCACCTTGAGGGCGCACCACCACCTGGCGGTCAAGGTCGATGGTGAGCTCGTAGCCGGGAAAGGCCAGCGTCTCATTGAAGAGCAAATCCATGACGCTTTCAGGGATCACGATGGGCAACAAACCGTTCTTAAAGCAGTTGTTGAAAAAGATGTCGGCAAAGCTGGGTGCCAAGATGGCGCGAAAGCCATATTGCATCAAGGCCCAGGGCGCATGCTCGCGCGAGGAGCCGCAGCCAAAGTTGCGCCGAGCCAGCAGCACCGAGGCACCCTGGTAGCGAGGCTGATTGAGCACGAACTCGGGGTTGGGTTTGCGCCGGGTTGGGTCCTGTCCTGGCTCCCCCTTGTCGAGGTAGCGCCATTCATCAAAGAGGTTGGGACCAAATCCCGTTTTCTTGATGGATTTGAGGAACTGCTTGGGAATGATGGCATCGGTGTCCACGTTCTCGCGGTCCATGGGAGCCACCAGCCCCTTGTGAATCACAAACTTGTCCATGAAAGAAAACCCTTCTTCAAGCGAACTGTCGGATGTCGACAAAGTGACCATGAATGGCCGCCGCCGCCGCCATGGCGGGCGACACCAGGTGTGTGCGGCCACCATTGCCCTGGCGGCCTTCGAAATTGCGGTTGCTGGTCGAGGCGCAACGCTCGCCGGGCTCAAGGCGGTCGGCATTCATCGCTAGGCACATGGAGCAGCCCGGTTCGCGCCATTCAAAGCCAGCGGCTTTGAGGATGGTGTGCAGGCCTTCTCGCTCGGCTTGTTCCTTCACCAGGCCTGAGCCAGGCACCACCATGGCCAGCTTGACGCCCTTGTCCACTTTTTGACCCAGGCGCTTGACGATGGCGGCAGCCTCGCGGATGTCTTCGATGCGGCTGTTGGTGCAAGAGCCAATGAAGATCTTGTCGACGCGGATGTCGCTGATGGGCTTGCCCGGCTCCAGCCCCATGTAAGAGAGCGCGCGTTCCATGGCATTGCGCTTGTTGCTGTCTTTTTCTTTGTCGGGGTCGGGCACGCGATCGGTGACGGGCAAAACCATCTCGGGCGAAGTGCCCCAGGTCACCTGGGGGAGGATGTCAGCGGCGTTGAGCTTGACCACGCGGTCAAACTGCGCACCAGGGTCTGAATGCAAGGTCTTCCAGTGCGCTACGGCATGGTCCCAGGCCACACCTTGTGGCGACAAGGGGCGATTGCGCAAGTACTCGATGGTTTTGTCGTCCACCGCCACCAGGCCAGCGCGTGCGCCCGCTTCGATGGCCATGTTGCACACGGTCATGCGGCCTTCCATGGACAAGTCGCGGATGGCCGAGCCAGCAAACTCGATGGTGTAGCCCGTGCCACCGGCTGTGCCAATGGTGCCAATGATGGCCAGCACGATGTCTTTGGCCGAGCAGCCTTTGGGCAGTTGGCCATCGACCTGGATGAGCAGGTTTTTGGCCTTCTTGGCGATCAGCGTTTGTGTGGCCATGACGTGCTCGACTTCACTGGTGCCAATGCCGTGCGCCAGTGCGCCAAAGGCGCCGTGCGTGGAGGTGTGCGAATCACCACACACCACCGTCATGCCAGGCAGAGTTGCGCCGTTTTCGGGGCCAATCACATGAACAATACCCTGACGCTTGCTCAGGAAGGGAAAGTAAGCCGCTGCCCCGGTGGCCTTGACGTTTTTGTCCAGCGTCAGGACTTGTTCCTTGCTGATGGGGTCATCAATGCCGTCATAGCCACGCTCCCAGCCCGTGGTGGGGGTGTTGTGGTCAGCGGTGGCCACGATGGAAGAGGTGCGCCACACCGGGCGGTTGGCCTGACGCAAGCCTTCGTAGGCTTGCGGGCTGGTCACTTCATGAACGAGATGCCGATCGATGTAGAGCAGGGCAGTTCCATCTTCTTCGGTGTGAACCACGTGTTCGTCCCAGATCTTGTCGTAAAGCGTGCGGGCCATGAGAAATCCTGTGACAGGAGAAGGTTGAAGGACAAAGGCAGGGCTCTGCCAGGGAGCAAAGATTCTAAAGGCTGGGTGTTGTCCAAGGGCGCGCGCCAACCTCCGGCAGCAGGCATGAAAAAACCCCGCCGAAGCGGGGTTTGTACAAAACCTACAACGGGTCGGCTGGGGCTCAGCGCTGCTCGATGGGCTTGACGTTGCGGTGAGCCGAGCCCGTGAAGAGCTGGCGGGGGCGACCAATCTTGTACTCGGGGTCGCCAATCATTTCGTTGAGCTGGGCGATCCAGCCCACGGTGCGGGCAAGGGCAAAGATGCCGGTGAAGAGGTCCACAGGAATGCCAATGGCGCGCTGCACGATGCCAGAGTAGAAGTCCACGTTGGGGTAGAGCTTGCGGGAGACAAAGTAGTCGTCTTCGAGCGCAATCTTCTCCAGCGACTTGGCCAGCTTGAACAGGGGATCGTTCTCCAGACCCAGCTCCTTGAGCACCTCATTGCAAGTCTCTTGCATGAGCTTGGCGCGGGGGTCGTAGTTTTTGTAGACGCGGTGACCAAAGCCCATGAGCTTGACGCCCGAATTCTTGTCCTTGACCTTCTCCATGAACTCGCCCACCTTGGCCACACCGCCCATGGCTTGGATTTCTTCGAGCATGTTCAGGCAGGCTTCGTTGGCGCCACCGTGAGCAGGACCCCACAAGCAGGCCACACCGGCAGAAATGGCGGCAAAGGGGTTGGTGCCCGAGGATGCGCACAAGCGAACGGTGGAGGTGGATGCGTTTTGTTCGTGGTCTGCGTGCAGGATGAAGATGCGGTCGAGGGCGCGCTCGAGCACAGGGTTGACCACATAGTCCTCGCAAGGCACGCCAAACATCATGCGCAGGAAGTTGCCCGAGTAGGACAAGTCGTTGCGCGGGTACATGAAGGGCTGGCCAATTTTGTATTTGTAGGCCATGGCCACGAGCGTGGGCATCTTGGCGATGAGGCGGATGGCGGCAATGTGGCGATGCTCAGGGTTATGGACGTCGGTGCTGTCGTGATAGAAGGCCGACATTGCGCCCACCAGGCCGGTGAGGATGGCCATGGGGTGTGCATCGCGGCGGAAGCCACGCAGGAAAAACTGCATTTGCTCGTGCACCATGGTGTGCTGGTTCACGAGGTGATGGAAGTCGTCGCGCTGCTTGACGTTGGGCAATTCACCGTTGAGCAGCAGGTAACAGGTGTCAAGGTAGTCGCAATGCTCAGCCAACTGCTCGATGGGGTAACCGCGATAGAGCAGCTCGCCCTTGTCGCCGTCGATGTAGGTGATGGTCGACTGGCAAGAGGCGGTCGACAAAAAACCCGGGTCGTAGGTGAACATGCCGGTCTGGGCGTAGAGCTTGCGGATGTCGACCACATCCGGCCCGATCGAGCCAGCGTAAACGGGCATTTCGACGCTGGGCTTGCCGTTGCTGAACGATAGTGTGGCGGTGTAATCGGTCTGTTTCATGATGATTTCCTGGTTGGTCTTCGTGGGTCAGGCCCACAACATCTCAAGCACTTCGCGCACGGGCGCTGGGTTCTTGTCTGGCGAAAGGGCGCGCCGTTTGAGCAGCACGTCCATCAAGTCGTTGTCAGACAGATCCATCAGCGAATAGAGCGCCTGCGCCTGACCCACGGTGAGGTGGTCGGCATGCCGCTCAAAAAATCGCTGGATGAACAAGTCGTTCTCCAACAGCCCGCGCCGACAACGCCAGCGCAGTTTGCTCAGGGCCTGGGCGCTCAGGGGCAATCGAGCGTCAAGGCCATCGAGCGTGGGGTCACCCACCGAGGTGTCTAGACCCGCATAGTCTGTTGCCATGGTGCGTGACCTCTGGTGCGCCTCAAACGGCGCGGCGCACCATGAGTTCCTTGATCTTGCCGATGGCCTTGGTGGGGTTCAGACCCTTGGGGCACACATCGACGCAGTTCATGATGGTGTGACAACGGAAGAGGCGATAAGGATCTTCCAGGTTGTCGAGTCGCTCGGCCGTGGCCTGATCGCGGCTGTCGGCAATGAAGCGATAGGCCTGCAACAAGCCAGCGGGGCCAACAAATTTGTCGGGGTTCCACCAGAACGAGGGGCAGCTGGTCGAGCAGCTGGCACACAGGATGCATTCGTACAGGCCATTGAGCTCTTCGCGCTCCTCGGGCGACTGCAGGCGCTCCTTTTCGGGGGGCAGCGTGTCGTTGACGAGGTAGGGCTTGATCGAGTGGTACTGCTTGAAGAACTGGGTCATGTCCACGATCAAGTCGCGGATCACGGGCAGACCAGGCAGGGGCTTGAGCACGATGACATCGGGCAGGGTGCGCATGTTGGTGAGGCAAGCCAAGCCGTTTTTGCCGTTGATGTTCATGGCGTCCGAGCCACACACGCCTTCGCGGCAGGACCGGCGAAAGGACAGGGAGGGGTCTTGCGCCTTGAGCTTGATGAGGGCGTCAAGCAACATGCGCTCATGTCCATCGAGCTCGATGGAGATGGTCTGCATGTAGGGCTTGCTGTCCTTCTCGGGGTCGTAGCGGTAGATTTTGAATGTGCGTTTTTGCATGATGCGTCTTCCTTAGCTCAGAACGTGCGGACCTTGGGGGGTACGGTGTCCACGGTCAGGGGTTTGGTCTTGACCGGTTTGTAGGTCAGGCTGTTGGTGGCGCTGTGCCAGAGGGTGTGCTTCATCCAGTTGGCATCGTCACGCCCCAGCGGTGCGGTGGGGTGGTCAGCAGGATGCTCATAGTCGGACACGGTGTGGGCGCCACGGCATTCCTTGCGGGCGGCGGCGCTTTCCATGGTGGCCTGCGCGCATTCGATGAGGTTCTCGACCTCCAGGGCTTCGATGCGCGCGGTGTTGAACACCTTGGAGTTGTCCTTGAGGCCAATCGATTGCGAGCGCACGCGCAATTCGGCGATCTTGCGCACGCCCTCGTCCATGCTGGCCTGCGTGCGAAACACCCCCGCGTGCTTTTGCATCGCGGCACGGATGTCGTTGGCCACGTCCTGGGCATATTCGCCATTGGGTGCATGGTCCAGGCGGGCCAGGCGAGCCAAGGTGCGGTCAGCCGCATCGGCGGGCAGGGGCTTGTGGTTTTTGTTCTTCAGGTTGAAGTCCACGATGTGGTTGCCCGCAGCGCGACCAAACACCAGCAAGTCGAGCAAGGAGTTGGTGCCAAGGCGGTTGGCGCCGTGCACCGACACGCAGGAACATTCGCCTACGGCATAGAGGCCATTGACCACCGCATTGTGGTCAGTGGCGTTTTGAATCACCACCTGGCCATTGATGTTGGTGGGGATGCCGCCCATTTGATAGTGAATGGTGGGCACGACAGGGATGGGCTCTTTGGTGATGTCCACGTTGGCAAAGTTCACGCCGATCTCATAGACCGAGGGCAAGCGTTTGTGGATGGTGTCGGCGCCCAGGTGGTCGAGCTTGAGCAGCACGTAGTCCTTGTTGGGGCCACAGCCACGGCCTTCCTTGATCTCCTGGTCCATGGAGCGCGACACAAAGTCACGCGGTGCCAGGTCCTTGAGCGTGGGCGCGTAGCGTTCCATGAACCGCTCGCCATTGCTGTTGAGCAAAATCGCGCCTTCTCCACGGCAGCCTTCGGTGAGCAACACGCCCGCACCGGCCACGCCAGTGGGGTGGAATTGCCAAAACTCCATGTCTTCGAGCGGGATGCCCGCACGAGCGGCCATGCCCAGGCCGTCGCCCGTGTTGATGAAGGCGTTGGTCGATGCCGCAAAGATGCGGCCTGCGCCGCCCGTGGCCAACAGGGTGGTTTTGGCTTCAAGGATATGCAGATCGCCGGTTTCCATTTCGAGGGCGGTCACGCCCACCACATCGCCATCGGCATCGCGGATGAGGTCCAGCGCCATCCACTCGACAAAGAAGTTGGTGCGCGCCTGGACGTTTTGCTGATAGAGCGTGTGCAGCATGGCGTGACCGGTGCGGTCGGCCGCAGCGCAAGCGCGTTGCACGGGTTTTTCGCCGTAGTTGGCAGTGTGGCCGCCAAAGGGACGCTGGTAAATCGTGCCGTCTGGGTTGCGGTCAAAGGGCATGCCCATGTGCTCGAGTTCATAGACCACTTTGGGGGCTTCGCGGCACATGAATTCGATGGCGTCTTGGTCGCCGAGCCAGTCAGAGCCTTTGACGGTGTCGTAGAAGTGGTAGTGCCAGTTGTCATCCGACATGTTGCCCAGTGAGGCACCAATGCCGCCTTGCGCTGCCACCGTGTGCGAGCGCGTGGGAAAGACTTTGGAGAGCACGGCCACATTCAGGCCTGCGCGCGAGAGTTGCAAGGAGGCACGCATGCCAGAGCCACCTGCGCCCACGATCACGACGTCAAAACGGCGACGGGGGATTTGCTTGCTGGTCATGATCAGAGTCTCCACAAAACCTGAATGGCCCAGCCGCCGCATGCCAGCAGCCAGACGATGGTGAATACTTGCAGCACCAGGCGCACTGCAACGGGTTTGACGTAGTCCATCCAGACATCGCGGATGCCCACCCACACGTGATAGATGAGGGCCAGGACCACGGCAAAGGTCAGGGCTTTCATCCACTGGGGGGCAAAGATGCCAGCCCATTGGTCATAGCCAATGGCACCTTGGGTGAAGATCACCTGGAGCACAAGAATCAGGGTGAACAGGGCCATCAAGGCCGCTGTAACGCGTTGAGCCAGCCAGTCGCGCAACCCGTAATGGGCACCGACCACCACACGCTTGGAGCCGTAATTCACGGACATGGTGTTTTCCTTTGATGAAATCAGTACAGACCGAACAACTTGGCGCCCAGCGCGGCAGTCAGACCCAGGCTCAACACCAGGGTGGCGACAGCGGAGGAGCGGCCAAATTCTTTGGTTACGGCATGAAAGACGTCCATGTAGAGGTGACGCACGCCAGCGATGAGGTGATGCAAGTAGGCCCAGATGAGCGCGAGCACCACCAGCTTGACGAACCAGCTAGGCACGGGACCCAGGCCGGCTTCGAAGGCCGATGTGAATCGGGCGTACGAGATTTCCGAGGACACAGAGACATCAAACAGCCAGATGACGAAGGGCAACAGCACAAACATCAGTACGCCGCTGGCGCGGTGAAGGATGGACACCCAACCGGCTGCGGGCAGGCGGTAGGTGGTCAAGTCCTTGAAGGCATTGATGTTGCGAAACTCAGGTTTGCTTTGAGCGGTTTCGTTCATGAGAAGAGGCTTTCTTTCATTCCAGAGAAAAGCGGGTCGACAGCTGCACGGTGTGCCACAAAAATTCTATTGCAACCCAGTAATCTGACATGAGGATTGCGGTCACCTAGGGGCGCACCAGTTTGAAGCATGACAAAACAGCCGTTCAATTCAACTCGTTGCGGTAGTGATGGTGCTCGGTCAGGTACAGACCCTGGCGAACTTCCATCGGTTGATCGTGATAGGTGTAGGCCAGACGTTCTACCTGCAACAGGGGCGTGCCCATGGGCAGTTGCAGGGTCTGGGCTTGTTCCTCGGTGGGCAAGACGGCGCGCAGCCGTTCCTCGGCGCGCACCATGCGCACCCCGAATTTGGTCTCGAAGAGCGCGTACATGGGGCCTCGGTCGGTATTGAGCTGCTCGGCGCTCAGGCCTTTGAAGGCATTGGCCGGCAACCACAGGTCTTCAAGGATGGTGGGCTTGCCCGCAAAGCCCAGCACCCGGCGTACATGGAACACCGAGTCGCTGCTGCGCAGGTGGAGCTGGCGTGCCAGCTCAGCCGTGGTGCGGGTGCGCTTGAATTCGATGATGGTGCGCGAGGCTGGACCCATGCTGCCGTCCTCGGCGGGGGCATCGGGGGCAAGGCGCAAAAAACGAAAGCGCACATGCTGCGCCGAGTGGGTGGCCACGAAAGTGCCCTTGCCCTGGCGGCGGATGACGAGGTTTTCGGCGGCCAGTTCGTCGATGGCCTTGCGCACTGTGCCCTGGCTCACGCGGTAGCGGTTGGCCAGCTCCATCTCGCTGGGGATGGGCTCGCCGGGCTTCCATTCGCCCGACTGAAAGGCATTGAGGATCAAGGACTTGATCTGAAGATAAAGCGGCGCAAATGCCGGCCCCCGGGTCCCGTTGGACTCCTCAACTGCTGGAGCAGAGTGGGTGGTCATTGCTTTTCGTCAGGTCAATGTCATGTGTGGGTCGCTATCATATCTTCTATAAGACACAAGAGAAGCCCTTTGGGCCAGGCCCCAGCGGTAAACTTCTTTCAACACAAACCTTTATCACTTTGGAGCCTTCCATGAGCAAAAAACCCGTTCGCGTCGCGGTCACCGGAGCCGCAGGTCAAATTGGCTATGCCTTGCTGTTTCGCATCGCCTCAGGCGAGATGCTGGGCAAAGACCAGCCTGTCATCCTCCAGTTGCTCGAAATCCCCGACGAGAAAGCCCAAAAAGCCCTCAAAGGCGTGATGATGGAACTGGAAGATTGCGCCTTCCCCCTGCTGGCTGGCATGGAAGCCCACGCTGACCCCATGACCGCTTTCAAAGACACCGACTATGCCTTGCTCGTGGGCGCACGTCCTCGCGGTCCTGGCATGGAGCGCGCCGATTTGCTCGCCGCCAACGCCCAGATCTTCACCGTGCAGGGCAAAGCCCTCAACGCCGTGGCCAGCCGCAACGTCAAGGTGCTGGTGGTGGGCAACCCTGCCAACACCAACGCTTACATCGCCATGAAGTCGGCGCCCGATCTGCCCGCCAAGAACTTCACCGCCATGCTGCGTCTGGACCACAACCGCGCGGCCAGCCAAATCGCGGCCAAGACCGGCAAGGCCGTGTCCGAGATCCGCAAACTCTGCGTGTGGGGCAACCATTCACCCACCATGTATGCCGACTACCGCTTTGCCACCATCGGTGGCCAGTCGGTCAAAACCATGATCAACGACCACGACTGGAACGCCAACGTCTTCCTGCCCACCGTGGGCAAGCGTGGCGCAGCCATCATCGAGGCACGGGGCCTGTCGTCTGCCGCCTCGGCTGCCAACGCCGCCATTGACCACATGCGCGATTGGGCCTTGGGCACCAAGGGCGAATGGGTCACCATGGGCATTCCTTCGCAAGGCTGGTATGGCATTCCCAAAGGGGTGATGTTCGGTTTCCCCGTCACCTGTGAAAACGGCGAATACAAAGTGGTCGAAGGCCTGGAGATTGATGCATTCAGTCAGTCCTGCATCGACAAGACCCTCAAGGAACTGACCGACGAACAAGCCGGCGTGGCCCACCTCATCTGAGCCCAAGCCGGAGCCCGCAGTCATGACAGCCTTGCCCGCTGAGTTGCACCCCAACAAGGTGTTGTTGGGGGCACAAGCGGGCATGGTGCGCATGCCTGTGTGCGACCACTACAGCGGCGTCGAGGTGCGCATGCGCAAGTCCTTGCAACTGCAAGCCGAGCTCACCGAGGAGATGGGCACTTGTGTGTTCGACGTCACCCTCGACTGTGAAGACGGCGCCCCCGTGGGTGGCGAACTCGAACATGCCTTGCTGGTGAGCGAGCTCGTGGCCACCGCTGCGCCTGAGGCGCGGGTGGCCGTGCGCGTGCACCCGGTCGATCACCCGAGCTTTCATGCCGATGTCATGGCCATCGTGCCCAGCGTGGGGCATCGCCTCGCGCACATCATGGTGCCCAAGACCGAATCCGTGGCCGATGTCGATGCCGCCGTGCAGGCCATCAACCAGGCTGGCGGTCAGCACTTGCCCGTGCACGTGCTCATCGAATCGCCTTTTGCGGTGCACCAGGCGTTTGACATTGCGGCACATCCTCGTGTGGCCTCGCTCAGCTTTGGCGTCATGGATTTCGTTTCAGCCCATGGCGGTGCCATCCCTGCCCAGGCCATGGGCGTAGCGGGGCAGTTCGAACACCCTCTTGTGGTGCGCGCCAAGTTGGCGATTGCAAGCGCCTGCCACGCTCACGGCAAAGTCCCCTCGCATTGCGTGGTCCCCGAGCTCAATGACCTGGCTGCGTTTTCCCGCGCAGCCCAGGTGGCGGCCAATGACATGGGCTACACGCGCATGTGGAGCATCCACCCATCACAGATTCGCCCCATCCTCGAGGCCATGTCCCCATCGCAAGCCGACATCGACACCGCCGTGGCGATCATTCAGGCGGCCATGCAAGCGCACTGGGCGCCCATTCGCCATGCAGGCCAACTGCACGACCGCGCCAGCTACAGGTATTTCTGGCAACTGCTTCAGCGGGCGCATGCCACTGGTAAGCCCCTGCCCACCGATTTGTCTGATCAAATGGGCAGCTGACCGCTCAACCGCCGGAGACCGCCATGAAAACCCTGCTTTCCACCATCCTGATGTCTTTGGCCCTTGTGGCCTCGCCCCTCATCTGGGCGCAAAGCACCACCGGCGTGGATGTGCCCGAACCCAGCGCGGCCAAATCCAAATCGGCCAAAAAGAAAAAACCCCGCAAAGCCAGCCACAAGGCCGAGGCCGAGCCGGTTGCAGCCCCTGCCGCCGTGGCGGCCGCCACGCCCGGCATGCCGGTGCTGAGCGAGCCGCAACTCGAACTCGCGCAAAAGGTGCAGACCGGCGACATTGCCTGCGACGACAAGTTGCGCGTCAAGGTCGTGCCCATGCCCGATGCACCGGGTTACTTTCATGTGCAGCTCGGTGTGAAAGACCGCTTCGAAATGGTTCCCGTGGCCACACAAACCGGCGCGGTGCGCCTTGAAGACCCGGCACGCGGCGGCGTATGGATCCAATTGCCTGCCAAGTCCATGCTCATGAACACCAAGCTGGGGCAACGCATGGCAGACGCCTGCCGCACCCCGCAGCAGCAAGCCGTTGAGGCGGCGGCGCAGCACACCCCACCCCCCAATTTGCTGGAGCCCCAGACCGAAGTGGTCCAGCGTTGATTCACCCTAGCACTTTGAGAACTTGACGGAGAAAACCATGTTGAAAGCCTACCGAGACCATGTCGCAGAACGCGCCGCTTTGGGCATCCCTCCCTTGCCGCTGACCGCCGCGCAGGTGGCTGACCTGATCGAACTGATCAAGGCACCCCCCGCTGGCGAAGATGCCTTCCTGATGGATTTGCTCACGCACCGCGTGCCACCGGGCGTTGACGATGCCGCCAAGGTCAAGGCCTCTTTCCTCGCTGCCGTTGCCCATGGCGACATCAAGGTGGCGCTGGTCTCCAAGGCCAAAGCCACCGAGCTGCTGGGCACCATGGTGGGGGGCTACAACGTCAAGCCCCTCATCGACTTGCTGGACGACAAGGACGTGGCCGCCGTGGCCGCCGAAGGCCTCAAGAAAACCCTGCTCATGTTCGACGCCTTCCATGACGTGGCCGAGAAGTGCAAGGCCGGCAACGCCAAAGCCAAAGAAGTCATGCAAAGCTGGGCTGATGCCGAGTGGTTCACCACCCGCCCCGAAGTGCCCAAGACCATCACTGTGACCGTCTTCAAGGTGCCGGGTGAAACCAACACCGACGACCTCTCCCCCGCGCCCGATGCATGGAGCCGTCCCGACATCCCCATGCACTACCTGGCCATGCTCAAGAACACCCGCCCCGACGCGGCCTTCAAGCCCGAAGAAGACGGCAAGCGTGGCCCCATCCAGTTCATTGAGGACCTCAAGAAGAAAGGCCACCTCGTGGCCTACGTGGGCGATGTGGTGGGCACAGGCTCGAGCCGCAAGTCGGCCACCAACAGCGTGATCTGGGCGACCGGACAAGACATCCCCTTTGTGCCCAACAAGCGCTTCGGTGGCGTGACCCTGGGCGGCAAGATCGCACCCATCTTCTACAACACACAAGAAGACTCTGGCTCATTGCCCATCGAGGTGGACGTGAGCAAACTCGAAATGGGCGACGTCATCGACGTCTTGCCCTACGACGGCAAGATCACCAAAGATGGCCAGACCGTGGCCGAGTTCCAGCTCAAGAGCGACGTGCTGTTTGACGAAGTGCGCGCAGGCGGGCGCATCAACCTCATCATTGGCCGCAGCCTGACCGGCAAAGCTCGCGAATTCCTGGGCTTGCCTGCTTCCTCGTTGTTCCGCTTGCCCAAAGCCCCCAAAGACAGTGGCAAGGGCTTTACCCTGGCGCAGAAGATGGTGGGTCGTGCCTGCGGCATGCCCGAAGGCCATGGCATTCGTCCTGGCACCTATTGCGAACCCAAGATGACCACCGTGGGCTCGCAAGACACCACCGGCCCGATGACCCGTGACGAACTCAAAGACCTCGCATGCCTGGGCTTCTCGGCTGACATGGTGATGCAGTCCTTCTGCCACACCGCTGCCTACCCCAAGGCCGTGGACGTGAAGATGCACCGCGAGCTGCCCGCATTCATCAGCAACCGTGGAGGCGTGGCACTTCGCCCTGGTGACGGCGTGATCCACAGCTGGCTCAACCGCTTGCTGTTGCCCGACACCGTGGGCACGGGTGGCGACTCGCACACCCGCTTCCCCATCGGCATTTCCTTCCCCGCCGGCTCTGGCCTGGTGGCCTTTGGTGCCGCCACGGGCGTCATGCCCCTGGACATGCCCGAGTCGGTGCTGGTGCGCTTCAAAGGCCAGATGCAGCCGGGCGTGACCCTGCGCGACCTCGTGCATGCCATTCCCCTCTATGCCATCAAGGCCGGCTTGCTCACCGTGGAGAAAAAGGGCAAGAAAAACATCTTCTCGGGTCGCATCCTCGAAATCGAAGGCCTGCCCGACCTCAAGGTGGAGCAAGCCTTCGAGTTGTCCGATGCCTCTGCCGAGCGTTCTGCCGCTGGCTGCACCATCCAGCTCAACACAGAGCCCATCATCGAATACCTCAAGAGCAACGTCGTGCTCATGAAGAACATGATTGCCGATGGCTACCAGGACAAGCGCACCCTTGAGCGCCGCATCAAAGCCGTGGAAGCCTGGCTGGCCAAGCCCGAGTTGCTCAAGGCCGACAAAGACGCCGAGTACGCTGCCGTGATCGACATCGACCTGGCCGAGATCAAAGAGCCCATCGTGTGCTGTCCCAACGACCCCGATGACGCCAAGTTCATGAGTGAAGTGTCTGGCACCAAGATCGACGAAGCCTTCATTGGCTCTTGCATGACCAACATTGGCCACTTCCGTGCAGCCTCCAAAGTGTTGGGCGGCGCGCGCGACATCCCCGTCAAGCTGTGGGTTGCGCCACCCACCAAAATGGACGAGAGCGAGCTCATCAAGGAAGGGCACTACGCCACCTTTGGCACGGCTGGTGCGCGCACCGAAATGCCGGGCTGCAGCTTGTGCATGGGCAACCAGGCGCAGGTGCGCGAGGGTGCGACCGTCGTCTCCACCTCCACCCGCAACTTCCCCAACCGCCTGGGCAAGAACACCAACGTGTTCCTCACCAGTGCCGAATTGGCGGCGGTGTGTTCCAAGCTTGGGCGCATTCCCACCGTTGCTGAGTACCAGGAAGCCGTGGGCATCATCAACAAGGATGCGGCCAGCGTGTACAAGTACATGAACTTCGACCAGATCGAGGAATATGCCGACATCGCCAAGGGTGTGACGGTTTAAGACTTCGTTCCCAAGGGCCAGCACTGCGCTGGCACCAGTAAAGCCCATTCAAGCGCCAGCGCCTGGATGGGCTTTTCTCATGGTTTCATGGAGGATCAAGTCACTCAACGATGAGGCTTTATGCTTGTCCCCATCGCCAACCCAAACAAGTCAAAGGCTCACACCATGCTGCACCGTTTTTGGAAGACCACAACCCACCCTCACTACACCATGCTGATGGCCACGCTGCTTGGCGTGCTGGGGCTATTGCAGGTCGGACATGCTCAAGCCCAGGCTTTGGCTTACCCCAGCAAACCCATTCGCCTCATCATTCCCTTCCCGGCAGGGGGAGCCACCGATGTGTTGGGGCGAGCCATCTCCATTCGCTTGGGCGAGAAGCTGGGCACCAGCATCGTGGTGGACAACAAGCCCGGTGCAGGTGGCACCATCGGTTCAGACTTGGCCGCCAAAGCCGTTGCCGATGGCTACACGCTGTTGCTGGCCACGTCGAGCACGCACAGCATTGCACCCACGCTCAACCCCAAACTCAATTACGACCCCGACGGCGACTTCACACCGATTGCCCATGTGGCCAATGCGCCCAACGTGGTGTTGGTACCGCTGAGTTCGCCCGCCAAAAATATCGAGCAATTCGTTGCGCTGGCCAAGTCAAAGCCGGGCGCACTGAACTACGCATCCAGCGGCAACGGCACCGTGGTGCATTTGCAAACCGAATTGTTCAAGTCCATGTCGGGCACCTTCATCACCCACATTCCTTATCGAGGCACTGCCCTGGCCATTCCCGACTTGATCAGCGGCAAGATCGATTTGCTGATCGACTCCATCCCCTCGGCGTTGCCTCACATCCATGGGGGCAAGGTGCGGGCTTTGGCCGTGACGAGCCGCCAGCGCACCGCGCTCATGGGCGACTTGCCCACCGTGGCCGAAACCCTCAAGGGCTATGAGGCCGTCACCTGGTTTGGCCTCTTTGCGCCCAAGCATTTGAGCCCCGAACTCACCGCGCGGATCAACACGGCCATCAACGAGGCGCTGGCTGAGCCCGAGCTGCGCGCCCAGCTCAACCGCCTGGGTGCCGAGGCCGTGGGCGGCACACCGCAAGCCTTTGCGACCCATTACCGGCGCGAGCGCGAGCAGTGGAAGAAGGTGATTGCCGAGCGCAAGATCACGGCGGAGTGAGGTTCATCTCGCTGAGGTGACAGTCTGAACTCGTTACATACTTGGTGATCGACAAAAAATCTGCGCAACTCAAAAAATGATTGAGTCGTGCGGGGACATCTGGGCACGGAATTGGTGGACATTGCTATGAAAACCACCTTCTGTAAACTATAATTTTTATAGCATGCCCGCGCCATCCAAAGTTCAGTGGGAAACGCTCGTCAAGCATCTGGCTATTGAAAGTGAAAACATATTTTCACAGAGCATGCCTTAGCCAGGATGCGTGAACGACACATGACTCGACTCCAGGTGCTGGAGGTATTGAGGCATGGAGTGATCCGCAGAGAACCGGAACCTGGCCTTCAAGCCGGGCATGTTTTGTGTCGACTTGAGCGAGTGATTGCAGGTCACCACCTCGGCGTTGTCATTGCACTTGATGGAAAGAGCGCGGTGTCGGGATGGGTAGTCACTGCTTTATGGATTGGAGGTTGAACATGTATGCTTACACCGATGCGGGTTTGCGCAACGTGTGGTTGCTCAATGGCTATCAAAAGAAAAAGACACCTTATGGGCAAGCCGTTTCCATACAAAACCTTGAGGGGCTTACACAAGCCATTTGCACCGCACTCTGCAAAAAACCATCCAAACTTTTGGGGTCTGAATTTCGCTACTTGAGAAATGGCCTGATGCTGTCGCAAGCCAGCCTAGGACAATTGATGGGAGTGAGCAGCCAAGCCATTGCAATTTGGGAGAAATCCAGTCGGATCCCCAAAATGGCTGATCTGCTCATTCGGGTGGTCTATATGGCTCACACCAATGGTGACGAATCGGTCAAAAACATGGTGACCACACTGAACGACTCCGAGCGATTCACACTCACGCTCAAAGAGACTTCGAAAGGTTGGCAAGCCACGCTCAGCTCAAACGCATGAGCCAGGTTTTCTCTGGCTAACCTCTTCTGCGTTGGTTACAGCTCACCAAAGTCAGAAAGGTGATTTCAGAGCGCAAGATCACGGCGGAGTGAGGTGCGATCGATTGAGTTGAGCCGCACTAGCTAAGGTGGTGAGCATCTACTGATGCCCATCTATTCACAAAAGGACGATAACCATGGAGAAGTTCAATTTCCGTTTATCGCCAGAAGTATTGACCCCATTCCGAGCGTCTGGCCAAGGCTGGCAATCGCGAATCGACGATGCGCTGCGGGATTGGTTAAAGAAAAACTCAGTTCATCTCAAGAACTGATTGAGCAGGGATTCAGCTATCCGAGCATGGAGATGGGCAGCCTTACCAGAAATGGCCTGTTGCTGTTGCAAGCCAACCTAGGGCAATTGATGGGGGTGAGCAGCCAGGCTCAATCATTGCGGGACTCGTTGATCATGGGCATCGCGCCATAAGGTATCAGCACCGATTTGGATGTCGACCTCGGGCCAAACCACTGCCCATCCTTCGTCCTTGATGAGTTGGGCTTGAGCAAAAACCTTTTCTTGAGCCAAGGGCGCAAGGCCCTTGGATTGAATCAGCAGACGCTTGAAGTCAAGTTCAAAGTGATCGCCGTTGATGAATTCCAAGTGCAAGATTAATCCTGGCAAGGCCTGCACGCTGCAAAGGCGAGGGGGCTGCATGGTCATCATTTTTACCTCTCAAAGTGAATGAATGGTCATCAATGGATGCGTTTTTTTAGGTCATCAAAAAAATTCTTGATGTTGGCCTCGGTGTCGCAGGGCAGGCCTTCGAAGGGTAGCAATTCGACCTTTGCACCTCGCGCAACTCGACGCCAATTTTTAAATGCATCGCCATCTTCTTTTTCAATGTCGCAAATGAAAACCCGCTTATCTGTCCAATCGATGGATTGAAGGGCGGCCCACAGGTGAAGGTCTGAAGGTGGCAAGCTGAATCCAATCGCCACAATGTTGCGCGCCTTGGTGATGGCGCGATGAACATGAAAAAGCATCTCGGTGAAATAGTCAGAACCCATGTAGGTTTCTTTGTTCAAGACGGGGGGGATGATGAAGGGGGTGGCCTCAAAATGAAGTGAAGAATCTCTTGGCTCTTTTAAGGGACCAATAGGATTAGGTGAGTATCTGAATGTTGGAATAAATCCAGCGAATCCAGAGCCGCCCACAATGGATTTGATATTCCCTCGTAACTTGTAGAAATGAATGGATCCATGAGGTTTGAGTATTCTGGGACAAAACATTTGCGTGGACATTCCATCCATATGTTGGTAGATCCCTCTATAAGGGTTGCTTAATGGGATGACATGTGATCGGTATCGATAGTATGTTCGTTCGTAATGAACAAAATCATTGACCTTTTCCGTGACAGCCTCCAGGATTCCATCGTAATTGAGGCTAACAAAATTGACTGAAAGAATCCTTTTATCGTTATCCTGCGTTGTCATTAGTTCATATAAGCATCTTGTGAACTCTTTTAATCTAGGTTCACTGTTGACAGCATAAAGAAATTCATCTGTTGAAAATTTTTCTACTAACTTAGATTGAGCAACACCGAGAAGACGCTCAAAGAATTGACATAAAAGAAAAATGATGAAGTCCAACACGTAAGGATCGTTCTGAGGGAGGTCAGGCCGATTTGCTGAGGGAAATTGCTCGAGGAATGACTTCTGACTCGCCAGCATCGAAATGAATTGCTCAAAGTTGGTGTCTGGGTTCGAGTCAGCCTCAAAGGTCTGCTGCAACAACGTCAAGCCATGACCGATGGTCTTGTCGCTGAATTGGCCTTCGGCATCCCACCGTTTTATTGAGTGATGGGCAAACTGGGATAGCTCTTTTCCCAAGCGTTGGAGTGTGGGTAAGGGGCCATTGCCGATCATGGGGTTGTTTCCGCCAGTCAGCGCCGCCGAAAACCCAGCGCCCACCACGATGACGGTTTGATCCTCTGGGGTGTCAGCCATGTTTCCTCCGTGACTTTTTGGCTTGCACGGTGCTGAGCAAGCTGGTGGCCTGCTCATACAAGCCAAACAGAAACGCCACGCGCTCGGCGTCGTTGGCCCAGGCCTTCTTGCCGCCGCTGGCTTCGTCAGTGGCGTCTGCCCACTTGTGGCTAAAGGCCAGGGCTTTGGCTTTGATGTCGGGGATGCTGGTCTTCAAGGGCTGTCTCTGCTGGGGCTGGGCGAGACAACGAACACGAACCAGACGGCGGCATTATCAAACTAAAAAATTCATGCCGATTCAGTAAATACACTGAAGGTGTGCATTGTTCTGGCTGAGTTAAATTGCAATGGTTTTCAACACACGGCATCCCACGCCACATATCGGAGGTTTCCATGTCTATTCGGCGCTCGCGTCTTTTGGGTTTGCTTGCAGCAGCCTGTTTGTCCGTCTCGGCCTTTGCGCAAGGTGAGATCCGCATTGCCCATGTGCTCAGCCTCACCGGGCCACTGGAGGCCTATGGCAAACAAACCAGCAATGGTTTTCAAATGGGTTTGGAATACGCCACCAACGGCACCATGATGGTGGCGGGCAAAAAGCTGGTGGTCATCGAAAAAGACGACCAGGGCAAGCCCGACTTGGGCAAGAGCTTGCTGGCCTCGGCTTTCAGTGACGGCAAGGCCGACCTGGCCGTTGGCCCCACCAGCTCGGGCGTGGCGCTGGCCATGCTGCCTGTGGCTGAGGAATACAAAAAGGTCTTGCTCGTTGAGCCTGCGGTGGCCGACTCCATCACCGGCGACAAGTGGAACAAGTACATCTTCCGCACGGGGCGCAACAGCTCACAAGACGCCATCTCCAACGCGGTGGCCATGGACAAAGAGGGCACGGTCATCGCCACCCTGGCGCAAGACTATGCCTTTGGCCGCGATGGGGTGAAGGCTTTCAAGGAGGCGCTCAAGAAAGCCAAGATCGTTCACGAGGAATACCTGCCCACCAACACCACCGACTTCACCGCTGGGGCGCAGCGCCTGATCGACAACCTCAAGGACAAACCCGGCCGCAAGATCATCTTCATCATCTGGGCGGGCGCGGGCAACCCCTTCAAGATCGCCGACCTCGACCTCAAGCGCTATGGCATTGAAATCGCCACGGGCGGCAACATCCTGCCCGCCATGGCCAGCTACAAAAACTTCCCCGGCATGGAAGGCGCCACCTACTACTACTTCGGCATCCCCAAAAACCCGGTGAACGAAGCCTTGGTGTCCATGCATTACACCAAGTTCAAAAGCCCGCCCGACTTCTTCACGGCAGGGGGCTTCAGTGCCGCCATGGCTGTGGTGACCGCCCTCAAAAAGACCAACGGCGACGCGCGAGCCAACACGCTCATCAAGGCCATGGAGGGCATGAGCTTTGACACGCCCAAGGGCACCATGACCTTCCGCAAGGAAGACCACCAGGCCATGCAAAGCATGTATCACTTCCGCATCAAGGTCGACCCCGCTTTCCCCTGGGGTGTGCCGGAGCTGATCCGCGAGATCAAGCCCAGCGAGATGGACGTGCCCATCCGTAACAAACGTGCTTGAAACACGCGGTCTCACCGTCCGCTTTGGCGGGCATGTGGCGGTCAACGAGGTGTCGTGCCGGTTTGAACCCGGCACGCTCACCGCCATCGTTGGCCCCAATGGAGCGGGCAAGACCACCTACTTCAACCTGATCTCGGGGCAGATCCCCGCCACCGCAGGCCAGGTTTTGCTGCATGGGCAAGACCTCACGCCCTTTGGTGCAGCGCGTCGCGCGCGCGCGGGGCTGGGGCGTGCGTTTCAGCTCACCCACTTGTTTGCCAACCTCACCGTGCTTGAAAACGTGCGCCTGGCCATTCAGGCGCGCGAGGGCGCAGGGCTTAATGTCTGGCAGGTCTGGAGCGACCTGAGCGCGCTCACCGAGCAAGCGCAGGCCGTGCTCGCACAAGTGGCCTTGCAGGACAAGGCGCATCTCTTGGCATCGGGCTTGCCCCACGGCGACCAGCGCAAGCTCGAAGTGGGGGTGCTCATGGCACTCAATCCCCGGGTGTATTTGTTCGATGAACCCACCGCAGGCATGAGCATTGACGAAGTGCCGGTCATCCTCAACCTCATTCGCCGCCTCAAGCAAGACCCCACCAAGGTGATCTTGCTGGTTGAACACAAGATGGATGTGGTGCGCGAGCTGGCCGACCGCATTGTGGTTTTGCACAACGGCGTGTGCGTGGCCGACGGCGAACCCGCCGAGGTCATGGCCTCGGAGGTGGTGCAAGAGGCCTACATGGGCAAGGCGAGGGCGGCATGAGTCAAGCGCTGTTGAGCCTGCACGGCGTGCACACGCACATTGGTGCGTATCACATCCTGCATGGCGTGGAGATGGACGTGCCCGAGGGTCAGCTCACGCTGCTGCTCGGGCGCAATGGTGCGGGCAAGACGACCACGCTGCGCACGCTCATGGGCTTGTGGCGCGCGAGTGCTGGGCGCGTGGTGTTTGACGGCCAGGACATCCAGGCGCTGCCCACACCCGACATCGCCGGCCTTGGTATTGCCTACGTCCCCGAGAACATGGGCATCTTTGCCGACCTCACCGTGCGCGAGAACCTCTTGCTCGCAGCGCGTGCTGCTCGGTCCCTCAACGATGTGGACACCGACCGACTCGATTGGATTTTTCGCATGTTCCCCGCCATGAAAACCTTCTGGCGTCACCCGGCGGGCAAGCTCTCGGGTGGGCAAAAGCAGATGCTGGCGCTTTCGCGCGCGCTCATCGAGCCGCGACGCCTCTTGCTGGTGGACGAACCCAGCAAGGGTCTGGCACCGGCCATCGTTCGCAACCTCATCGACGCCTTTGCCGAGCTCAAGGCCGCACGCACCACCGTGCTGCTGGTCGAGCAAAACATCCACTTTGCCCGTGAGCTGGGCGACAACGTGGTGGTGATGGACGACGGTCGGGTGGTGCATGCCGGTCCCATGTCGGGCTTTGTGAACGACGAGGCCTTGCAGACGCGCCTGCTGGGCTTGTCCATGGGGGCGCACACATGAGCCCGCTGCCCACAGCCCAATGGGATTGGAAGCCCGTTGCCCTGGTGCCTTTGCTGGCCGCGCTGGCCTTGCCCCTGGTGGGCAGCCCATCGACCTGGCTCACCCTCACCGTGGCCGGTTTGGCCATGGGGCTCATCATCTTCATCATTGCCTCTGGCCTTACGCTGGTCTTTGGCCTCATGGACGTGCTCAATTTCGGGCACGGCGTGTTCATTGCCCTGGGCGCTTTTGTCGCCACCACTGTGCTCGGGGGCTTGCAGGCCTACACCCTGGTTGCGGACTGGTGGCCCAACCTCTTGGCCATGCTTGCTGCCATGGCTGTGGCCATGGCGGTGGCTGCTGCCGTGGGCTTGGCCTTCGAGCGTTTCATCGTGCGCCCGGTCTATGGGCAGCACCTCAAGCAAATCCTCATCACCATGGGCGGCATGATCATTGGCGAAGAGCTCATCAAGGTCATATGGGGACCCGATCAAATCCCCTTGCCTTTGCCCGAGGCCTTCAAGGGCTCGCTGAGCCTGGCCGACTCCGTGGTCGAGAAGTTCCGCATCTTTGCCGTGGCCGTGGGTGCCGTGGTGTTTGCCGTCATGGTGTGGGTGCTCAACCGCACCAAGATCGGCTTGCTCATTCGCGCGGGGGTGCAAGATCGCGAGATGGTCGAAGCGCTGGGTTACCGCATCCGTCGTTTGTTTGTCGGCGTCTTTGTGGCCGG